>DATLLF010000085.1:0-37679 GCA_035537955.1 Vicinamibacterales bacterium | reverse complement strand
GATCGAAGGCGCGCGCACGTCGAGGAGTGCAGCGCCCGCAACGAGGACGGAGGCGCCGCCCCCGAACCCGTTCAGCAGGGCGACCATCTGCGGCATCGCCGTCATCTGGATCCGCAACGCCAGCAGCGCTCCCAGCACACTACCCACGAGCACCGCGGCCAGAATCAGGCCGATGGCCTGCAGCGGACCGTTGCCGAGCGGGTCGCGATGCAGGAACGTCGCGATCACGGCGAGGAGCATGCCGATCGCACCGAGCAGGTTGCCACGCACGGCGGTGCGCGGATGCGAGAGCCCCTTGAGACCGACGATGAAGAGAACCGATGAGGCGAGATAGAACAGATTGATCAGCGCGCCGTTGATCATCAGTCCTTCTTCTTGAACATACCGAGCATGCGGTGAGTCACGAGGAACCCGCCGACGACGTTGATCGTGGCGAGGACGATCGCGACGAAGCCGAGCGCGGTCGAGAGCGGGTCCGGGGTGGCAACCGAGAGCATGGCGCCGATCACCGTGATGCCCGATATGGCGTTGGATCCCGACATGAGCGGCGTGTGAAGCAGTGGCGGGACTTTGTTGATGACTTCGAAACCGATGAACACGGCGAGCACGAACACCGTCAATGCGCCAGCGAACGATTCCATCCGACCTCCGTGGGGTTGCTCAGAGAATCAGGATTTCACACCGAGGAGCTCGATCACCCTCGGGTGTACGACCGTTCCATTCCTGGTGAGCAGCGTCTCGCGCGTGATCTCGTCGTTGGGGTCGATCGGCACCGCGGGCTGTTGCGCACCGTCCTTGCCCAGCAGGTGCATGAGGAAGGTCGTGATGTTCTTCGAATACATCTGGCTGGCGTGATACGGCACCGAGGCAGCGGGATTCGAGGGGCCGATGACGCTGACGCCGTTGTGCACCACCGTCTGATCGGGGCGCGTCAGCTCGCAATTGCCGCCGCGCTCCGCCGCGAGATCCACCACGACCGATCCTGGCGTCATCGCTTCTACCATTTCGGTCGTCAGCAGCTTCGGCGCCGGGCGTCCGGGAATGAGTGCCGTGGTGATGACGACGTCACTCGCGGCGACGACCTTCAGCATCATTTCGCGTTGGCGGCGGTAGAAGCTCTCGTCCTGTGCCTTCGCGTAGCCTCCCTTGTCTTCCGCGTCCAGGGACTCGATCGGCAGCTCGACGAACTTCGCGCCAAGGCTCTGGACCTGTTCCTTCACCGCGGGGCGGACGTCGTATGCCTCCACCTTCGCACCGAGCTTGCGCGCGACGGCAATCGCCTGGAGCCCGGCGACGCCGGCGCCCACGATGAATACGCGAGCGGGGCTGATCGTGCCCGCGGCGGTCATCAGCATGGGAAACATTCGCGGCAGCGTGACTGCCGCGAGGAGCACGCCCTTGTAGCCGGCGACCGTGGCCATCGATGACAGCGCGTCCATGCTTTGTGCGCGCGTGATGCGCGGCATGAGCTCCATCGAGAGAAGGGTGGCGCCACTGGTGGCAAGGGTGGAAATGTCGACGGGAGAACCGAGGGGGTCCGCGAAGCCGATGACCGTCTGACCCGCGCGAAGCAGGCCAGGCTCCCCAGGCGCGGATCGCACCTGCAGGATGATCTCGCTCGCGAAGACGTCGCGGCGCGACGCGATCTCCGCTCCCTGGGCGCGATAGGTCGCATCAGGAAACCCGGCAGCGCTGCCGGCGCCTTCTTCGACGACGACCTGAAGGCCCGCCTTCGTCAGGGCAGGGACGGTTGCTGGGATGACGGCTACCCGCGTCTCACCCGGCCACATCTCGCGAGGAATCCCGACTTTCATGCGCAAAGTGTAGCTCAGGCTCATCTCGGCGTGTAAGAGCACCGCGATTCCGGCAACCCGTTCGGCTGTTTTCTCGTCTGTGTCGCGGGGGAGGCTGACATGTTGAGGCAATGCGGAACGGCAGCGTTGATGATCGCCACGATCGCGGCGGCTGGTTCGGCGCAGACGAAGAAGCCGGCGGGTACAAAAGGCGTGACGTATGAGCTGGCGATCACCGCCGATGGCGGCGTCTACACCGGGACGCTCGATCTCGTCACGACCGCGGGCAAGGTCGCGGGGACCATGCACATCACGCAGCCGACTGAGATCACGGGCAAGGTGGCGGGCACGTCGAAGGCCGGCGAGATGGTGCTCGACTTTCCGTATCACATGGTCCAGCGCAACTGCGATGGACAGATCGCGATGAACTTCAAGGCTCCAGCGAAGACCGCCGGCTCGAAGGGAACGGTCTCGATCGCAGGCTGTGGGCGCGATGCGCCGAACAAGCTCGCCGGTACGATGGAGCTGAAGCCGGCGAAGTAGATCGTTACACAGAGAGGCACCGAGGCACGGAGGATTCTTGACCTTTTGCGGCACGGTGAGCCCCGCGCCTTGCGCCGTATCGTGGCTCCCACGATTACGCCGACCGACGGTCGGCGCCTGCCGGGCGTCGCCACGCGTTTAAACGGGTCGAGATCCCTCCGTTCGCTCCCTGCCTCCGTTTCTCCCTGTTGAACGACAGGCAGCCGCAAACCTGCGAGCCCTACTGCGCGCGCAGGAACTCCGCAATCTTTGCGCTGATCTCGGGAACGACCTGTTTTTCCTTCAGCGTGGCGTACTCGCTCACCTCGCCGGTCGTCGCGCGAACGAGCAGATGGTTCACGCCGGGCAGATGCAGCACCTCAACGGCCGCCTTGCGATTTCGTGCGCGCGCAAGCTCCGCGAGTTTGTCGGCGTGGTGTGGAGCCACCT
Organism: Vicinamibacterales bacterium; assembly: GCA_035537955.1. GTDB lineage: Bacteria > Acidobacteriota > Vicinamibacteria > Vicinamibacterales > 2-12-FULL-66-21 > JACDCA01. The sequence continues at coordinate 34,914 of DATLLF010000085.1, read as the reverse complement.
GCTTGTCGAGGTCACCCTGAACGATCAGTATCGGCTGCCCGACGTCTTTCATCGCGCGCGCGGGATCGAACTCCAGCAAGCTCTTGAACCAGGGGGAGTCAGCCGCGGCACGATACTCGGCAGGCAGCCCTTCCCATCCCACTCCCGTCAAGACGGCGGTCTGGATACGCTGCTGGACATCGATCTTCTCCTTGCGCTCCTGTTCGCTGGCTTTGAGCAGGTCGAGACTGTGCCGCTGCTGTTCGAGGATCAGTTCCGAGCCGCGAATTCCGGGGGCGGCAATGAGGACGAGCGCATCGATGTCATCCTCCTCCTTCTTCGCGGCGATCATGGCGACCGCGCCGCCTTCGCTGTGACCGGCCACCGTCACGCGGTTGTCGTCCACGTCATCCCGTTTTCGCAGCCACTTCACCGCTGCGAGCAGATCGTCGGCATAGTCGTTGAGCGTGGCGCGTTCGGAGCGGCCGCCGCTCTGTCCAACGGCGCGTTTGTCGTAGCGGAGAACGACGAAGCCCTTCTCGGCGAGCGCTCCGGCGAGCTGCGTGAAGATCGGGATCCCGGCAACGGTTTCGTCACGATCGACCGCGCCGGATCCGGCGACCAGCACAATCGCAGGGTGCCGCAAGCGGCCTGCGACCTGGGGCGGAGTGGTGATGGTGCCCGAGAGATTGAAGCCGAGCGCCGGAATCGTGACGTCGGCGTCGGTCGGATTGCGCGCTACCTGAGGACGGGAGGACACCGTTGCCAGATCCGAGCGAACCACACTCAACCCGGCTGCCGGAATCTCGAGGCGCGCGAGCCTGTTCCGGCGGTCCGCGGTCACGGTCGCGGTCAACGGTCCGCTCGGATTCTGGAATACCATCTCGAACTTGCGCAGCGCGATCACGCCCGACGGAGTCTTGAACTCCTCGTCTGAGACAACCTTCACGATCGCCGTGATCTCGGTTTGAGGCGCGACGTAGACAGGCAATTCCGTCCCTGGCTTCGCGCCGGCGAGGCGCACCGCCATCGCTTCGTACGCCGCGTAGAAATTGTTCGGCACGACGACCGTACGCGCGGATATCTGGTCTGTCTTCGAGTTCGTGGTGGCGCCCTGCGTGATCTCGTTGATGGCCGTCGTCATTCCGAACGACGTCGAGAGCCTCAGCGGCTTGCCGCCGGCCGTCGCCTGAATGCGCAGTTCCTGCGGCTGCCAGTCGGAGTCGTACTTGACCTCGAACCGGTTCGTCGTGACGTCGCCCGGCGAGGTGAGTTGGCCGGTGGCCGAGATGATCCAGCCACCCGCGGCGCGCGCGACATTGACCTGCTCCTGGCCGACCTGGCGGCCGGCGATGAAGATCAGGAATTGTGCGCCGCCTTCTGCTGGAGACGCGGCCGTCGACTGGGCGAGGGCCGGCGCGCCCAGGGCGGCGCACAGGAACGCGGCGGTACAATTGCGCAAGAACTGCATCCATTGAGGATATCAGTGGCCTCGACGTTTTCACCGGACCAGTACCGCGCCCTGCACGAATCGGCGGCCGTCTTCGTTCGTCACGAGAAGGGACGGATCGTGCTGCGCGGCGCCGACCGCAAGGTGTACCTGCAGGGGCTGCTGTCGAACGACATCCTCGCGCTCGAACCCGGGGCTTCGTGCTACGCCACGCTGCTCACCGCTCAGGGCCGGATGATCTCCGACATGCGCGTGTTCGACATCGGCGAACTGATCCTGCTCGACCTCGAGGCCGCCGTGACGGCGAACATCGTCGACCATCTGGAGAAGTTCATCATCACCGAGGACGTAGCCGTCGAGAACGCCACCGGCACGTGGGGGCAGATCGGCGTCTACGGTCCGCAGGCCCGTGATGTCGTACAGCGCGCCACATCGGCTGCAGGCTTCGCGACGTTGTTCGTTCTTCAGAGCAGCGACATCGGCGTCGATGGTCTGGACGTAATCGTCCAGACCGAGCACGTCGGCTCATTCGTCACGGCAGTCTCAGACGTCGGTGCCGTTCTGGTCGATCCGTCAGCAGTGGAGACGACGCGGATCGAAGCAGGGATACCGCGGTTCCTCGTCGACATGGACAATACGACGATCCCCCTCGAGGCAGGCATCGAGAGCTCCGCGATCAGCATGAGCAAAGGCTGTTACGTAGGGCAGGAAGTCATCGTTCGCGTTCTGCACCGTGGTGGAGGCCGGGTCGCGAAGAGACTCGTCGGCCTGTCGATCGAGGGCGGGCGTGTGAATCAGGATGACCGGATTCACGCCGGCGACAGAGAAGTCGGCCGCATCACCAGCGTGGCCGACTCGCCGAGAGCAGGAAAGCAGATTGCACTCGGTTACGTGCAGCGCGATTTCATCGAACAGGGAACTGAGGTGCAGATCCGCACGCCGCATGGCGAAGCGCACGCCGTAGTGACGAAGCTGCCGCTCTCAGTCTACTAAGCTGAGCAGTCAGCACGCCCACTGAGCACCCGGCGCTGAGCACCCAGCCCCCGGCACTGAGCACCCAGCTCCATCAGCGAAGTTCGTCCGCGCTCTTCGCCCCGTAGAACTCGAACCACGGCCGCGCCGGCTTCAAGCGGTCGTTGACGTTGTTGATGTTTCGAACGCCTTCGTCCTCGAGCCATTTGCGGAACGCGTCGGGCCCCTGCTTGCCGAAAACCGGGATCCCTTCCTTCCACGTTGCGCGGCCGCACAGCACGCCGGAGAAGCGGGTGCCCGCTTCGGCGGCGAGCTCCAGTGACTCGGTGAACTCGGCGTTGCTCACGCCGGCCGAAAGGTAGATGAATGGCTTCGTGGCTACATCCGCCGAGCGCCGGAAGTGGTCCATCGCTTCCCGCTTCGAGTACGCCTTCTGGCCGCCGAACGCGCGTGCCCCTTCGACGAACTTCATGTTCACGGGCACTTCGACCTTCATCACGTCCACGCCGTAGCGATCCTTCGTGAACTCCTGCATGGTCTTCGTTACGATGTCGGGCTTCTTCTTCGCGTAGTCGAGCCCCTTCTCGTCAGCGCCCTCCTCGTAGCCCACGAATTCGAGGAAGAACGGGATGTCGTTGGCCCTGCACTCGTCGCCGATGCGCTCCACCCAGGCGTGCTTGTGGTCGTTGACGTGCTTGGGATCGAACGGCGTGTAGTAGAGCAGGATCTTGATGCAGTCCGCGCCCGCCTCTTTCAGCCGCCGCACCGACCACACGTCGAGCAGGTCGGGCAGTCGACCGGGGGTGTTCGCGTCGTAGCCGGTCTTCTCATATGCCATGAGAAGCCCCGCATCGTTCGAGCGACGCTTGCTGGCCGGGAGCCCCCATTCAGGATCGAGCAGGATCGCGCTCGCGTGCCGCGTCAGCACCTCGGTGACATGGATCTTGAAGTCTTCCATGTCCTTGTCGCCGATATCGCCGCCCTTCTCCTTCGCGAGTGCCTTCTTCAGGGAACCGCGCTGATCCATCGCGGCCGCCGCGATCACGCCGCGCGCATCCGACACCGCCTTCATTCCGGCAAGCTTGCCTGCACTGATCTTCACGATGCCAGCTCCTGAAAATGTTCTCCGAGGACCATCGGGAATCTTATACCGGGTAGTGGAACTCTTCCTGCACGGCGGAGTCGACCGCGCGGTTGACGATCTCCTCGATCGGCAGCGCTGCCTCGGCACGCTCGACGTCGGACATCCTCGCCTTCGTGACCGGATGTCGCGGTGTGAAGAGCGTGCAGCAGTCCTGGTCAGGGATGATCGAAATCGGATACGTCCCGAGCCGCTGGGCTTCGATGGTGATCTCGTCCTTGTCGGTGCCGATCAGGGGACGGAGTACCGGCATGCACACGACATTGTTGATCGCCGAGAGGTTTTCCAGCGTCTGCGAGGCGACCTGACCGACGACCTCGCCTGTGACGAGCGCCTGTGCCCGATTGCGGCGCGCCAGCGCCTCGGCGATCCGCATCATGAGGCGGCGGTAGATCACGACTCGCAGAGGCGGAGCGACCGCCAGCACGACCTGCTGCTGGATCTCGCCGAACGGCACGAGCATCAAGCGCGAGTCGTACTGATACCGGGTGAGGAGCGTGACCAGTTCGCGTGCCTTCTCCTGCGACGCGCGCGACAGGATGGGGTAGCTGTGAAAGTGGACGAACAGGACGCGGCATCCGCGGCGCATTGCCCGAAACGCCGCGACCGGGGAATCGATCCCCCCTGACAGCAGGCAGGCCACGCGCCCGCTCGTCCCGGCGGGCAGACCGCCGGCGCCGGGCTCCTTGCCGAAGTAATAGAAAGCTTCATCGGTGAGCGCTTCGACGAAGATCGTCAACTCGGGATTGCCGAGATCGACCTTCCAGCCGCGCGCTTCCTTGATGCGCCCACCAACTTCGCGCTCGATCTGCGGTGAGGTCAGCGGATACCGCTTGTCGGCGCGGCGAGCGGATACGCGAAAGGTCGAGACCTGCGGCTGGCCGAGATCCGTGAGGATCGCCTGGGAGATCGCGTCCACGTCGAGCGGTGCCGAGCCGGCCTTGGCAAAGTTGGCCACGCCGAACACGCGCGAGACGCGATCGCGGACGACGTTCCAGTCCGCGGAGGGTTCGAGCGCGAGCTCGATGCGCCCCATCAGTACTCGGACTTCGCGAACTCCCGTCCCTTTCGTCGCGGTGCGCAGGTTACGGGCGAGTCGCGCGACGAACCACGACCGGTTGTTTCCCTTGAGCGCGATCTCCTGGTAGTGGACGACGATCGACTTCATCGGCGACCTTCGAGTATGGCACGCGCGGCTGCGTGTCCGCTGACCACGGCGCCTTCGATTGTGGCGGGCAGCCCCGTGTCGGTCCAGTCGCCTGCGATGACCAGGCCGTCCACCGCCGTGCGGTTGGCAGGCCGCGGCGGCTGACCCGGCGACAGAGAGAACGTCGCCCGTTTCTCGCGGATGACGCTCGCGCGAACGAGCCTGGCCTCGGCCGCTGCCGGAAGTGCGTCGCGCACTTCGCGAATGGCGATCTCGATCAGTTCGTCGCGCGCGAGTGCGGCAATCGCCTCCGCGGCGCTCACGACCAGCGACAGGTGCGAGGACGCCTCGCCGAAGACCTGGCGTTTGTCGAAGATCCACTGAACGGTCCGGCCCGTCAGGCCGACGAACGGCGTGTCCATGACCACCCGGTCGTACCAGAGATTGACCGTGGCGATCGGCATTCCTCTCATCGCGGCCGCGGAGCTGACGAGCGATTCGAGTGCTGGCGGTAGCCGAGAAAAAAGATTCCGCGTGGCGTGCCAGGGAACAGCGGCGACGACGCGGTCCACCGTGATCCGCTCTCCCGGTGTCGCGGCATTCACATCACCCTGACGTACCTCCACCGCTGACACACGATCGCCCTCGGCAATGACGCGCGCGAGTGCGCCCGTGCGGACCGATCCGCCACGAGCCTCGATGAAGGTGCGTGCGGGGTCCGCGTACATCTGGTCCAGCGGCTTCGTCGGGAGTGCAAGTGCTGCTGATGAAGGATCGCGTCCGAACATCTCCGCGAGCACGCGGACGAACGGCGCCGCGGCGGCGTCCGCCAGGGGCTGGTTCAGCGCCGCAACGGCGAGCGGTTCCCAGAGAGCCGTGATGAGAACGTCCGTCTGCCCGCGCGCGCGCAGCCAGCTCAGAACCGTTTCGTCGGCCGCAGCAGCGCGCGCAGCTGACGACGATCTGGCTCTGAGGATCGCGGGCGCGAGTCTGAGTGCCGAGAGCCGGTCGCGCAGTGGCAGCGCGGTCCACTGCATGATCCCGCCGAGCAGGTGCAGGGGCGGGGGCCAGGAGGGGCACTTCAGGAGCGAGCGATTTCCGGCGCGCGCGATGAACGGCAGCTCGAGCGAGCTCTGGATGCGGACGTTCGCGTCCGCGCCGATTCTCCGCAGGAACGCGAAGGTCTCGCGGTAGCAGCCAAACAGCACGTGCTGGCCGTTGTCCACCATTTCGCCGGTCTCGCGATCGACGAACGCGGTGGCGCGTCCCCCGAGCCGCCCCCGCGCTTCGAGTACGAGTACGCGGATCCCGTGATCCGCGAGCATCGTCGCGGCGCTGAGCCCCGCGAATCCACCGCCGACGATGACCACCTCGGGAGGGGGCCTGTCCCCGGTTGCGACGGGTCCGGCTGAAAAGGGGGCCTGTCCCCGTCGGCCACCGGAGGCGAAGTCCGCGTTTTTTGGATCCTTGTAAGTCACTTGAGAGCAGCGCGTTACGAGGATCGGGGCCTGGCCCCGTCGGGACGAGGGCCGCGCAGCACGACGTGCAGCCAAGTGCGGACGGCGATCAGCGCGCGCCGGGAACGCGGAATCCGCACCCTCTCGGAGAACACGTCGTACCTGCGGCGCTCGATCTTTTCGAGGATGGCGAAGTAGATCGCCGACATGATCTCCGCCGCCACGAGGCGACGCGCGTCACCGGACGGCAGCGCCGCCGCGGCGCGCGCGTAGTACTCGCGCGCGCGCTCGCCCTGGTGCTGCAGCAGCGAGCGGATCGCGGCTGAGTGAACGCCGGTGCCCGCCGCCGCCACTTCGTTCGCCAGGTCGGCCTCCGTGCAGCGGAAGCGCGTGAAATCCTCCTGCGGGATGTAGACGCGCCCGCGCCCGAGGTCTTCGGGAACGTCGCGCAGGATGTTCGTGAGCTGGAGCGCGACCCCAAGATCGTTCGCGTAGGCGCGTGCCTTCGGATCCTCGTATCCGAAGATCTCGACACACATCAGGCCCACGGCTGATGCCACGCGGATGCAGTACTCGTACAGGTCCGCGAACGTGGCGTAACGGCGCGAGCCCATGTCCATCGCCACGCCTTCGACGAGCGCATCGAAGGCGCTTCGCGGAAGGTGGAACCTGGAAATCACCAGCTGCAGAGCGCGTCCCTGCGGCGTGGACGGACTCCCGCCATCGAAGCACGCCGCGACCTCTGTCTTCCATCTCGCCACTTCCACAGCGGCGTTGTTCGCTCCCGCTTCGTCAACGGCATCGTCGACGGCACGGCAGAAGTCCCAGACGGCGACGATCGCGCTGCGCTTGTCGGCGGGCAGCACGAGGAAGGAATAGTAGAAGTTGGTGTCGCGGGCCATTCTTCGCGCGCGGATTCAGCGATCGCGCCAAAGGGCGACGCCGGCGGCGATGCGCGCAGCATCCCACATTCGTAACCGCGGCCGATGCCAGAGCGTGTCGTATCCCATGCCTTCGATCTTCTCGAGGATCCTCACGCCGCCGAGCCACGTCGCCCGAAGCTCGAGACGGAGCCGGCCGTTCACGAAAGCCGCGACGGGCCGCCCCTCGTCGAACAGCCTTCGCGTCCGCTCAACGCATGCGCGAAGCGTCGACGTCCACGCGGCCGGTAGCGCCGGGCCTTCGAGATCGCTCTCCGACGCGCCGTGCCGCGCAGACTCTTCGGCGGGGACATACAGCCGCCCGTTGCGCCAGTCGCGGCCGAGATCCTGCCAGAAATTCGCCAGCTGCAGCGCCGTGCAGACCGCGTCCGACGCGCGATCCGCATCGTCACTGTGGACTCCGGCGACACGCAGAACGAGCCGCCCCACGGGATTGGCGGACCGTCGGCAATAATCGTGCACCGCTGCCCAGCTCTGGTAGCGACTCACGGCGACGTCCTGCTCGAACGCGCTGAGAAGATCCTCGAACAGCGCGATCGGCAGCCGGCAACGTTCAATCGTATCCCGCAGCGCCACGAGGATGTGATCACCCGATCCACCGCTGCCCGGCGAATCGTGCAGACGCGAGCGGAATTCCGCGAGCAGCTGCAGTCGCGTCTGCGGCTCGCGACCGGGCTCGTCGGCGAAATCGTCGGCGGTTCGCGCGAAGGCATAGATGGCCGCGATGTGCGGGCGCATCCGCGCGGGCAGCAGCACCGATGCGACGGGAAAGTTCTCGTAGTGTTCGCGCGCCAGCTTCTCGCAAAAAGCGTAAGCGTCCGCCGTGCTCACCACTCGATTTCGGCCGTGCCCTGCCGGTGGTTCGCCGCCCTGGCCATGACGAAGAGGAGATCTGAGACACGATTGATGTAGGTGAGCAACTCGGGCTCGACGTCGCCGAGCGCAACCATGGCGCGCTCCGCGCGTCGACAGACCGTTCTCGCAACGTGGAGCGTCGCGCCGGCGCGCGAACCTCCGGGAAGAATGAATCGGCGCAGAGGGGAAAGCTCCTGTTCGAGCGAGTCGATCCAGTTCTCGAGGCGCGTGATGTCCTCTGGCTCCAGCGCTGCCCTGGTCACGCGGCCCGCGATCTTGTGACGTGGATCCGCCAGTCTGGCGCCGAGCGCGAACAGATCGCGCTGCAGCCGTTCGAGAATGTCGGGCAGCGCGACCTCCACCGCCTCCCGGCCGTCCGCATTGAGAGCAGATCGCGCCAGACCGAGCCAGGCATTGAGTTCGTCGACCTCACCGTAAGCTGCGACGCGCGCATCCGACTTCGGTACGCGGGTGCCATCGAAGAGGCCCGTTTCACCAGCGTCGCCGGTCCTGGTGTAGATTTTCACCGCGAACGATTATAGAACTCATGGTTTCAACGCGCGGTCGCGCCTCGTCGCCACCCTCTTCGCTTCCGGATCCCCATCGCCGGCAATGGTTCCGCCGTCGGCTGCTCGAGTGGTATCGCCGTCACGGACGCGATCTGCCGTGGCGACGCACCCGGGATCCGTACCATATCCTCGTCTCCGAGGTGATGTTGCAGCAGACACAGGTCGATCGCGTGCTGCCGAAGTACGAGGAATGGCTGACGAAGTATCCCAGCCTCGGAGCCCTCGCCGAGGCGCCGGTCGACGACGTCGCCGATACCTGGCGTCCTCTTGGTTACAACATCCGCCCTCGGCGGTTGCACGACATCGCTCGCGAATCGGTCGCTCAGTACGGCGGTCAGTTGCCGTCAGACGAAGAGACCCTGCTGTCATTCAAGGGGATCGGCGAGTACACGGCCGGTGCCGTCTTGAGCTTCGCATTTGGACAGCGTAAGGCGATCCTCGACACCAACGTCGCGCGCGTGCTCTGTCGTGTGTTCGTCGGCAAGGGAGATCCGAGATCGCCTGCGATGAAGCGTCATCTCTGGAGCGTGTCGCGCACCGTGCTGCCGCGCCGACACGTCTTCGATTTCAATCAGGCGCTCATGGACTTCGGTGCCACCCTGTGTTCGGCGCGCAGGCCGCTGTGTGAGACATGTCCAATGCGTGGCGGCTGCGCGTCGTACCCGTTTCCAGCGGCAGGCTCACAAACGCGTGCGGCGCGCCGCGCAGCGCGCTCGTGACGTCCGTCCGGAAGCGAATCGTGGTTGCGGCTGCGGTGATCCGCCGTGGCGAGGAGTACTTCGTCACCCGTCGGCACGCAGGTGTGCATCTCGAAGGCTACTGGGAGTTTCCCGGAGGCAAGTGCGATCCAGGGGAAACGCTCACCGATTGCCTGCGCCGCGAGATCCGAGAAGAGCTCGATGCCGACGTCGTTGTGCGGGACGAGTTGCTCACTGTGTCGCACACCTATCCGGATCGTGAAGTGGTGCTCCGGTTTTTCGACTGCGGCCTGACTGGAGCGCCGCGGCCCATGCTCGGACAGGAGATGCGCTGGGTGCGGACTGAAGATCTGGTGATGTTGCCGTTCCCGCCTGCGGACGCGGAACTGCTGGAGCTGCTTCGCCGGCGCGCAACAGAAAGCTGAACCTCTGACGGGCAGCCCTGAAAGGGCTTATGAGAATTCGTCAGCGCTTGAGGACTTCGACTCCGCTGACTTTTCCCAGACAGGTGTCGCCGGAGTACGGGATCCGGATCCCGTCCACTTGCAGTTCCGCCGTGCCCGTCAGCACGACGTTGCAGGACGTCAGGCCGGGCGCGTTCGCGTTAGCCTGCCCGCTCCAGGCAATGGACCCCGACGTGGTGAACTGACCCTGGGCAGTGCCCGTCACCTTCAGATCACCCGCGCATGATGCGCTGAAGGCCCCTTTCGCGCTGATTGGTGTCTGCTCCGTGACGTTCCATTTGAAATCCGTGCAGGAGCCCGGCGACGGAATGATGTTCGACGACGACCAGTTCCCGAGGAGTGAACTGTTGCCGCTGGCGGACGGGCCGGTTGGAGTGCTTTCGTGTTCAATGCCAATGCAGCCCGAGGCGACCAGCGCCGACGAGAGCACGGCCAGGAGGATCTGGTTCTTCATATGTCTTATCTCGGACGGAACGCGGGCAGACTTTGCCCGGCCGGGTTCGCAGGAGAAGGAATTATACCAAGCTGGGAGCACACGATTGATCTCGGTGGCGGCGCTTGCGACCCTGGCACGTCGAACCGGCGACGCCGTTAAGAGGGTCAGCGCGGCTCGTTCGGCGTACTGCTGAGGTATTCGCGCAGTGCCTGTGTGGTGCTGTGAAAGGCGAGTCGATCCCATGGAATTTCATCTGGCGAGAAGAGCCGCGCCTCGAGACACTCCTCGTCGGTGCATAGTTCCCCGCCCACGATGCGAGCGGCGTAGACGATGACGATCAGGGATCGTTGCGCATACGAGTAGATGTTGACTAGACGCTCGATCTCTACATCCAGCCCCGCTTCCTCGCGCGCCTCGCGAACGGCCGCGACGGTGATCTCCTCACCACGATCGACGTAACCGCCGGGGAACACCCACAACCCGTACCCCGGTTCGATGGCGCGTCGCACGAGAACGAGTCGCGCGTCATCAGTGCGCACGATCGTCCCGACGGCGACCTTGGGGTCCAGGTACAGCACCTGGCCGCACTGCGTGCATACGAGCCGCTCCGGATCACCCCGCTTCAGGAGTCGCGGTTCGAGCGGCCCGGAGCACGTTGGACAGAAGTTGTATCGAATCTCCACGACAAGTCATCCAGAGCACATCGCACGTCGCACATCGCACGTCGCACGTGAATCTATAATCGCAGAATGGCGATCCTGAAAGTCGCGCACATGGGGCACCCGGTGCTGCGCGCCAAGGCGCGGCCGCTCGAAGCGGCAGAGATCCGCTCTGCCGCCTTCCAGCAGCTGGTCGACGACATGTTCGAGACCATGGCGGAATACCAGGGCGTCGGGCTTGCCGCGCCGCAGGTCCACACGAGCGTTCGACTGTTCGTCGCCGGCTTTCCGGAGCCGGAGGATGATGACGACGAGCCCGGCGTCCCGCTGATGGCGCTCATCAACCCGGAGATCACGCCCGTCGGCCGCGACGTTGCCGAGGATTGGGAGGGCTGCCTCAGCATTCCCGACATCCGTGGACGCGTGCCGCGCGCGACGCAGATCTCCGTCCGTGCGTACGACCGAAACGGCAAGCGGATAGAGATGAAGGTTTCCAACTTCACCGCACGGGTGATTCAGCACGAGACGGACCATCTCGACGGCGTGCTGTTCTTCGACAGGATGAAGTCGTTCGAGTCGCTGACGTTCCTTCCGGAGTTCGGGCGCTACTGGAGCCGTCGCGACGTCAAGGAAGAGTAGCGATCAGCCTGCCTGTGACCGCTTCTTCTCCAGCGTCCTCTCGGATCCGAGTCGCTCGAGCTCCACGGCGGAATGATCCGCAAAGATCATTGCATCGGCTACCGCCCGATGGCCGGCCTTCTCCGCGATGAGGTGATGCATCTGCTGGCACACGCGGCGATAAGCCGGATGCCCTTGCGGCGCCGTGCGCAGCTCGATCAGGTGCATGGCTTCCCTCGCGTTCATTTCCATGTAGAAGCGAATGCGATATGCCATGGCGACGGCGTACTGCGCGGCGGCGCCGAGGTTCGCGGAGGCCATTCGTTCGTAGAGCGACGCACTCGCCTCCAAGACGCGATCCCAATCGTCTCCGGCGCCAGCTTCGCGGATCGCTTCTGGCTCGGTGAATCCGTGGCGCGTAGTGAGCGGCTGCCATTCGAGCGTCAGGAGGCGATGGCGCTGAAGGTCTCTGAAGGCACCGTAATCGGTCAGGATGTCGAAACGGTACGTGGTTCGTTCGAACGCGCGCCCCGGTTTGTGGCGGCGATTCGAGCGGGTGCCGACGTACGCTCGCAGGACGCGGGCGCGATCGTCGGCGCTCATCCGTCGAGCGATGGAGTGTAACTGATCGTCAGGCAGGTCAGACGAGCCGTACAGAGCCGATGCAACGATCTTGATCTCGCCGTCGGGATCGAAGTCGGTGAGGGTCACTTCGGCGCGATCCTCGGCCGTGATTCCCTGAAGCAGGGCATCGGCGAGCGATGTGGTTTCGTGGCGCGTGCCCGCGAGGTACTCGCTCCACCGTCCGCCCCGCTCGAAGATGTCCACACGCGTCAGGAACGCGGGAATGACCTTGCGCAACTCCTCCAGCATCGCGTTCGCACACTCGCGCGCTTCCAATAGTGGATGCGCGCGCATTCTCAGCAACAGCGCCTCGAACGCCTGGCCCGTTCCATAGAGGCCCACGTTGGACTGGGTGGCGGCGGGAAGCATGCCGCGAAGCGTGTCCAGCGCTTTGGCGCGGATCGCGGCGCGATGAACCGCTTCACTGTCCGACGGGTTCCTGGGATAGCGCCGCGCGAAGTGTTCCTGCATCGCCGGGATCCACTTCGCGTACGACGCGAACGTTTCGTCCATCGTCCTCACGTAACGCGCCTCGAGATCGCCGGTCACCTCGGCGGGTACGTGATAGCGCCAGCGTCCATGCAGCGTGTCGGTGTAGGGTACGTATCGCGTGGACTGCTCAAGATACGCCATGAGCCGTCCCCACTCGAGCACCTTCGTCAGAACATTGGAGACGTACTCGCACGCGACGTGTGCGCCGCCTAGCTGCGCGACCGAGTCGTCGCCGTACTCGTTGAAGACGCGAGCGTAGAGTTTTTCGGCTCGAGCGATCCCCACCTCGTGCGCCTGCGCGGGCCCGGCGGGCATCTCAGAGGCGAACTCGTCCAGAAAGAGCCGGCGAAGTGATTTTGCGGACCGCGAGTATCGGGCGAAGAGAGCGCCCTTGACCGTCTCGGGCAGGTTCGTCAGCGCGAAAACGTGTCTGTCGGTGTTGGTGAAATAGGGAGCGAGCGCCGCACGCTCTTCCTCGCTGAACTGTTCTGCATGTGTTGCGGAGAGCACGGCGAATTATAGTACGTGGCGCATCGACTGACGCGCTCCATGGATGCGATCTTCGTTCATCGCCTCGACGTCCGCTTTCGCGACTGCGACCCGATGGGGCACGCGAACAATGCGGTGTATCTCACCTATCTCGAGCAGGCGCGGTTCGCGCACTGGCGTGACGTGTGGGGCGTCGATTTCGAGCGCCTGCCGCCGCGGACTCCAGGCGTGATCCTCGCACGCGCCGAGATCGACTATCGGCTACCGGCCCGTTACGGAGACGTGCTCGAGATCCGCATAGGTCTGGAGCGCATCGGCCGAACAAGCTTCACGTACGTCTACGAAGTGGTCGATCAGCACGGACGTCTGGTCGCCAGTGCGCGCACCGTCCAGGTGATGTACGACTACGCCGGCGCCCGCGCCGTGCCGATTTCTGAGGAGCTCAAGGCGCGGTTGGGCCAACCGATACAGCAATGAGTTGGGCGGCCGCCGCCGGCGGCCTTCATGATCACACCGCTCAGGTTCCGCCGAAACCGATCGTGACCTTCCCGTCATCGACGATGACCGGCACACGCCGGTGCCCGCCCGAATACCCCAGCATCTGCTCCATCGCTTCGCGGCTCTTCTTGACATCGATGTACTCGACGTCGATGTCGCGGCTGTCGTAATCCGCCCGCGCGGCGGCGGTGTATGGGCAGTTCTCCTTGCCGAAGATCAGGACCATACCGCCAGTATGTCAGATGCGCCATCGTTGCCGGAACCGACAGAGTCGGCTAAAAGCCTAAGAATTTGATACCTTTGTGAAAGAGTTCACACAATCGGGCTGGAGGCCGGATGCTTCGAATCGTGCTGCTCACCCTCATCAGCGCCCCCTTGCTAATCGACGGACGCACGACCCTGATGACGATCGCTGCGCCGCAACAGCTCTCGGCCGAAGCAATTGCGCGGCGCGTCCAGGACCGTAACACCGGTCGTGATGCGCAAACGACGATGCGGATGAAGCTCTTCGACCGGCAGGGCCGGTCACGCGAGCGGGCTTTGACGATGGTGTCGCTTCGCGGCCGCGAGAACCCCGGCGCTGCCCCGAACGCGCCGGACGGCGATCGCCTGCTGCTGCGATTCACGTACCCGAGCGACATCCGCGGCACTGGCTTCCTGGTCTGGGAGCATCCGAGCAGCGACGACGAGCGGTTCCTGTACCTGCCATCGCTCGGACGCGTGCGCCGCATTGCCGGCGCCGAGACGCAGGAAAGTTTCGTGGGGAGCGATTTCACCTACGAGGACATCGGCGGCCGCGAATTCGACGAATACACATACAGCATCGTCGACGAAAACGCGTCGTGGACGCCGCCGTCGGGCGGAAGCGCACGACCTGCGTGGCGGCTCGAGTCGCGCAGGAAGGATGCGGCCGCGCAGTTCCCGCGCGTCGTCTCCACCGTCCTCAAGGACAGCTTCGTCGTGGTCGGCGCCGACATTTACAACCGCCGCAACGAGAAGCAGAAGGTCTATACCGTGCGGCGCCTCGAGCAGGTCGAGGCGATCTGGACGGCCATGGACGCCGAGATGACGAATGCGCTCGAGAAGTCGAAGACGGAGCTCACGATCGAACGCGCCGACTACAACGTGGGGCTGAAGGAGGCCGATTTCAGCCGCCGTGAGCTCGAGCGCGGGGCACGATGAGCGAGCGCTGGTTCACCAATGCGCTGGCAGCGGTCATCTGGCGCTGGCGCCTGCCGCTGTCGCTCTTCTTCGTGATCGGAGCACTGGCGCTTTCACCGCGCGCGAACATCACGCGCATCGACAATGACATCACCGCGTGGTTCTCGAAAGAGGATCCCGTCTACAAGGACTACGAGCGGTTTCGGCGCGAGTTCGGCGGCACGCGTACGCTGATCGTCGCTCTCCAGGCGGACTCGCCGGCTCGCCTGTTTTCCTCCGATACGCTGCGCTTCATCGAGCAGATCACCGGTGACATCGAGCGCGTCGATACCGTCGCGCGCGTCGACAGTCTCGCCACCGCAACCATCGTCGAAGCGATCAGGCCGGCCCAGGACGAGGTCGATGATGAAGGCGGCCTGGATGTGCGGCCGCTGCTCGAGAACGCCGCCGCTCAATCGCCCGATGAGGTCCGCCGACGCGCGATGCGCGACGACCTGCTTCGCGGCGATCTGGTCTCGGAGAGCGGCACGGTGACCGCGGTGGTCGTGAGCTTCGACGAAGACCGCATCGACGCGGTCCGAGGCGGAGTCATTCAGCGGATCCACGATCTCGTGGATCCCCGGCTGCCACAAGGCATTCGCGCCTACTACAACGGGAGCCTCGAGATCAGCGAGACGTACAACCGGATCACGCTCGAGAACCAGTTCAAATTCACGCCGCCGATCCTGCTCTTCACGATCCTTGCTCTCTACGCGGCGTTCCGCTCCTGGCGCAAGACGATGCTCGCCATGTTTGCGACGCTGCTCAGCATCTTCTGGACACTCGGCCTGTACTCACTCATGGGCTTCAGCTACAACGTGCTCACGAGCATGCTGGTGCCGCTCGTCGTCGTTCTGGCGATCGCCGACGACGTCCATATCATGCAGAAGTGGGACGAGGCCCGCCGTCACGAGAGCGACGATCTCGCCTTCAAGGAAACCGTGTCGCACATGGTGACCCCTCTGTTCGGCGCCAGCGCGACCACGGCTCTCGGGATGCTGTCGCTCGCCACGAGTCACGTCGTTGCCGTCAGCGCGTTCGGCATCGGTGCGGCCGTCGGGATCATGGTCGACTTTGCGCTCTCACTGGTACTCGTCCCCACCATGTTGACCTTCGTGCGATCGGACGCGACCGTACCGCCGCACGAAAAGTACCTGGTAGAGCCGATGCGCCGAGTCGCCAGACTGACGTGTGCGTATCCTGCACGCGTCCTCGCCGTCACGCTCGTCATCGGGGCGGCCGCGGTCGCCGGAGTGCTGCGGCTGAAGGTGGACACGAATCACATCAACTTCTTCTCCAGCTCACACCCGCTGGGGCAGTCGGCGCGTGTGATCGATCGCGAGCTGTCCGGCGTCTACAGCTTTCAGCTGATGCTCGAAGGTCCCCCCGACTCGCTGAACACGCCTGACGCACTGCACCGCATCGATCGCCTCGAGAACGAGCTGCGGAAATTCGAGCACGTTCGAAAGGTCACGTCGGTCGCCGACTATGTCAAGCGCATCAACAAGGAGCTGAACGACGGGCGCGAGGAGGCCAGCGTCATCCCCCCTGACGCGGCGACGATCGCCCAGGAACTGTTCGTGTTCTCGCTCGGCGGCGAAGGCCGTCATGAGCTCGAGCGCGTTGTCGCAAGCGACTACTCGCGGGCCCAGATCAACGTGAAGCTCCAGTCGATGAGCTCCGATGTGGTGCTCGAGTACGTCGAGCAGGCGGACCGGATGGCCAAAGAGGCCTTTGCCGGAACCGGCATATCCGTGTTAGCCACGGGTTCCGGCCGCCTTTTCAGCACGCTGGACCACTATCTCGTCGAGTCGCAGTTGAGCAGCTTCGGGACCGCCTTCCTCACGGTCTTTGGCGTCATCTTCCTCGTGTTCCGCTCCTGGCGCTTCGGCGCGCTGACGATCGTTCCCAACGCGCTTCCCGTCGTCGCGGTGCTCGGCGTCATGGGATACCTGGACATTTCCATGAACATCGCCACGGTCATGGTGGCCAGTGTTGCGCTCGGCATTGTCGATGACGACACGATCCACTTCATCAACCGTTACCGGCATGAGATCGCGGACGGCGCCTCGACCGACGAGGCGATCGAGCGAGCGACGGTCCACGAAGGGCGCGCGTCGCTGACGACCGCGATCATCAACAGCTGCGGGTTCGCCGTCCTCTTCCTGTCCGAGTACAAGCCAACCGCCTGGTTCGGCGGACTGCTGGCGCTCACGATGGCGGTCGCATTTCTCGCCGAAGTGTTCATCCTGCCGCCGATCATCAAATTGATGCCGCGCGTCTTTGGCGCAACGGCGCTCCGTAAAGGAGCTCCGGTCATCGCAGCGCTCGTGCTCGCGCTCTTCGGCGCGCCGTCGGAGCTGAGCGCGCAGGTATTTGCGCGGCCCACTGGAGACGTCTCGGCCTTCATGGACTGGTTTCCGAACCGCGACGACACGACGGAACTGCGTGCCCGTGTGTTTGCAGAGGAGAAGGTGACGCCGTCCGAGCGCGTGCACATCACACTGTCGGGATTCGCGGAAGGGCTGCTCGCGCGCCGCCCGGAGGAGGGATCCTCCTCGCTTCAGTGGGAACGCGCCGGCATTGCCCGCGTGCACGAAGCGGCGGCGGACGTGAGGCTCGGTCGTTTCGATCTCTACGCGGGATTCGGACGCGTTGTGTGGGGACGGCTCGACGAGCTGCAGCCGACGGATGTGATCAACCCGCTCGACGTCTCGCGGTTCTTTTTCGAAGGCCGTAACGAGGCGCGCCTGCCGGTAGCTCTCGCTCGGGGCCGCTTTTATTTCACCGATGACGCATCGCTCGAGGCGGTTTACGTTCCGTTTTTTCGACGAGGCGAATTCGATCAACTGGCGGAGAGCTCTTCGCCGTTCAACCTCACCGGGAATGCCGACCTTGTCGTTTGCCAGGCGATCGGGTGCCCGGTTGTTCCGCTGAGGGTTGAGGAGACCGAGCCTTCGGCGCGGTGGGGAAACGCGCAGGGTGGAGTGCGTTTCGCCGCCACGACCAGTCGGCTCGACTGGAGCCTCAGCGCATATCGGGGCTTCGAGCCATTCCCCATCGTCACAGTGCCGCCGGCGACCGCGAGCATCCTCTCGTCGCATCCCAGGTTCACCATGATCGGAGGGGACTTCGAAGCCGTTCGCGGGGAGTGGGGGCTGCGCGGCGAGGTTGCCGCGTTCGTCCGCGACACCTTTCAGGGGAGCGATCTGTCCGGCGTGAGCGGGCAGTCGTTCGACGCGGGCGCCGGCGTGGACCGCAAGGCCGGCGATTATCAGGTCACGGCCACGCTTCTATTTCACCGCGAGGAGCCGGACGGACCGTCGACGGCGGCATTCGAGGCGCGGAACGACCTCTCCTTCATCTTCTCGGCCGATCGGACGTTTTCAGGCGAGCGTTACCGGACGCGCGCGTTCACGGTCTACAACCCTTCTGAAGGCTCGGCATTCTTGCGTGTCATCGGTATGGCGACGTTGCGTGACGACTTCGCACTCGAAGCGTCAGGCGGCTGGTTCCCCGGCGAAGGCCGTGACACGATCGGACGCTTCAGCGCCAGCGACTTTCTCTACGCGCGTTTGAAGTACTACTGGTAGCCATGATGATCGCGCTCCCGGCCGGCAACGCCTCGGAGTGGACGGGGCCGACAGGCAATAACACCTACCTCCTCACCGGTGCCACGTCCGCGCTGATAGATGCCGGCATCGGCAGGACCGAGCACGTCAACGCGGTTGCGCAGCGGCTCGCCGCCGCTCCGCTGGACCTCGTACTTCTCACGCATCACCACGTCGACCATGTGGCTGGTGTGCCGGATCTGCTCGCGCGATGGCCGGCGGTGATCGTTCGCGGCGGTGGGATCGGTGATCCGTTTCAGGATGGCGAGCGGATCGACGCTGGAGGCACTCGTCTGCGCGCGATCCATACGCCCGGCCACGCCCCCGATCATTTCTGTTTCTTCGATGAGGCCTCTGGCGATCTCTTCTGCGGGGACCTCGCGAGAATCGGCGGCACCGTCGTTATCCCCGCCAGCAAAGGCGGCAGCTTGCGCGATTACCTCCGGTCGCTCCATCGTGTGCGTGAACTCGGGCCCCGACGGCTGCTGCCCGCGCACGGGCCCGCGATCGACGATCCAGGTTCTCTGATCGACGAATACCTGCGGCATCGGCACGAAAGAGAACAGCAGATTGCCGCCGCGCTCGAGGCGGGCTGCCGCACGGCGGCGGAAATCGTGTCCCGAGTTTACGCGGGTCTCTCGCCGTCGCTCCATGCGGCGGCCGAAGAAACCGTCAGGGCTCATCTCCAGAAGCTCGACGATGACGGTTAGCACCGCGCACGCACTGCACCGCGCTTCGCGCACGCCGTAGTACGATGACAGGTCATGAAGGGCTACGCCAACGCTCATCTACTGGTGACGCCGGAGGAGCTTTCTTCGATGATCGCCGGCAGCGGGGCGAAGCCGCCGCTGCTGCTGGATCTGCGTCCTCCGGAGGCGTACACCGCGGGCCACATCCCGGGCGCCATCCACATCGATCTCTGGGGTATCAGCCTGATTGACACAGACCCCGCCCCGCTCGATGCCTTCATGTGGATGATCGAACACGTGCTTGCCGTTCACGGCGTGAGCGCCGCGACGCCGGTCGTGGTGTACGACGAGCAGTCCGGGATTCGTGCCGCGCGCGCGTTCTGGTTTCTCGAGTACCTCGGGCATCCTTCGGTGCGTCTGCTCGACGGCGGGTTCAACGCCTGGGCGGCCGCGGGCGACGAGATCACTCGCGATGCGGGCCCGCCTCCCCAGAGCGACTGGACGGGGACGCGGCGTCAGGAAACAATTGCCACCTGGCGCGACGTTCGCTCCGCTCTCGGCCGTAGCGATAGCGTCATTCTCGACACGCGCTCCGACGGCGAGTACTGCGGAACGACGGCCAGGGCGAGGCGCGGCGGGGCCATTCCAGGTGCCGTACACATCGAGTGGACCCGCAACCTGACCTCCGAGGGGCGATTCAAGCCGTCAGCGGAACTGCGCAAGATGTACGAAGACGCCGGAGTCACGCCGGATCGAACGGTGATCACCTACTGTCAGGGCGGATACCGCGCGGCACACTCGTACCTCGCGCTGCGCCTCCTCGGGTATCCGCGCGTGAAGAACTACGTCGGGTCGTGGAAAGAGTGGGGCGATCGTGACGATCTGCCCGTCGAGATTCCAAAGCGAAACTGAGACATGAACAACATCATCGACTTCATCAACACCAATCGCGACGGGTACCTCGAGCAGTTGAAGGAGTACCTCGCGATCCCCTCGATCAGCGCGCTGCCGCAGCACGCTCCCGACGTGCGCCGCTGTGCGGAATGGACGGCGGACGAACTGCGCCGGATCGGGATGCAGAACGTACGGCTCGTCGAGACTCCGGGCCATCCGGTTGTCTATGCCGACTGGCTGGGAGCGGAGGGGGCGCCGACGATCCTCTTTTACGGCCACTACGATGTGCAGCCGGTGGATCCTGTCGAGTTGTGGGAATCGCCGCCCTTCGAAGCAACCATCCGCGACGGCGAGATCTACGCGCGTGGCGCGGCCGACGACAAGGGGCAGGTGTTCATGCACTTCAAGGCGATCGAAGCGCACCTGAAGCAGAATGGGCGGCTGCCGGTCAACATGAGGGTGATCCTCGAGGGAGAAGAGGAAGTCGGATCGGCAAACCTCGACAACTTCATCAAGGACCACAAAGACGAGCTCTCCGCCGACGTCGTCGTCATCTCGGACTCGCCGATGTTCGACCGCGGCATTCCGTCGATCTGCTACGGCCTGCGCGGCCTCGTGTACTTCCAGATCGACGTGCGCGGCACGAAGTCGGATCTGCATTCCGGCTCCTTCGGGGGCGCGGTGGCGAACCCCAACATGGTGCTCGCGCAGATCCTTTCGCAGATGAAGGACAAGAGCGGCCGCATCAGGATTCCGGGTTTCTACGACGACGTGAAGGAGCTGCGCGAAGAAGAAAGGGAACAGTGGAAGCGCCTGCCTTTCAACGAGCGGAGGTACGCGAAGGAGCTCGGTGCACCCAAGCTGTTCGGCGAAACCGGCTACTCGACGCTGGAACGCGTCTGGGCCAGACCGACCTTCGAAGTCAACGGGATGCTCGGCGGGTTCACCGGCGAAGGGGCAAAGACCGTGATTCCTGCGGTGGCGATGGCGAAAGTGAGCATGCGTCTCGTCCCGAATCAGAACCCCGACAAGATCGCGGAACTCTTCGAGGCGTACGTGAAGAAAGTTGCGCCGAAGAGTGTCGACCTGAAAGTCACGCGCATGCACGGCGGCAAGCCGTGGATGACCGAGTTCGACAACCCGTTCGTCCAGGCCGCGGGCCGTGCAATCGAGAAGGGCTTCGGAAAAACGCCTGTCTTCAACCGTGAGGGGGGATCGATTCCGGTGGTCGCGACGTTCCAGGAGATCCTTGGTCTTCCCTCGGTACTGTTCGGTGTCGGCCTGCCCGACGAGAACGCGCACGCGCCGAACGAGAAGCTGGATCTTCAGAACTTCCACGGCGGTGTGATCGCCTCCGCGTACCTGTACGACGAGGTCGCGCGCATCGGGAGCACGTCCTGAATCCGGTCGGAGCATTTCTGATCGCCGTTGACCGGATGCGTCAGAGCCGTTAGGCTTACGCCGTCCGCGGACACATGAGCCCTTCTCCACGGCGAAAGCCTGCAACGGCCGCCAAAAAGGAAACCGCTGCCGGCTCGACGTTCCCCGGCGGCGCGACGATTCGCGTCGGCCTGGCTGACGACCATTCGATCTTCCGCGGCAGGCTTCGCAAACAGCTCCAGGGGGAACCTGACTTCGAGGTCGCGGCAGAGGTGTCGTCGGTCGATGAAGCCGTTGCTCTCTGCGAGAACACGCCGCCGGACTTGCTGCTTCTCGACATCGAGATGGGCGGCAGCACGGGGATGTCGGTGCTCGAGCGATTACGGCCGTTGCGCCTGCCGACGAAGGTCCTCATCCTCACGGCCGCAATCTCGCGAACGGAGCTCGTCAAGGCGCTCCAGCTCGGCGCGCGCGGTGCCGTACTCAAGGACACGCCTTCTCCGCTGCTGTTCAAGAGCATCCGCCGCGTTCGCGCCGGTGAGTTCTGGATCGGCCGCGACATGGTTGGCGACCTCGTGCAGGCGCTCGCGGCGGCGGAGATGAGCAGTCCGATCAAATCCGCGCTGCAGGCTCCGCGTGCATTCGCGCTGACCGCGCGCGAGCTCGAAATCGTGAGCACCGTCGCGGCCGGTTACACCAACAAGGAGATGGCAACGAAATTCGGTGTCGCCGAGGACACCATCAAACACCATCTCACCAGCATTTTCGACAAGACCGGCGTCTCGAGCCGCCTGGAGCTGGCGCTGTTCGCGATTCACCACAGACTCGCCTAATTCGGCTTCCGGCTCTCGGCTTCCGGCCTAGTTCGGCTTCCGGCTCTCGGCCTTGTCGCGCCTGCACGGAGCACCGCACCTCACACGCGGCACTTAGCACCGCACCCAGCACTTAGCACCAGCACGTAGCACGTAAGTGGCCCCACCCCCGTGTTCCCACCTTCGGTCGATTCTCACGGTTGGGCTTGTCCGGTACTTTGTTCCGCGACCCGCAGTGCGACATCAGTTCGGGGCGACCGCCTCCGCGAAACGCGGCAGTGCGATTCCGTCGCACGGTGCGGGCAGTCAACAAGCCAACAACAAGGAGAGCGTGATGAAGGGTCTGATTCGAGGCGGTGCCCCGATGCTGGGGATGGCGATGTTGCTCACCGCCATCGGTGGAAACGCTGCGGCGCAGGGCAAGCCTGGCAACGACAGTGCCGACTGGTGTGTCGTGTCGGCCGGTGCGTGCGCGGGCAAAGACAAAACCGTTTCGGTAACTCAGGGTGAGAGTGAGTCGTTCACCGGACGGCTGATCTCCCCCGACAAGCTGAACGCCGGCGCATCGGCGCTGCCGATCAATGCCTATCTGGCGGCCGGTGAATGGAGCTCGTATTGCGGCGAGACCGTCGCCTGCGGAGTGAATCCTACCGTGATCATCACGCCGTCGATGCTCACGTTCACCGATTTCGCCCAGGCGCAGGACTTTTCAGTGCAGGTGGTCGCGGGTGCCAACGTGGTACCCGGCGAGTACACGGTAAAGATCAAGACCTTCGGACCTGATAACGAGCAGTTGCGGGCGATCGGCTGGGGTCTCGGCAGCGGACTGTCGCTGACGATCATGGTGACCGAGGCGGGCAGCTGCGCGCCGCCGACGCTTTCAATCATTTCGCCCGCAGAGGGCACTTCATTGGCGATCTGCCAGGTCAACCCCACGACCCTTCAGGGTGCAACGCCGGTCGCGGTGTCGCTGGAGGCGTCGAGCGGCATCACGGATTTCAGCGCGGTGATCTCAAGGGCGGACGGATCGAATCCTTCGGTGGTCACGCTGGTTAAGAACCTGGCGGTGGATCCTGCGACGGCGTCCGGAACCGGCTCCGCCAACGGAACGATCGGCAGCTACAAAGTGACGGCGACGGCGACGAACGCCTGCGCGACGGTCACTCAGATGCGGTCCTTTGCCGTGAATTACGTGTTCGATTGGCTTCCCCCGACGCCGAACACACCGAACGCATCGGCGACCATTCCCACGAAATTCAGCATCCGCGACTGCGCAGGTGCGTTCGTTGCTGACGAGACGGTTCAGGTCACCATCAGCGACGGCATCGGGTTCTCGACTACCCACAGCTTTGGCGCGAATCCGACCACCGGAGTCACGATCAGTACCGTGGACGAGGTCTATCACACGAACTTCGATCTGCCCGCAGGGCAGGGCGTGGCGTACACCATCACGGTGAAATTCCAGGGCATTCAGCAGGGTCCGGCACGGACCTTTACGACGAAAGTGACCGGTCCGAGCGCAAGGTAGAGTGGAGGATCGCGGAAGGTCGCATGGCCTTCCGCGGTCTCAACCTGACCGGATATTGACGGCCGCGGCCGGTCGCAGTATCTTTCACGCCTCGTGAGGAAGGCTCCCCAGCACATGCCACGCGCCACGCGCTTCGTCATGAACCTGCCCGTTCGTTATCGAGTGCAGGGAGAAAAAGGCTGGTCGTACGGCATGTCGATCAATGTCAGTGCCAGCGGTTTGCTGTTCCGCGCCGATCGCCAGGTTGCACCGCACGCGCGGATGCAGATCGAGGTTGTGCTGCCGGGTGATGAACAGGGGAGCGCGAGGGTCGCGGCACGGGGCGCAGTCACTCGGGTGTCGTCCGAAGACCCCGGCGCCGACCGTCTCATCGCCGCCCACCTCGAGTCGCCCGATCTCGTTCGCAGCGCCCGCTCCATCCATTAGCCTGTGACCGCCTGTGATGCACAGGCCAGCCGGTCCGGCCACATCCTTCCGCATCGATCTATTTACAGCCGCGGTGGAGACGTTCTAATCTTGCGTATCCCGGAGGACGCGTGATTCAGGAACGCCGGCGGACGCCGCGCTATCGCATCGACGCGACGATTGCGGTGGATGGCGGAACGGGCCGTGCCATCGATCTCAGTTCGAATAGCGTCTACTTTGAAAACGAGCGGCAGTTCGCTCCCGGGGAGTCGATCGTCCTGATCCTTCCGCTGGAGCACACCGGACGGGGTGTGTCGGTGAATTGCCGTGCCGAGGTCGTGCGCGTTGAGCCGCGCGGGCAACTGTTCGGGGTGGCGGCCGTCTACGAACCGATTTCCTTCAGCGTCCCGCCTGAAACGGGATCCTGATCTCCACACGCGCGCCGCTCTCGTTTGATTCGATGACGAGCGAACCCTGCACCGCCGATACGCGTTCCTTGAGCGTTCTCGGGCCGACCTTCATCTGATTCAGTGACGCCAGGTCGCGCCTGCCCTGGAATCCCGCGAAGCCTCGTCCCTGGTATGAAACGGCCAGCGCAAGCTCGGTCCCCATCGTCAGGCACGTGACGGTGACCTCTTTGGCGCCGCCGTGCCGGATGGCATTGACCAGCGCCTCCTGGAGCATGCGCGTCAGCTCGTGGGCGATCTTCTGCGGTCCGAGCGAGGGCGTGCGCTGGAGGTTGAGGTGAACGCGCACGTCCCACTGGCGCCCGACGCGCATCGCCGTCTCCCGTACTCGCGGGATGACATCCACCGCCGCGGTTTCCTTCATCGCGCCCGGCTTGAGATCTTCGATCGCGAGCCGGAGCGCCTGCTGCTCCGACAGGATCGTCTCTTCGACCATCGCCAGCCGACGCTCCGCTTCGCCGGGCGAGGTGGCCACCGACTGGCGTGCGCGCTGCGCCTGCAGTGAGGCGGCGGTCAACGACTGAAGGACGCCGTCGTGCAGTTCGCGGGCGAGGTGCACGCGCTCTTCTCCCGCCGCTGATTCGCGCAGCTGCTCCACGAGCGTCTGCAGTTCGAGCGCGCCGGTGATCAGCCGTCCAACGATATCGCCGAGCAGCAGATCGTCGGCCGTCATACCGGACCGGTCCATTGCGAGGAGCCATCCCTGGATGCTGTCGGTCGAGAGCCGCAAGGCGATGACACTTTTCACCTCGTAGCGCTGAAGAAAGGCAGCATCGAAGGGCTCGCCGTTCCAGAAACGAAATCCGCCCGGGATGCGCTGAAGTATCCGCCTGCGCCTCGTGCCAAGGCGCGTTGCGATAAAACTCGATTTCTCCAGCGCCTCGGCGACGATGGATCCGAATGCATCCGGCCGTTCGTGCGTCGTGTGGAACTCGCCACCTTCACGTGTCGCGACCCTCAACGAGGGTTCGTCCGCCTCCTCCCAGATGAGCACGAGCCGCGGCACGTTGAGCACGGTGCTCGCGTACGTCAAGACTTCCTGGAGCGCCTCGGTGCCCTCGGTAGGCAAACGCCGCGGCCACGCGGCGAGGCTGGCGATCTCGCGATGGAGCCGCTGCTGATAGCTACCGAGATAGCCAAGCAGGCCCGCCACGAGCGCCAGCTGCGTGCTTCGCGCGATGAACTCCGCCGTATCGAAGGTCGGTGACGGCAGCGCCACCGAACCGTGCAGCGTCGCGACCATGTACGCGAGCAGCGCCGCGACCCCCGTGAAGAGCGCGCCGCGTCCATACCAACGGACGGCCCCGCAGATGATGGCGAACACGAAAAAGGGAAAAAAAGGACTTCTCGCTCCCTCCGTCAGGTAAATGAAGATCGAGAAGATCACCAGGTCGATCACGTGCGTCGTCAGCGGCACACCGCGCGTGGTCACGCGTCGGGTCCACGTCAGGACGGCTACGCCGAAGGAGTACGCGAGGTAACTGAAGGCGAGAATCTGAACGATGACGACGTATCTCGCCGGCTCCGGGCTGCCCACGAGGACGGCAAGCGTCAGCAGCACCGCGAGAAAGAGCCTCCCGGCCGAGATGACACGTTCGGCGCGATTACGGGGTGAGTATCCTTCGGGATCTGCCATTACGATTCTGACGCAACGCCGGCCGCGTCATTCTAGTCTCCTATACCTCCTCTATAACGTTCGTATAGCCGCGGGCGTAGGCCCGCTATGTCTTCCGCACATACAAGGATCTGGCGAACGGCCTATGGTGCGCGTGCGGCTGGCTCCCTAAACTCATCCCTGCTCCCCTGAAGAACCTAGAGACGAGGCTGAGGCGCCAGAGCGTCCGGCCGTGTGGATTCCTGTCTTTACAGGAGCGCCGGGGGCCGAGGAGAGACTCCGATGATTCGAACACGCTATCAAGGGCTTAAAGATATGTGCAACCAGTCATTCTCGTTCGGGGCATCTCGGGCGACTCGCACGAAACGGTTCGGCGCGCTGTTCGCCGCAGTTGTTGCCGTCGCTTTCTCATCCGGGCTTGTCCGCGGCTCGATGCCCGATGTGCAGACTGGTACCTGGTCCCCGACTGGATCCATCTCCACGGCGCGCAGCGGTTCGTCGGCCGTGTTGCTGCCTTCAGGCGACGTGCTCGTGACCGGCGGCACCGGCGTAGTCGAAGGCGCCGAGACGGTTGACGTGTTTGGCGCTGACGGCTCCTTCAGCTCGGGCGCTTCGATGAACGAGGGGCGAGTCGAGCACGCCGCCGTCCTCTTGAAAGACGGGCGCGTGCTCGTCGTCGGTGGCCGGAACGCAAATGGGGCCGTCACCTCCGCCGAGATCTACTCGCAGGGTGCGTGGACGAGGATTCCGGGACTGGCCGACGCGCGTTGGGGACACACTGCGACGCTGCTCAAGGACGGCCGCGTGCTTGTTCTGGGCGGTGAGAACTCCGCCGGTGCTTTGATGAGCGTCGAGCTGTTCGATCCCGAGACCGGCGTTTTCGCCGTCGCCGGGACCATGGCGTCAGGACGCAAGGGCCACGCTACGGCACTGCTGTCAGTCGGCCGCGTGATCATCGCGGGGGGAGCGAGCGGAGACGCTGTCCTGTCGACCACGGAAATCTTCTCTCCTGAGACGCGGCAGTTGTCGGCAGGCCCCTCGCTGAATACGCCGCGCTGGGGCTTGACCGCAACGACGCTGCTGGATGGCCGCGTGCTGTTCATTGGCGGGTTCAACGGGACGCAGAACGTCGCTTCGGCCGAGATCTACAGCGACGTGACCAACGCGGTCACGTTCACTGCCTCATCGACGCCGATGGTTGCCCGGCGGAATCACCAGGCGTTCCTGCTTCCGAACAACAATGCGGTCCTGCTCGTCGGCGGTGTGGCCGAGGCGCTGGTCGACGGCGTGCTCACCGCCCGCGCGACGTCCGCTGCGGAGCTTTTCCTGCCGTGGCTGAACGAGGTGTGGCAGACCGGTGGGATGACGGTGGCGCGCGCGCAGGCTTCCGGTGCGGTGCTGTCGAAGGAGAGCTACGGCGCCGCGCCCGCGGGTGAAGGGCTGGTGATGGTCGCGGGCGGCGCGGGCCAGCCGTCCTCGGAGGCCTACCGCTTCGCGACGATCCGCGTCGACAAAGATGACTATCTCCCGGGAATGAAGGTTACCGCCTCCGGAAGTGGCTGGCAGCCAAACGAGGAAGTTGTGCTGTCGGTCCGCGAGGTTCCTGCGGAGCACCCGTCACGAACCGTGACCGTTGCTGCGGACGAATCTGGTCGAATTGTCGATGCCTTCTTGTTCGATGTCGAGGATCACCATCTCGGCGTCCGGTTCTTTCTCAGCGCGCGCGGGGCAGCCTCGCAGGCACAGACGACGTTCACGGACGGTAGCGCGACGGTCACAGGCGTCGTGACAAACAGCGCGACTGGAAACCCCATCGCGGGCGCGACCGTTTCTTGCGCCGCGAGCGGCGTAAACGCCTGCAACAATGCCGTGACCACCACTACTGGGGCAAATGGTTCATATTCGCTCTCTGTCAATTTCAGCGGGAACTCCAACACGGTTCGCATCGAGGCGTCGGCCACAGGTTTTGTTGCTGCCTCCGCAGGCGTCAGCGCCTCGAACGCGGTGGACCCCGTTCGAAACTTTGCGCTTGCACCGGCTAGCTCCGCGACGACATTGACGGTCGCGCCGGCGTCTGGCACCTATGGCGGACTCACAAGTCTTTCCGCCACGCTGACGTCGGGCTCGAGCGCCGTCTCCGGAAAGGCAATAGCGTTCACCTTGAATGGCACCCCCGTCGGAACGGGCACCACGAATGCCTCGGGTGTTGCCTCTGTGAGCGACGTCACTTTGAGTGGGATCAACGTTGGTTCGTACGCCACCGCGGTCGCTGCGACATTTGCAGGTGATGCGACGCTGGGTTCATCGAACGCGACCGGTCCCCTGACGGTGAACAAGGCGAGCCAGACGATCACGTTTGCCGCACCGTCCAGTCCGGCCGCTTACAACACCGCCTTTGCGATCGCTCCGACGTCAGACTCGAGTCTCGCGGTTACCGTTGTTGCGACGGGTGTCTGCTCGATCGCGAGCGGCACGGTGACGATGACGGGTGGCACGGGCACGTGCACGCTCACAGCGACCCAGGCTGGCGATGAGAATTTCACCGCGGCGACCGACGTCGTGCGGACGGTGACGGCAGCCAAGGCAAGCCAGATCATCACGTTTACGGCGCCGCTCTCGCCCGCGATGTATTACACGAGCTTTACGGTCACGCCGACGTCGGATTCGATGCTCTCTGTGAGCGTGGACGCCACCGGCGCATGCTCGATCGCGGGCACGATCGTATCGATGAACAGCGGTAGCGGCACGTGTACTCTCACCTCCAGACAGCCGGGTGATGACAACTACAGTGCGGCGGCCGATGTGGTTCACGCGGTCGCAGCGGCGAAAGCTGATGCAGTCATCAACGTCACAGGGTATACCGGCACCTACGACGGCGTTGCCCACGGCGCCGCAGGTACGGCTGTGGGCGTCGAATCGACGCCGGCGGATCTGACATCGCTGCTGCAGCTCGGCAACAGTTTCTCGAATGTTCCCGGCGGCACGGCACACTGGACCTTCGCCGGCAACGGTAACTACGAGCCCGCCAGCGGCAGCGTCGAGATCGTGCTGACCCGGGCAGCATCCATCACCACCGTGACGTGCCCCGACCACGTTACCTACAACGGCACGGCCCAGACCCCCTGCAGCGTCAGTGTTACGGGCCCGGGTAACCTGAATCTGTCCCCCGCTCCCACGTATACGAACAACACCAATGCCGGCACGGCGACGGCGGGCCATGCGTTTACCGGCGACGCGAACCACGACAGCAGCTCCGACAGCAAGAGCTTCACGATTGACAGAGCGCCATCGACAACGGTCCTGACGTTCGAAGCGGGCCCCTACGTCTACCGTGCGGTTCCATTCAGCGCGTTGGCCCAAGTCACTGGTGTGGGCGGACTCACGCAGGCGGTCACTCCGATTACCTACGTGGGGGATTGCGCGAACGTGACGCCCGTGAACGGTTGTACGGGTACGGCAACGTATGTCGGCGATGCGAATCATCTCGGCAGCACCGATTCGAAGAGCATCACGATCACACCGCGAACGCTGACCATCACGCCCGACGGCGGAAAGGTCAAGGTTCTCGGAGCGGAGTTCACAGCGTTCACGGGTAGCGTCTTTGGTCTTCAGGGATCCGACGCCGGGAATGCGGTGTACGCCAGCGCCGGAGCATCGGCGCCAGCCGCGGTGGGCCAGTACGACATCACTTCCGCCTTCGTGTTTACCACCGGCACCGCGAGTAATTACACGATCGCAACGAATACGGCCGTCAAGGGACTTTGGGTGCAGTATCTCTGGGACGGATTCCTACAGCCAATCAACGACACTGCGCACGATGAACATACGATCGCGCTCTACAGCAGCTTCAAGACGGGACAGACAATCCCTGTGAAATTCGAGCTGAAGAACTCTCTGGGCCAGATCGTTGTTCAAAACGGCAATCCGGCGTTCCAGCGATCCGGGAACCTGGGCGGCTGTGGCGCGACGACGCTCGAGTCGTTGACGGTCACCGTACCGGAGGACGCGGACGGTCTGTATAAGTTGACAGGATCGCAGTACAACTACGGTTGGAGCACAAAGGGCATGACGAACGGCCTCTATCAGATCTACGCCAGGCTCGCCGACGGAACATCCCGTTCCGCGGTGATCTGCCTGACCAGGTAACCCTCCGCGCGGAGCGCCTCTGTTCGCGGGCGCTCCGCGACCAACCACCCTTCCCCTTCCCGTGTATGTACTCCGGTAGGGGCGGCGTGCACACAACGGCAAAGACCTTCCACGGGATGTCCGTTTATGTCCTTTGGAACGTTTGGGTTGAAAGAGGTCGGCTCGCCTGTTTTCGTTCCGCCCCGTATACCTTTTTGGGTATAGAAGGATGTGGCGTTCGGGCTATGGTGCGGGGCTGAGCCGGCCTCTACACTCACGGGGTCGTGAACAGGAATACGGAAGAAAGCCCCGCGGAGGGCCCAGGTTCCCTCCCGGCCACACTCAGAGGCAGCGACTCTATGTTTTCTTCACAGGTCACCCCAGCGCTCATCCTCCGCGCCAGGCCCGATCGGCGCGCGGACGATCGGTACATCCACAGTCAGGCCGTGGAGATCAACGGCGTGCCCGCTATCGGCTGCGACATCAGCTCGAACGGAATCGCGGTGATCACCGCCATCCCCGTGACCATCGGTGACGTCGTCCGTGTGACAGTCGCCGATTCCGTTGACTTCGCGGGCCCGAGGACGACCGCAGCGCGTGTGGCGCGGATCGATCGGCGAGCCGGGCGGCTCATCGTCGGTCTCCAGTTCATCCACTGATCGTGTGGCCGGAGAGGCGTAACCGCCTCCGCACGCGAGAGTTGCGGTAAAGTTTTCCGGTTGGCAGATCAGACCACATCTTCCGCGCCCGCGCGCGCTATAAGGGTGATCCTGGCAGATGATCACCCGCTTGTACTGAACGGCCTCTACCACCTGCTGCTCGAACACAAGGACTTCGAGGTCCTCGACCGCTGTACATCCGGGGCCGAGGCGCTTGCAGCAGCCAGACGCCTTCGCCCAGACATCATGGTGCTCGACCTTCTCATGCCTGGCATGGACGGGCTTGCCGTCGCCCGCGCCCTGAACGAGACGGGTAATCCCCCGAGCATCGTCCTCCTGACGGCGCAACTGCATGAGGATCAACTGATCGAGGCGCTGCGGCTGGGGGTGAAAGGCTTCGTTCTGAAAGAGATGGCGACGAAGCTGCTGGTCGAATGTCTCCGCCGCGTTCACGCCGGTGGGCAATGGCTCGAGAAGGACTCGGCTGGCAAGGCCATGGCCAAGCTCGTACGCCGCGAGGCAAAGGGACGCGAGATCGCCACCCTTCTGACGCCTCGCGAGATCGAGGTCGTCACGATGGTCGCCAAGGGATTCAGCAACAAGGAAATCGGATCACACCTGTGTATTGCAGAGGGCACAGTGAAGATCCATCTGCACAACATCTACGAGAAGCTGAACATCAACCGCCGCGCGGAACTGGTCCGATTCGCCGACGAGTACGGGCTTACCTAGGCTTGCGGCTTGAGGCTCGCGGCTCACGCGCTCCCAAGTGCATAGAACTTTCCGCTGACCAGCCGGCAGCCACAGGCCCGACGGCAAGTCGGGCGCCTCAAGCCCTCAAGCCGCAAGCCCAAACCGCAAGCCGCCAGCCTCAAGCCGCAAGGCGTCAGGCGACCGTATTCCGCCCTGATGCCTTCGCGCTATAGAGCCGGCGGTCAGCCGCCGCGAACATGGCATCGAAGGAGTAGTCGTTCCCCAGAACAGCCACGCCAACTGACGCCGTGATCCCGCCGATGCCGGCCAGCGGCATGTTCTCGACCGCGTGGCGAATGCGCTCCGCGAGTTTCAAGGCCTGCTCGTGCTCCACACCGGGGAGGACCACGAGGAACTCCTCGCCTCCCCATCGCACCAGGATGTCGTAAGCGCGGACCGTCCGGCGCAGCAGCGCGCTGATCTCGCGCAGCACGTAATCGCCGGCCTGGTGGCCGAACGTGTCGTTCACTTCCTTGAAGTGATCGATGTCGAGCAGAACGCAGCTCAAGGCAGTGTTCTGTCGGCGCGCGCGCGAGATTTCCGCGGCAATGTCCTTTTCACCGCCGCGGCGGTTCGCGAGACCGGTCAAAGGATCCGCAGATGCGAGACGCTCGAGACTGTCGATGTCGACAGGCGTGACCTTGGCCGAAACCTGCGCCGCACCTTGCGCCCCGAGATCGCGCACGAGATCACGTCCGAGTGCTTCGAACGCATCGAGCTCCGTCGCATCCATCTGAAGCGGCTTGGTATCGAGCACGCAGAGCGCGCCAGAGATGTCGCGCGGCGCTGTAATCGGCACTGCCGCAAAGCCGCGTACGAACGCCATGCCGCCGGGAGCGATCTCGTCGACAGCCGGATGGTTCGTGACGTTCGGAACGATCAACGTGTCGTTCCCGGCCGCGACTTGCCTGAGGAAGGTCAAACTCTGCGCGGCGTTTACCGCCCCGTCGGCTTCGCCGAGCGCGAACCAGCCTCGCACGTATTCCTGCTGACCGACCCTGACGTAGACGACAGTGATCGCTGTCCGGAAGCGGCGCGCCGCAGCGATAACGACG
This sequence comes from Vicinamibacterales bacterium, assembly GCA_035537955.1. Taxonomy (GTDB): domain Bacteria; phylum Acidobacteriota; class Vicinamibacteria; order Vicinamibacterales; family 2-12-FULL-66-21; genus JACDCA01. Next base: position 2,232 of record DATLLF010000085.1, on the reverse strand, counting down.
CTGTCGATAATCTCGTCCACGCCGGCCGAGGTGGTCACCCGTTCTTCGACCGGTGTCGCCACGGGGACGGCAGCGCCTCGGCCCGCATTGAGCTCGTTGAGCGTGGCCTCGATCGCATCGCGAAGCGCGTTGCGATCCACGTCCAGCGACAGGACGCGCGAGATTCCGAGCGGTTCGGCGAGCCTTTTCGCCGCCGCCCGGACGGCGGTATGTCCGGACACGACGATGGCGCCTGCTTCGCCCGGCGTGGCGTGCTGACGCAGCTCCCGCAGCAGTTCGAACCCGTCGATCTTCGGCAGTGACAGGTCGAGGATGAGCAGCACGGGGGCTCCCCTGCGAACGATCTGCTGCCGCGCCTCTTCGCCGTCGCGCACCACGACAGTCTCGTACGACCCGGCCGTGATCGCGGCGCGGACGCCGGCTGCCCGGTTTACGCTGGGCATCGCGATGAGGACGTAGTTGTCGGTGTGGCGCACGGGTGCCCGCTCGCGGGCCTTCCTCGGAGTCGTCATATATCGGTCGATGCCGGCGATTTTATAGAGAGGTGAGCCGTATCGAGCACCTAACTCGGCGGTTTCCGTATCCAACTCGCAACACGCGTATCGTCACGTGACACACGACCAGTGTCGGCATGCCACAAATGTCAGACAAAACGCAATCGGCTCCCATAACGATGAGGTGTCGTCAAATGGGCTACGAATCCGGATCTCATTTGACACAGATGAGCCAGAGGAGTATAAAGGTCCCACCCCAACAACTCCAATCCTTCGTGCCTTACAACCGATATGTAAGGCAAAGGGCGGAGCTGTACCTTGAACCCGCAAATTTATCTGTTCTCGAAATTGACCCGAATCGTGGCCACCGCCGGGCTTGTCGTGGCAACGTCGGCTGGCACCGGCTGCGAGAGGCCCTCGAGCGCGGCCGGTCAGGGCCGCGTCGAGCCGTCGTACGACCAGTCGACCGGCAAATTGACGCGCCTCGCCTACGATGCCAACAACGATGGCAAACACGACACATGGGCTTTCATGGATGGGGCCAAACTGACGAGGCTGGAAGCGGACGAAAATCAGGATGGCCGTATTGACCGTTGGGAGTTTTACCCCGACAACGCGACTAAAGGCGCGAAGCAGACCCCCGAGCGCATCGAGCGATCGACGAGATTCGACGGCCAGGTATCGCGCCGGGAGTTCTTCGAGAACGGTGTGATGGCGCGTGTCGAGGAAGACACGGACGGCAACGGCACGATCGACAAATGGGAGACGTACTCCGGCGGAGCGCTCGTCGTGCTCGCGCTCGACACACAGGGGCACGGCAAGCCGGATCGTCGCCTCGTCTACAACGCTGAAGGCGGTCTGGAGAAGATCGAGTCGGACCCCTCCGGGTCAGGGCACTTCGAGGTGGTCAAGTGAGTCGCGTGCAGGTTGCCGCGACCGCGTTGCTCGCCATGGGGCGGACGGCGGAGCCCGAGGTGAAGGCGATGCTTCACGATCTCGGCTTCGATCCGGTACCCATCGACGGCAAGGACTCGCTCGAAGACTTCGGTGATCCCATCTCGCTCTGCGTCATAGATCTTCGCGAGAACGGCGATGCATTGCGCATCGCGCGCACGATTCGAGCCCGTCATCCCCAGGCGATCGTGATCGGTTTAGCGGACCCCACCCGGCCGCATGCCGCGGCTGAGGCCATTCGGGCCGGGGTGTTCGACGTGCTGCCGCGGCCGCCGTCGGCACGCGATCTCCGCGCCCTGATCGCCAACGCCCGCGAGCAGGCGAGTCTGGCGGCGTCGGTGGAACCGCTGCGCGCCGTCGAATCCTCCTACGGCGTCGTCGGCAATTCACCCGCGATGCGGCCCGTGATGGAGCTGGTGCAGCGCGCGGCGGCAGGCCAGTGCGGCATCATGATCTGCGGAGAGCGCGGCAGCGGACGCGAGATGATCGCGCGCGCCATCCACGCGCACAGCACCCATCGCAATGCGCCGTTCGTGACGGTGGACTGCTCAGCGCCGGATCCCGAGGAGGTCGAGCTCCAGCTGTTCGGGATGCTGGTGAAGCGGGGCGGCAACGCCCCCGAACGTCGCAGCCTCGAGCGACTGCGGCGCAACAGCCGTCTTCAGGAGGCGGCTGGCGGGTTCCTGTTTCTCGAGAACGTCGCGGAGATGCCGGCGCGGGCGCAGGCGCGACTCGTGCGCGTGCTGCGCGATCGCGAAGTGTTCATGGAGGAAGCGCGCGAGCG
>DATLLF010000084.1:0-11281 GCA_035537955.1 Vicinamibacterales bacterium | reverse complement strand
GACGAGTTGCGCGATGCGCTTCGAACGAACCGCGACGTGCGTGCCATCGTCTCCCGCCGCAAGGCCGAGCACGCGTGGGTGCGAGCGAATCCCGGACCGATGACCTACGGCCCTGAGCCGGGAAAGGCGCCTGACCTGCGGGCGCTCCCCGCGCCGGCGCGCCGGATCAACGCGGCCCTCCTGTGGATGATGGAGCACGAGCTCGCCACGCCGCCCAGGGCGAACGGGAACACGATCACCGGCCTCGGCGTGTCGTCCGGTGTCTACCGGGGACGGGTCAGAGTGATCAGGACGCCCGACCAGCTGCACACGCTGCGAGCGGGCGAAGTGCTGGTGTGTCCGACGACGTCGGCCGCCTGGACGATGGTGTTTCGACGGGCGGGTGCGATCGTCGCCGACACTGGCAGCGTGTTGTCGCACACGGCGATTGTCGCTCGCGAGTTCGCACTTCCGGCCGTCGTTGCGGCAGCGAATGCGACGTCCAGCCTGGTGGATGGGGAAGAGGTGATGGTCGATGGGACCCGCGGCGTGGTCACCCGTTGCTGACGCGGCCCACCGGACGCGTGCAGCACGGTCGGCGAGCCCGAGAACTGGAAATCGACATCCTGGCGGGTGCCGCGTCGTGCGACGATAGGCCACGGCTCCCGACCTGATTCCAGCCGCTGCCGAGGTTGTTGGCTCAGGGGACGGTTATCGTCGCCGCAGCAGAGTAGGCGGACTTGCCGCACGGGCTCGCCGCTCGCACGAACAACGAGTACTCCCTGGACCGACCGAGCCGCTGACCGAGGTTGCCGCAGACAGCCGGATGGGTGGGCCGAGCGGGGTGGACCCACCGTTAGGCGAGCCCCGGTAGACCTGGATCTCGTGGAACGTGATTGCCGGTCCGGTGGGCGCTGGCGTGGTCCACGAGACCGTGACGACGCCTCCGCTGCGAGTGGCCGTCACGTTCACCGGGACGGGTGGAGGCGCGCAGGTCCCTCCCGGCACGCGGATGGGCATTTCGAGGGACGTCGGCCCGCGGCCGAAGCGGTTCACGGCGTACGAGCGCAGATAGTAGTCGCCAGGGGGCGCGTCCTGCCTGTTGAACACCGCCGACGGCGAGGCGAACGTCAGAATGTCGGTGAGTCCAGGGGCACTGCCGACTTCCACCTGCTGGTAATCGGGAGGACAGCTGTTGGGGGCGCCCGACGCCGCAGAGAGCGTGAGCGTCACCGTTGTGCCGTTCACCGTCGGCGTCAGAATCGACATGCCCGGCGGCCCGGCGCACGAGGTCCCGAAGGTCAGCGGGCGCCAGGCGGCTGCTGGCACCGAGGGAGCACCGACGATCCCGTAGATCAGCACGATGTAGTAGGTGCCCGGAGGAATGCCCGCGAACTCGAAATCCGGCCAACCACCGGTCGGGCCGGAGGGCCGGCTGCTGAGCGCCACGCGCGAGAATGGACCCGCCCGGGCCCGTCGCCGCGAAAAACGTGACACCCCCGAGGTTGTGGGCGGCGTTGGCGGCCGTCGGTGAGACGGAGAGCTCGAGCCAGGGGAGCGGCGGCCCAGCGATCACGAGATCCGTGGGTGCTATCGGGTCTCCGATCGCCTGCGCGCCGGCGATTCCCGCCAGTCCCGTGACCAGCAGCAGCGCCGCACCGATGCGACGACCGTACCACCGTAGATACGACAGAGCCATTGGGGGTTGCCTCCTCGCCACCGCGGGGGCCGCCATCGTTTCACGGAGCGAGCGGTGGCGCAACCACTTGCGTGCGCGCGAGCTTCTGAGGCCGGTCCACCTCGGTGGACCCTTACTCGTGCCGCTCGGCTGGCGACCGATCGAACTTCTTCCCGATGGGAGTGGAGTACCGCGCGATGATCTGCCAGTCGTTCCCGCTCTTCCTCCAGATGTCGACGACGTAGAAATCACCGCTGCGATCACGGTCACCCAGCGACGCCTCTTGAGTGAGAACCAGGCTCATTACAGCTAGGCTCTCGGTCAGCTTGCGAGCGGCTTGGTAACGCTCCTCGACCGATCGCACTTTGTGGGCGGAACCCTCGCGCGGCCGAATATCGTTCCGGAGAGCGCGCGGTACGCTGCGCTCCGGCGCATCTCCGACGCGAAGCGTGAACTCGGAGCCCATGATCCGATCGACAATAGCGACATCCCCATGCATGCTGGCTTTGGCGAACTGCTCTTCACGGAGACGGAGCGTCTCGGTGAGCTCCGGATCGACGTCGGCCGCGGGCGCCAACTGCATCGGCCGACGCTCGGGCATCGTACCCAGAGGAGTGGAGTATCGCGCAGTGATCTGCCAGCGCTCTGAGCTGCGCTTCCAGAAGTCCACCACGTAGAATTCTCCACTGAAGTCGCGCCCATCCGCTGTTTGCTTCTGGCTCCAGACCAGGCTTACGGCCGCGAGGTCAGCCGTCAGCCTGCGGGCGGTGAGATGGTGTCGATCACACGATTGACCGGTAATTCTCCGGGTGTTCTCCATCCAGACAGCGCGAGGCAGGCTAGTCTGCGGAACGTCGGCGACGCGCAGCGTGAAGTTGGACGCCACGAAACCGTCCAACGCGGTCATGTCGCGGTGCAGGATGGCGTCACACAATTTCTGCTCAGCGCGATCGAGCTCTTTCGTGAGCTGTGGATCTATGTCAGTCGGCGGAGGCAGTGGCGATGCCTGCCGGCTGGTTTGACCGAATCGAGGAGGACCATCTGCCGCGGCGAATGGCGTGTTGATGACCGCGAGAAGAAACACGCCGATCATGCACTGATGAGTGCGAGGCCGGACAAGATTGGAAGGCATGCTGACCTCCGCTCCTAGCACCACACGACAGCGGGGTCATGATAGCAGTGGTTCGAAGACGCCGAGACTGGCCGCCATCGTTTCACGGAGCGAGCGGCCGCGCAACTACGGCTGGGACAGCCGCACCCTGCACAGATGAGGTTGCGCCAGCGCAGCAGGCCATGGCCCCGTGCAGCCAGGGTTTGGTGCACACGCGGATCGTGCACGCATCTTTGTCAACTGTGCGGTCCGAGCGCGCGCTCAGCCAGACAACACGCCGGGGAGCGTCCTCATGAAAAGGCGAATGTCGCCAATCTGCGCGGTCGTCGAGATGAACTCGAACGCGGTCGCGCTGACCGACGTCGTGCGGCGCTCGAGCACGGCTGTCAGCGCCGCGGGCCGGATGGGACATTCGTCCAGCAATCCGAGCACGCTGATCCACGCGGTCACGTCGAGCATCGCGAGCACGTCGGCGGCGTCGCGCGCGAGCCATGGTGTGCCGGCCTCGCGCTGCTTCACGAGCGTGCGCCGCAGCGCGACCAGTCCGCGGCGAGTGTCGGCGTCGACACAATGAAGATCGGCCAACGTCGAGATGAGCTGATCCGCCACGAACAGGCTCACGTCCTTGTACAGCACCGACCAGCCCACTTCGAACGACGTCACGAGGTCGTGATCCACTAGGAACGCGTCGGGAGGCATGGCTGTGTCGAGTTCTCGTGGCGACGATGCACCATTCGAGGTCGCGCCCGGCCAGCGCGCGGGCCAGCCTTCGAGACCCAGGTTGCAGATGCACGCAGCCGCATCGGACGCTTCCTGGGGCGTGAACGGCCGCGACTGAACGGAGGATCCCGCGAGCAGCGTATTCGCGAGGAACGCAAGCTCACGACTGCGCGTGAGGTACGCGGTCTCGTCGTGGTGCAGCACGAACTCCATCAGCCGCCTCAGGAGCGGGAGCCTTGCGGCTCGAGGATCTTCGTCTGCGGCTTCGAGCAGCGCCCGTGGCCGTTCCGGCATCACGCCGGCCTCGGCCAACAGTTCGATGACCGCCTCGATCGTCGTAGGGATATCGTCGTCGCCGCGAGTGGAGACGTCTGTCGCGTCTGGGTGTGGCGCCCTTTCAGGCGCACCTGGAGACGTGCCTTCTGGTGAGTCCGCTTCTTCTTCGGTCGCGCGAAAGTAGGCGGTGGCGATGGGGTTCATCGCGATCGGGGCCGTCGGTGCCGACGCCGCATGTGGCTGCCGCGCCATTTGAAGGAAGGCTCGCGCGTCGGCCGGTGTCGCGTAGCCGTACCGCGATCGCCGTCCTTCCCGTTCGATCGCGACGTCGTGGAGGTGCTGCTCCGGTGCCATCAGCAGATCGTCGAGGCCGTCGATCTCCGGCCTGGAGTTGGACAGGCGGCGGCATCCCTGCATCACCGCGTGAAAGTAATCGTTCCGCTCGGTCTCGAGCGTGACGAGGAGCGTGACGATCGCATCCCACGCATCGGTTCGCCGCGCCCGCACCAGATAGCCGCCCACTTCACACTCGAGCACGTCACCGCTCGTCTCGCTGTTCATCATCTCGTTGCGATCCTTCGACTCGTCATCACTCGATTCCGTTGGCTCGAACGTGCCCGGGTCGAAAACACGCAGGTAGCGGGAGAGGCCGACGATCACCAGGTGCTTGTCGAGTGCGGCGACGGTGCGTGCTGCCACCGAGTCTCCGGTGTCCACCAGCACTTCGAGCCATTCGCCGAAGCGATCGACATCGAACTGTTCGTCGCGTCCTGGCTGCGCGTGGCGCCACAGATCGAGGTCGAGCAGGGAGGTGAGCTGCGCGGGCGTCGCAGACGTGACCAGCTCGCCGCACGCCTCGAGTCCGCGGTACTGAATGAGCTGATGCAGCGTCTCCGGCGCGAGGTGCGGGACGACCCGCGCGAGGAATGGCGTGTCGAGGAGACGCGCGAGCCGATGGTCCACCGAGCCCCCATCGCGGGGCGCCGTTTCGCGGTTCGTGGTTGTCGACATGGGCCGGCGATGATACCCGTCCTGCGGGCCAACAAACAGTCTTGAAGAGTGGGGGAGTGTGAGGCGATACTAGTAGTGGGATTGACGTTCGTCATCCCATCCCGGTCTTCCGGGCCTCACCTTCCGAGCGCGTCCCTCACTCACACGTTTCTCAGTCTCATCGGAACATTTCCGACGGGGTTGACGCTTCCGTGGAGCAGCACCGGCGGCGCGGTTCGCTCCGCGTAGAATGAAGGCCCTGGCGCTGGTCTGGTTTCCGAGCGGCGGCCCCAGAGCGGGCGAGCGCTCCGGCGAGCAGGCAATTGTCGTGTACGGAGAGGCACACACGTGCAGTTGAATCCAGCGGTATACGATCTCTGGATCTTCCGACAACGACAGATCGTGCGCTGGGTCGAGTTCCTTGCCTGACGCAGCGGCTGCTCGTACCAGCTGAGGACTTGCAGCTTTCGCCCTGGCAATGGAGGGTACACCGCACCTGAAGTCATGCGTGAACTCAAGAACCATCGCGGCTGTCGAGCATCTGGTGGCCGGGACAGAACTGCTCGCTCCGGGAGCGACTCTACCAAAGCACAGACACCTGGTTCAGGATGAAATCCTGCTGATCCAAGGCGGAACGGCCCACGTGTGGCTCGGCGGTCAGGGGCGCGATCTCCATACTGGAGGGTTGGTGTTCATCCCGGCGAACACCTGGATAAGCGGGAAGAACACTGGCGCCACTCCGATTGCGTTGACGTTCGTCTTCTCGGCGCCAGGGTTCGAGGAGACGATGCGATGCAACTCCGTGCCCGAGGGTGAAACACCGACCCCGATCACGCCGGAGCAGCAGAAAGACTGCGCACACCTCGGGCACTGCGAGAGTGCGGGCCGGCTGGACAATTCGAAGTAGTAAGCCGGTTCATGAAGATCCTGGTATTGGTCCTCACGCTGTCGGTTGCCGATTTCGCGACAGAGCAGCACCCGCCGATTTCTGCAGACGAAGTGACCCTGCGCCACAGAATCTACGGGGACGGACGGGTCACCATCTTCTTGCTCGACATCCCGCCAGGCCAGGCCACATTGCTGCACCGGCACGATCGGGACATGCTTTCGGTGTTCGTGAATGGAGGTCGGACACGCGCATCATTCAACGGTGCTGCGGTCGTGGAAGACTCGTTCACACCGGGCGATGCTCGTTTCCGATCCGCCGGCTTCACCCCCTCGACGGAGAACATTGGCACCGAACGGTTCCTCAGTGTGATCTTTGAATTCGTTGATTCGCAGGGCCCGCGCGAACCGCCTACTCGCCCCGCGACGCACATCTCCAGTTCGGATAATCAGACCGCCAGCGTCGATGAGCAGCCGCTGTTCTGCGCGAGCAGATTCCATGTTGACGACCTCATGATGGCTCCGAACGCGATCAGACCTGTCGGCGGAGCGACGAACGATCGGATCCTGCTTGGGTATCCGACTACACATTCCGCGAGGAAATTCCAGGAACCGCGGCCGCGGTCCATACGAGGAAGAGTGGCGAGCTAGAACCGATGCCAGCAGGTCCCGCGAGGCGTTGGACGAACGCGGGCGATCCGGCCCATCTCGTCGTCGTGACTGTTCGATAGCGCGCGTCAGAAGTATAGCCTGTCAGAGTGTCAGCTGTCTGCCAACCCTTCAGTCTGGAGTTCGTGATGAGGACCGCGATGCTGAGTGTCGATGTCGCTCACAGTCTCAGCGGCGGTCCAACATTCACGATGCCATACAGCTGATGCACCAGCTCCTTGTCCTCCGGCGAGCCATTGCCGAAGTACTCGCCTCGCTTCTCGAGATCACGAAAGAACTGCTCGATGCGCCCCGCGGGCGTGAATCCGATGAGGATGCGTCCCGGCCCCGCACCGTCATAAACAAATGCGTGCGGAACGCGTCGAGGTCCGAGGACCGAATCGCCCGAGCCGAGCCGAAACCGCTGTTCGCCGATTTCGACGACGTATTCTCCGACGAGGCAATAGAACCACTCGTCTTGCTCTTCGTGGTAGTGCTTGGGTGGACCTGATCCACGGCGGTCGATCGGCTGCTCGGTCATGAAGAGCGCGCCCCCGCTGTCTTGGGTCGCGACCTTGACGTGAACGCGGTCGCCGCCCGGCAGCCTAATGATGTCGTTCGCTCGCCCGGATCCGGCGGCCACCTTCACGACCGACGGAGTAGACGTCTGGGCGGATTGAGCGACCCTGCCGAATGGAAACCCGACGAGCGCTTCGACGAACGCGCGACGTCCGAGACCCACGCTGACCATGCCGACCTCCGGAGAAGGTTCGTTCAGCGACGTGTGATGCCTCATACCGCTTCCGCGACTCGAATGGCGAACGAGAGGCCGCGCCGTTTTGATGATCACCACCGTGCCAGCGATAGCCAGGAGGACCCGGCTGGCGACGGAATGATATAGTCCAGCCGCTCGCCACTCAACAACCGCATTGATACTCCTCCCGCCGGCTGCACTGCCGTTGAGTCCGGTTGCGCAGGCCAGGAAGAGGAAGGAATTATCGGTGGCCATGATCGACGCCTTCTGCCACATCCTGCCGCCGAGGTACGAAGACACACGCTGGGCGCGCGCCGGTTCCAAGGACTTTGCCGCCAGCAGTCCCGCGCACCTGCAGTACGTGCGCACGGGACGCAAGGCACCCAACTACGAAGGGCTGACGAGCCTCGAGGCCCGCTTTCGCATGATGGACGAGTTCGAAGGCTACCGTCAGGTGATCAGCCTGGCAAGCCCATCGCCCGAGCATGTTGCCCCGACGTCGAGCGTGGAGCTGTCCACGATTGCCAACGACGAGCTCGCGGAGCTGGTTGCCAAGTACCCGACGCGGTTCGCCGGCGCGGCAGGCGCTGTTCCCATGAACGAGCCCGATGCGGCATGCCGCGAGATCGAGCGCCTGTTCGACCAGCTGCGCCTGTGCGCCGTTCAGATCTTCACCAACGTCAACGGCCGGCCGCTCGACGCACCCGAGTTCCGGCCAGTGTGGAAGACGCTTGCCGACAAGGGCGTGCCCGTGTTGCTGCATCCCGCGCGCAGCAGCACCCACGCGGACTATGCCGCGGAGCCGGACTCGAAGTACCTGATCTGGCAGGTGTTCGGCTGGCCCTACGAGAGCACGGCCGCGGTGGCGCGGCTGGTTTTCAGCGGCATCATGCAGACGCATCCCGGGTTGAAGATCCTAGTCCACCACACCGCCGCGATGATCCCGTTCTTCCACGGCCGCATGAAGTCGATGTTCGACCAGTTCAGCGAAGACTTCGCGATCCTGACGGAGGGACGCCTGACCGAGCATCCCATCGAATACTTCCGGCGGTTCTATGGCGACATGGGGGCGTTCTCGCCAGGCGCCGTGAACGTCGCCCGGGATTTCCTCGGCGCCGACCACCTGCTGTTCGGCACCGACGCGCCGTTCGACGCCACCGGCGGCCGGTCCTCGATTCGTGAGAGCATCGCGGCCGTGAAGAATTCCGCCTGCACGGAAGCCGAACAGTCGAACATCTTCACGACGAATGTGGAGCGGTTCTTCAGTCTCGCACCGGCCTCATGACAGTTGCTGCGGCCCCACCCAGGCCGAAGAACCCGTGGTGGGTGGTGTTTGGATCGACCGTGGGATTGATTGTCGGCAACGGTCCGATCGTGTTCTTCACATTCGGATTGTTCCTGGGGCCGGTGACAAGGGAATTCGGATGGGATCGAGCGACGTTCTCCTCGTCACTGCTCGTCGGCCACGGATGTGCGGCGGCGGCGTATCCCTTTCTCGGCCGCGCCATCGATCGTTACGGGATTCGCCGGGTCTCGCTGACGTCGATCGGGCTCTTCGCGCTGTCGCTGGCCTCGCTGTCGCTGACCCCTCCCTCGCCGGCCGTGTTCATCGCGATGGCGGGCCTTGTCGGACTGCTCAGCGCGGGGCAGGCGCCGCTGCCGTACGCCAAGGCCGTGACCTCGTGGTTCGACGAGCACCGCGGCCTCGCGCTTGGCATCGCGATGACCGGGATCGGGATTGGCGCCACGCTGGTGCCGCAGTTCGCCCGCACCGTCATTGATGCGTACGGGTGGCGTAGCGGCTACGTGGCACTAGCCGCGCTGATGTTCGTTGTCGCCTTTCCGGTCGTCGCGATCTTCATCCGGGAACCCGACAGCCAGGCACGCACAATCGCCGACGGCGACAGCGTCCTTCCGGGACTGACGCTCGGCGAGTCGGTCCGGTCCGCCAGTTTCTGGCTCCTTGCGATTCCGGTCTTCCTCGTGGTCACCGCGATCAACGGCATCGTCGGCCATCTTGTGCCGTTACTGACCGACCGCGGCTTCGCGATCGGGCCGGCCACGGCGGCGCTGTCCGCAGTGGGACTCTCGACCATCGCCGGACGGCTGGTCTCCGGCTATCTGCTGGATCGATTCTTTGCGCCGTACGTCGCCGCAGCGCTCTTCCTCCTGCCGCTGGCTGGCGTTGGTATTCTCGCCGCCGGCCCCGGCGGTCCGGTGCTGATCCTCGCCGCGACAACGCTCGGCTTCGGGCTCGGCGCCGAAGTGGACGTGATTGGGTTCATGGTCAGCCGTTACTTCGGGCTGCGCTCCTTCGGCGAGATCTACGGATGTATGTTCGCGATCTTCACCGTGGGGACCGGGCTTGGGCCTGTGCTGATGGGGCTGAGTTTTGACGAGATGCGCTCCTACGAGCTCGCGCTCGGCGTGTTCGGCGTCGCGCTCGTATGTGCCAGCGTCCTCGTCTCGAGGCTAGGCCGATACAACTTCCCGTCCTCCGCGCACAAAGGTGGCATACATCGTCCGGGTCACGCACGGCGATGACGTGGACGCGGATGTGGAGCTACTTCGCGTACACCGTGTCCGTCGGACCATATCCGGTAATCGCAACCGTCGCCCCTTCTGAGCCTGTCCTTGCAAAATGCGATTGTCCAGCCGGTTCTGTGTAGAAGCTGCCGCGCTCCAACCCCTTCTCCAGCGACGGCTCGTTCCTTGGCCCATAGCCGAAGTACCACACACCATCCAGTACAACGGCCGTCCGAGTGTCGCGGTGCGTGTGCGCCTGGATCGTTGTGCTCGGCGCGATCCGAAGCTCGATCGTGTAGAGGCCGGGCTTGGTTGGATCGCCAAACAGGACCCGCGTCGTTACAGCAGGCAATCCGGATGTGCCGGCGCCGGCGACCTCGGTTTGGACGGCATCCACTTCCGCGGGTGTCAGACGTGTCCTCAGGTCCCGTTGCTGGCCCGCTGTCGCCACAGTCCAGCCGAGGATCGAGACGATGCAGACGGCTCGACGGATGCCTGTAGAGTCCATCCGTACACCTCACTTGCCTGCGATGAACTTGGTGATGATGGCGATAGCCTGTTGCGGCTGTTCTTCCATGATCCAATGGCCGGAGTCGGTGATGACGGCTCCCTGGACATCGCTCGCGACGAATTCGAGTTCCGCCTTCATCGACGCTCCATACGAATGGTCGCCGCCGATCGCGAGGACGGTCATGCGAAGCTTCCCGACCCTCGCAAACAGCGCTTTGTTCTCTTCGGCGTCTCGCGCAAAGGCGGCAAACTGGCCGCCGAAGGCGTTGTGAATAGCGCCCGGCCGCGCATACAACTCGGCGTAGTGGCGTCGCGTGTTCTCATCAATCGCCGCCGGATTCGCTGACAGCTCGTTGTAGAAGCGATCGAGCAGAATACGTTCCCGACCGGCCACCAGACGCTCCACATCGGGCCCGCGAAAGTTGAAGTGCCAGACCGCCGGATTGACCAGTTGCTTCTCCCAGGTGCCGAGTCCAGGAAGCGGCGCGTCCATGACGATCCATTTCGTCACACGCTGCGGAAACTGCGCCGCGAGCGCGTAGCCCACCATGTTGCCGATGTCGTGCGTGACAAGCGTCACCTGTTCAACCACCAGTCGATCGAGAATCGATGCGAGGTCTCGCGCCTGGCTGGTCTTTTCGTATCCACCCTCCGGGTGGGTGGACAGCCCCATGCCGCGCAAGTCGGGCACGATGACCATGTGGTCGGCCACGAGGATTTCCGCGAGCGGCTGCCACATGTCTCCGGTGTCGCCGAACCCATGAAGCAACAACACGGCTGGCCCTGATCCGCCGGTTCGCACGTACTGGGCTGCACTGCCGACCTCGATCAGTGACGCTTTGAAGCGGGATGAGAACGGTGTCACGTTTGCGCTGGCGACGACAACGATCGGTTCATGGATTTCGGACTATATAGTCTAGAATGCCTCGGCGCGCAAAGCGCGTGACGGATTTTCGCGGCTGCTCCTCGGGCTGAGCGCGGAATCCGACGAGCAGCATGCGCGCGGGTGTCTTCTGCTCAGTGCGAATCTCGAGCGAGAGACTGGCGACGAAGTCATCGCTCAGTTCCTGCGCGAGAACCAGTCGGCTGTCGAACAGATTTTTGCTGACGCGATCGCCGAGGGGCAGACGAGAGGGGAATTGTCGAAGGCTCTCAACCCCGAGGCTCTGGCCAGGTTCTTCGCCGTGACGATCCAGGGTATGCG
>DATLLF010000083.1:0-2796 GCA_035537955.1 Vicinamibacterales bacterium | reverse complement strand
GAGTCGCTTGCTCAGGAACACCTTCGACTCGCCGCTTTCGATCGGATGCGGCACGAACCGGATGACATTGAACTGCAGCTGCGCCAGCGCGCTGCGCATCTCGTAGAACCGGTTCTTGGTCTTGACGATGATCTCGTCGAAGCCGTTCTCGAGCGCCCAGACCTCCTGCTCCTCGGTGAGGGCGCGGAAATGCCCCTGGCCTCGCCAGTCCTTGCGCGTGCCGCCGATCCATTGATACAGCACGCGGCGCCCGTCAAACCTCACCACATCCTCGAGCTGCAGCACGAGATCCGCGAGTTTCGGATCGTTTTCGCTTTCGCGCAGCTCGTGAGCGACCTTGAAGGAAACTGGTACGATCGACCCGGGGTCGAAAGGGAGCGGTGCTTCCGCCATGAGGATCTGGTGATCGCGGTCGTTCAATCGCTGGATCACTTCCGCCGCAGTCTTCTTGCGCGGGAAGTCGAGAAAGTACTCCTCGATGTACTGGATCTCGAGCGCGCCCTGGTGGAGACCGTACTGTTTGATCAGGTATTCGTTCACGGAAACGTGAATTATATCGCGGCTCCAACTCCCGATTCCCAGGCCGCGGTTTGAAAGTTGGGAATTGGGAATCGCCTCCCCCTTTCACGGTCGGTACTCCCGTGCGAGGTTCGCCTTGATATCCGCCTCCGAGTACCACGCGCGGCGCAACCGGTGCTCCGCGAACATCTGCAGCTGGTCGCTGCTGTGCGGAGAGTCGGCTCTCGCCGTCTGGCCGTACGCGAGAACGGACCACGCCTGTCCCGGTCGCGAAAAGTCCACCACCAGCACCCACGCATCGCCGAATCCAACGGGGGCATCGCGGCCAGGCAAGTGGCCTGCCACGCGCACGCGGGGGCCAGCCGGAGACGGATCGCGGGTGGCTTCATCCGGGGACGCGAAGGTGATGACGCGGTAGGTACCGTATGTTCCGGCGGCGCCGTCCCCCGGCAAATTCAGAGTACCGGCGCGAAACCTGTTCACGTCACCCAGGGCGACGCGTTCGGAGCCGTGCTGCGCCCGAACCGATCGGACGGCCGCGGCCAGATGCACCACCGCGGCGGGGCGGTCCGAGATGCCGGAGGGCGTCTGCGCGGGATTGGCATCCTGCCATGGCGTAGCGAATGGCGAGCGGACGGCGGCGGAATAGAGATCCCAGAACCGCTGAAAGAGAACGGCGCCGCGACTCGCGGCCGACGCATGGTCGTCCCAGCCTTCGAGCGCGTCAGCGCCGGCGCGCGCTTCCTCGGAGGCGTCGGCTGTGGTACGCACGGCGTCGGTCACGTCGCGCTTGACGCGCTCGGCGAGCAGCATGCGGGTCGAGAACTTCAGATCGATGACGTCCTGAACGGAAAACCGTTCGCGCGATTCGAGAAGATCCAGCGCGAGCTGCGGGCGGAGGGCGAGCGGCCCGCGCTCGAATTCGGCGAGATAGCGCGACATGTCGATCGGATCGCGCAAAGACACGAAGCGCGGCGGATTGTTCGAGTTCTGCACGTATCCGCCCGGCGGGTTCAGCATTCGCGGGAACTCATCGACCGAGTGGAACCGCTGCCACAGATCAGACGCTCCGGCCGCGTCGACGTCGAGCCGGTAGTCCTTCCGCTGATCGCGGACAGGAACTCGCGCGTTCCAGATGTACTGGATGTTCCCGTCCGCGTCGGCGTAGGTGAAGTTCGAAGTGGGCACGTAGTTCCTGCGCAGCTCCGCCATCCACTCCGTCAGGTTGCGCGTTCTGCTGAGGACGTAGAATCCCTCGAAGTACTGGAAGGCATCGAGCCGCGCCGACTTCACGGCGAACGCACGGTCCGCCCTGCGATACACGATCGGGCCGATGTGCGAGGACCAGAAGGTCCGGCTCTCGTCGCGCATCGAACCATCCGCTTCGCGCACGCGGATCGTGACGTCACGCCGCTCGAGAGGCATCGAGCGGCCGTCGAACACGTAGTAGTCCGGTCGCTGCGGGTCCATCTTCAACGCGAAGACATCGTCCAGGTCCGGCGCGTTGTTCGTGGTGACGAAGCCCAGACGATCGTTGAACCCGGCGCGCAAGACCGGGATGCCGACCAGTGTCGACCCGTAGAAATCGATCTTTCCCGGCACGCGAACGTGCGCCTCCCAGTAGAGCGAAGACCACTGCAGGTGAGGGTTGCCGAGCAGAATCGGCTTGCCGGTCGCCGTCCGCGAGCCGGCCAGCGCGAACGCGTTCGACCCCGGCGCTTCATCGATCCAGGGCGGATCGTCGACAGTCGGTGATCCGCCCTCGTACTTGTCGCGCAGCCGCCGCGCGAGCGCGGGTCCACCGAGAGCGGTGGCGGCGCTCGCCCTCGTGTTCGCGAGAACGTCTGCGGCGGAGATCTCCGGCATCCAGTCCGGCAGCTCGGTCCTGTGCGCGCGGACGTATCGATTCACGCCTGCCGCATACGCGCTGATGATTCGCCTGTAGAGAGGTGTGATCTGCTCGAGCGCGGCACGAGACACCGCGACGTTGTCGAACTGCGCGATGGCGACGTCGTTCGACAGTCCCTCGGCGCCGAAGTGCGCCGCTTCTTCGCCGCGCGCGCTCAGGTACCGTCGTCCGATCTCTGCCGCATGATCCTCGGCCTGGGCGTAGCCGAAGGCGAACGCTGCAGCTTCTTCGGTCTCAGCAAGGATGTGCGGGATGCCGTAAGTGTCGCGACGAATGATCGCCTGCCGTGCCAGCCGGTCCGCAGAGGGCAGCTCGATCGATGGTTGTCCGCACGAAAGCGCGACCGCGCCCAGCAACGTCGCGGCGAT
>DATLLF010000082.1:0-9394 GCA_035537955.1 Vicinamibacterales bacterium | reverse complement strand
GCGATGGGAGAGCCGAGTCCGTCTTCGCCGCGCTGTCGCGGCCAGCGGGGGCGGATCACTCGTGAGGCTCCGACCACGAAGTCCGCGTGCGCATCGACGTCGCTGCGATTGACATCGATGACCGAGGGCTGCTTCACGATGACTTCGCCCTCGATCAATGTGAGCAGGACGCGGTACTTGCCGGGCGGAACCTTGAACGTGAACCCGCCGGCGTTGTTGGTGGTCGTACTCTGACGTGCGCCGGTGTTCACGTTGACAACCTCGACCGTGCGGCCTTCGATGGCGGAGGTGCCTTGAGGTCCGCGCACGATTCCACTGATCGTTCCATCGGCTTGGGGCGGCCGCGGGCCGGTGTCGATCACCGGCTGACCCGGCCGGCAGGCGATCACCCCGAGGACGAGCATGCTCAGCATCACGCATGCAGCGCGAAGTCTGCCGAAACGCCGACTCTTCGATGCCCTGCCGTCCACTGCGGACGTTTTTTGCAATCGCAGGGCCAGCGCAAACGTCACATTTACATGCCAGGGCTTTTCGCCCCCTTTAACTGGCTTTCGAGTACTGCTCACGTCGCCGCAACCCGTTCAAGCCTCGAAGGTAAACGCCCACTGATGAGTGGAACTCATCTTGCTAATCACAACTGGGTCATGGGGACGAGATCGCGAGCGATCGTCATTCGTCCGGCCGATTTGGCGTGGGTGAACGTCGCCGCACACCTGCGCCGCCTCACTGAATACGGGGATCTCCTTCGCACATTGAGCGTCCACCGCATCAACGTCCGGTACCGTCAGACACTTCTTGGGATCGGATGGGCTGTGCTTCAGCCGCTGCTGATGATGGCGATCTTCGCCGTCGTCTTTTCCCGGCTGGCGCGGATCCCCAGCGAGGGAGCGCCCTACGCGCTCTTTGCGTATGTGGCTCTGCTCCCGTGGACCTTCTTCGCCACGTCGGTGACGAATGCGACCGGCTCGCTCGTCAACAATACCCAGCTTCTGACCAAGGTCTACTTTCCGCGCGAGATCCTGCCGTTGACGTATGTCGTCGCGGCGCTGTTCGACTTCACGATCGGGTTGGGCGCGCTCGGCGGATTGATGGCGTGGTTCCGCGTACCGCTCACGGCGGCGGCGCTTTATCTCATACCGCTCATCGCATTGCTCGCACTCTGGGCGTTCGCCGTATCGTTGTTGCTGTCGGCCGTACAGGTGCGCTGGCGCGATATTGGTGTCGCGCTGCCGATGCTGGTGCAGATCTGGATGTTCATCTCACCAGTCATCTATCCACTCGACGTGGTGCCCGCGAATTGGCGTCCACTCTACCTGCTCAATCCGGTAGCGGGCATCATCAACGCCTTTCGCGACGTGCTCCTCCGCGGGCAGTCACCACAGATGGTCCCGCTCATCTACGCGTTCGCGGTGACGGCGATCGCCCTGCCCGTCGCCTACGTGGTCTTCAAGCAAACCGAGGCGACGATGGCGGACATCGTCTAGGCGCCGCCATGATCGACGTCGCCTTCGACCGCGTCTCGAAACGGTATCGCGTCCGGCAGTCTGCCGCATCAGGCGGAGGCCTGCACGATTTCTGGGCCGTCCGCGACGTGAGCTTCGATGTCGCCCGCGGAGAGGCGTTCGGGCTCGTCGGTCACAATGGCGCGGGCAAGAGCACCATCCTCAAGATGCTCTCGCAGATCACCACACCGACCCAGGGCGAGATCCGCCTCGCGGGTCGCGTGGCGGCGCTCATCGAGGTCGGTTCGGGATTTCATCCCGAGCTCACCGGCCGTGAGAACGTCTATCTGAGCGGGTCGATCCTCGGCATGCGGCGGCGGGAGATCCAGGCGAAGTTCGATCGCATCGTCGAGTTCTCGGGCGTCGGACAGTTCATCGACACGCCGGTGAAGTGGTACTCGTCGGGCATGTACGTGCGACTCGGATTTGCGGTGGCCGCCCATCTCGATCCCGACATCCTGCTCGTCGACGAAGTGCTTGCAGTCGGCGATGCCGCGTTCCAGGTCCAGTGCATCGAACGGCTGAACGAGCTTCGGCGGGCGGGTATGACGATGCTTTTCATCTCGCACGACCTCCTGTCCATCGAGAGACTCTGTGACCGCGTCGCCATCGTGGAGAAAGGGCGCCTGGTGGCGCACGGCTCGCCGCATGAGATCGTCGCCGCCTACCAGCAGATGACGGCCACTTCGCATGTGGCTGCGATGGCCGATGCGAATGCGCCGTCGCCGGATGCCGCCGCACGGGTGGAAGGGGTCACCTTCCACGACGAGAACGCCAGCGAGGTCCTGACCGCCAATACCGGCGAGCCGCTGGTCGCGCGCGTGCACTACATGGTCCAGCGCGCGGTCAGGGACGCGGTCGTTGAGGTCTTCTACTATTCGCGCGATGGACGCGTGCTGCACTGCCAGCAGAGCACGGCCGTCGCGGGCGGAGAGCTGACGCTGCTCCCCGGACGTGGCGCCGTCGAGTTTTCGATGCCAGGCCTTGGTCTCCAGCCTGGCGTTTACGCGATCGGAGCGACGATCCGCGAGCGGTCCGCATCGGAAACGATCGACTGGTGGTACGGCCGAACGGCGCTCTGCGTCGAACCCGGCAGGGCGGTCCGGGGATACTTCTACACGCCGCACGACTGGCGGCTCGTCGTGGAACACGGGCAGGGTGGTAGTTCGTTGCAGCGCTCTTGAAGGAAGGAATGCGTGCCTGACGCGCCGCTCGTTTCCGTCGTCGTGCCGTGCTTCAACCACGGCCGATTTCTCCGTGAGGCACTCTCGAGCGTCGACAGGCCCGAAGTGCGCACCGAGATCATCGTGGTCGACGACGGGAGCACGGACTCGACGTCGCAAGTGATCGCCACCTTCGAAACCACGAACGAGTTTCGAAGTGTCCGCCAGGATAACGCGGGGCTTGCGGCCGCCCGCAATCGCGGGCTGCGGGAGAGCCGCGGAAAGTACGTCGTGTTTCTCGATGCGGACGATCGCCTCGCGCCCGGCGCGGTCGACCAGGGCGCGCGCCGGCTCGACGAACATCCCGAGTGCGCCTTCGTATTCGGACGCTGCGTCGTCATGGACCACGACGGCACGCTGCTGGTCACGCCGGAGCAGCCGCGCATCGTGCGCGAGCACTATCGCGAGTTGCTGCGGCGGAACTATATCTGGACTCCGGCAGCGGCAATGTTCCGCCGTGATCCGCTCGAGCGCATCGGCGGCTTCAACAGCGACGTCAATGCGGCCGCCGACTACGAGATGTACCTGCACCTGGCTCGCCACTACCCTATCTACGATCACGCGCAGGTGGTCGCTCACTATCGCCGGCACGTCGGCAGTATGAGCGGCGACGCCGGACGGATGCTGCGCGAAACACTGTCGGTGCTGCGCCGCCAGCGCCCCTTCCTGGAGGGAGACGACGCGTCGCTCGGCGCATACGAAGAGGGCTGGCGCGCGTGGCAGGAGTTCTACGGCGCGCACCTCGCGAACGAGATCAGCGGCGCGGTGCGGAGCTTCCACTGGCTCGACGCGATTGGCAAGGCGGTGGTGCTCGGCGTTTACCACCCGCGCGGCTTCTGGCATCACGCACGCAAAAAGGGTCACCTCGTACTGCGAGGGCAGACCGGCAGCACGCCGCGCGCGGTTACTCACCGGTAGCAGGGCGGCGCGGCTCTACGCTGGATGCGCGATGCCTTTCGCGGAGATCTCCGCCGCCATCGTGCGGGCCTCCGATTCATCGGGCAGTCGGTGATCCAACGGTGCGGCGACCGCCGTGCACACAACGGTCTGGGCGAACGGCTCGGTAGCGCGTGATTCGACACGAAATCCTGCTGTCTCGAGCAGCGATTCGAGGCAACTCGGCGTGAGTCCCCAGAACCAGTTGCCGTAACCGTCCTCCGCTTTGAACTCCTCGCTGATTGCGGCCTGGTGCAGCACGCCAAGGCGTCTCAGATTCCAGAGCTCGCGCGCTTCCCTGCTCATCATCGGGAAGTACACGGCCGCATTCGGAAGCTCGGGGATCTCCGGGATCGTCGACGTTCTCAGGATCAGTGTTCGCCGGCAGATTCGCCGAAGGGCAACAAGGAGATCGAACGGGCTGGGATGGTGATAGAGAACGCCCGCGCAGAACACCACATCGACTTCAGCCACGCGCCCGAGAGTCTCGGATCGGGTGATGTCACCAAGGACGAACTCCACGTGCGACTGGCGCGAGACGCGCTCCTGCTCGAACTCTGGGGTCGGGCCGAAGACATCCACCGCCACGACGCGCGTCGCACCGGCCTCCTCTGCGATGAATGCGTGCTCGCCGTTCACGCCCCACATGCAACCGATGTCGGCAAACGACTGCCCGGGCGCGTGCTGCCGCACGAGTCCGGGGAGATGAGCGTAGTTCCCCACCCTGTTTCCGCGGCGGGCCATCCACCGGCGCCAGAATACGTTCAGACGCGGGAACTTAAGTAACCTGACCTTCCAGCGATACAGCATCAGTACGCTCCGGCGAGCGATGCGTGCTCGTACCAAGCCTGCGCACTCTGCGGCGGGAACGCCAGAGAGCGTATGGACCTGTGATGTTCCCCACGAGCTCCAGCGCGAGCAGCGACAGCGGGTAATCGCTCCACCGGCGAAGCCGGTGCCAGGCGCGTTCCGCGTACGTCTTCGGGAGCGACCACGCCAGCCGCACCAGAGCGCGACGGTCGCCGTCTCGCAACCACGTGGTCAGCTGATACGCGACGTGGCCTTTGCTGTAGGCGTAAATCTGCCTGCGCAGCGCGTCCATGCTCGTTCGATGCTGATGCCACACGAACGCTGACGGTTCGTAGACGATCGATCCGCCCGTCGCCAGGATGCGATAGAACAGGTACGTGTCTTCGGAACATCCCGTCGGTGTACCTGCACCGAGTGCCTCATCGAGGAGCCCGACCTGGGGATCACTGAAGATCGAGGCGCGAAACGCTGCGTTCGCTGTCGCGCCGATGCGCCAGGTCGGAACGGCGGACCGATGCGCGTGGAACCACTGCCGATCCACCTCGAACCGCGCAAAGCCCTTTCCGAGACCACCGTAGGCTTCGAAACGGCACTGCGCTTCGGTCTCGAGCTGGAGTGGCAGCACGTGGCCCGTGACTGCCATCACCTCGCGCCTGGCAAAAGGCGCAATCAGCTTCTCGATCCACCCATCCGGAGCAACGACATCATCATCGGTCGCCACGATGACCGAACCGGACGCCCGCGCGATGCCGGCGTTGCGCGCGTACGAAAGGCCGGGACGTTTCTCGCGGACCAGTCGCACCGACGGAAACTCACGGGCGATATGCGCGGCGGTCCCGATCGCGGGGCGGTTGTCGACGACGATGATCTCGAGCTGGTGGCGCGTGCGCTGGGCGAGCAGTGAGCGCAGGCAGCGGCGCAGGGCCTCGGCCCTGTCGCATGTCGGCACGATGATCGAGACCATGCACGGAGCAGCCGGCGATGACGTGCTGGCCGCGACCAGGCGGCTCCTGTGCTCGTGCTCGATGATCTCCGGCGCAAGACGAGCGGCGATCGCGTCCCGCAGCCGTCCGACAGAGATCGTCCCGGCGCCGCGATTCCAGATGTCCACCGAGCCGACGAGGCTATCGTCACGGCTGACGAACACGCGGACGCGCGAATACCGTGCGAGATCCGTGAGCGGATCCAGAGGCCGCGCGAGATCGACGCAACGTATCGCGATGGGCCACTCGTAGCTGGTGCTCACGACGTGTGCCCCTGACCGTGACGAACCACCCGATTGAGTGACGCATCCTTCAACGCTCGTGAATACCTTCCAAGTCCCCTGATGGATCCGAACAGCTCCGCGAGAACGAGATCGCGTGGAAAAGCGGACGGCTTCACGAACGTGTGCGCAAGCCGTCGAAGGTTCCACCACGCGAACCACCAGGTACCGAGCTTGACGATGGCAGCGCGCTCGTCGGGATACTCACGTGCGCTGCGCACGAGATGGGAGTAGAAGCCAAGGCCGTTGTTCGCCAGCTGCGTTCGCAGCTGCGCGTACGTTCGCCGATGGCGATGGCGGACGATGGCGGAAGGCTCGTAGACCAGCGTGCCCCCCTCCTTCAGCACGCGAAAGAACATTTCGAGATCTCCGCCGCCGTTCGTGGACGTGCCGACATCCAGCGCAGGATCGAATCCGCCGATGCGATCGAACACCCGACGGCGGAACGACATGTTCGCGCCGGTGCCGAACCTCCCCGCACCAGCATGTCGTCTGGCGGCCTTCTCGCGCGACACCGTATCCACCCGGTGAAATTGCCGGTCGAATCCGCGACCGAACCCACCGTAGAGTTCGAACAGCCGCTGCGGCTCGACGTCGATTTCATCGGCAACCACGAGGCCAGTCACGGCGTCGACGTCCGGTTCGTCGACGAAAACGCGGCTGATGGCATCGATCCATCCGCCGTCGACGCTCACGTCATCGTCAGCGAAGGCGACGATGACGCCCCTTGCCGCCGCAATCGCGCGATTGCGTGCGTGGTCCAGGCCTGGCCTCGGCTCGGCGACGTAGCGAATGGATGGATAGTGGAACGCGACCAGTCGCCGGGTGGCGTCGTCGTGCGGCGCGTTGTCGACCACGAGGAGGTCGAGGAGGTCCGCCGGATACGCGAGCGCGACGAGGGAGTCGAGACACTGTGGCAGGCGCTCCGCACCGTCGCGGGTGCACACAGCGACCGTGACGCGCGGACGATCGAAATCGGGTCTCTGCGGACAATCGGGCCGCGGTGAATCGGCCGGACCTGCGTGATCGGTGAGCGCGTCAGCGACCATGTGCCGCAGGATTCGATCGTTGAAGCGGCCGGCGATCAGCTCGCCCAGCTCCCGCGCCGTACATCCGTGGCCGGCGAACTTGAGGATGCCGATCGGCTCGCCGTGAAAACGTACGAGGACCCACTGTTCACCGACCGATGGTGCAGGAATGTCGGGCAGCGTGGACGGAAGGTCCACCGTGAGCAGCTTCACGGGACGGCTTCGCTATCCGATGCCCTCGGTCGACAGCGGCGTCGCTGTCGGCGTGTTATCGAAGATCACCGTTCCGCGATCGGTGCTTGTGCGCCCGCCGGCAAGGGCGCGGCGCCGTGAATACCACCACGCGCCAAGGGCCGAACCAAGAACTCCCGCAAGGATGCCGTACGTGCGTCTGCTCATGAGACCTCCGTGATCCTGGCGTCAGTCTGAGCAATGCGAATGCCACCTGAGCCTTCGCAGGCGCTCTCGCCGGTTCACGGCTGAGGTAGCGAGATCCCGATGAGCTGCATCAGCCGTAGCGCGTTACGGGACGTCGCGATCCCTTCGCGCAGCCGATAGTCGAAACTCATCTCGCCGCGCTCGTTCACGACCTCGGTGAAGTGGACGAGCCGCGCGTGCGACTTCAGCGGTTCCTCGGCGGCGAGATTCAGATCGTGAGTCGTCATGGCGCCGATCGCGCCGGCATCGAGGAGCTGTTGCGCCACGGCCTGGACGGCGATACCGCGCTCGGCGCTGTTGGTCCCCTGGAGAATCTCATCGAGTAGATAGAAAAGGACCCGCCGCTTGCCTGGCGCCAGGCGATCGCGCTCCGCCGCGTCGATTACCCCTTTCAGACGCGCGAGCGCTGCCATGAAATACGACACGCCGCGTTCGAGGGAGTCCTGAATGCGGATGCTGGTCTGAATGTCGCAGGGTGGGATGCGCAGCGACCGCGCACACACCGGTGCACCTGCTTCGGCAAGGACGGCGTTCACTCCGATTGCGCGAAGCATCGTGCTCTTGCCCGACATGTTCGAACCGGTGATGAGGAGGACGGTCCCCGCCGGACCGACCTCAATGTCGTTGGGAACGCGACGCGATTCAGGAATCAGCGGGTGGCCCAGACCCTCTGCCTCGTACATGGCCCCACCGGTAACTGTCGGAAAACACCACTCGGGATTGTCACGATGAATGGCGGCGAGACAGCTCAAGGCGTCGATCTCGCCCGTAGCCTCGAACCAGCCGCGCACGCGCGATCCAATGTGGCGGCGCCAGCGTTCCAGCGCAAAGAGGCAGTGAAAGTCCCAGAGGGTGAAAGCCTGAATCGGAAAGTGAAGCAGCGCGGCCCCGCGGCGAAGGTCCGCGAAACCAAGGATGCGGTTCAGCGTCCGCATTGCCTGGGGCGCGTGCGCGTTCTCGCCGGCCTCCAGCCGTTTGTCCAGGTCGACCAGGCGCTTGGCCGAGAACGACTGCCGATCGATGTGCGCGAGAAGATCCGCGTACTGCTTGATCGTGCGCTCCCCCGCACCGGCGCGTTCGAAGCTCTTCGAGAGGCCGTAGGCTGTGAAAAACGACAGCGTGACGCTGGCGACCAGCGGGACAGCCCAGAAACCGTTCGGCGCGACTCCAGTGAGATGGAGGATGAGCGGCGCCCACAGCGCTGCGAGCAGCACGTAGACCGTGACGCGAATGACTCCATAGGCGGGCAAGGGCGGTTCCGCGCTCTCAGCCCAGCGCAGGAAGACATCGATCGATTCGCGCGCCGAGCCTCCGGACAGGACGCCATGAGCGGCGAACCGTTCGCGCCAGTCGTCGAGTGACGCGAGCTCCGCGACGGCACTCTGACGCGGCGGGATCTCCTCCCCCTCGGCCGGTGCGAGCAGCCAGCTCGCAAGCGTGTGGCTGCCGTACGCCGTCGAAGCGGGCCCGATCCACTGAAACAGCGACGCGCGTCCGAAGAGATCCAGGTCGATCGCGTAGGGATGCCCGTCGAGGCTGATGCCGCCGGGCACCGACTCTTCAGGCAACCCATTCCACTCCCGCTCCACCCTGGCGACACCGCGTGCATTGACCACCCGCAGCGACTCGCAGAGCTGCGCGCGATCCTCTACCCGGGCGTGGACGAAAACAAGGATGCCGAACAGCGCAAAAAAAATGGCAGCGGCGGTGAAGGCGATGACCTCCCCGTCGAAGCCGAGAAACCAGATCACAGCGGCAATCGCAGGAAGAAAGGTCGCCAGCCGCAGTCGGGCGAGCAGGGTCGAGCGTCGCCGCTCGTCGTCGCGAGCGGCTGCGTGCCGCCGCTCACGTGCGGCATACCTGTCACGGCTACTTTCGAGCATCGATGTTGAGGCGCCAGTAATCGAGCGTGAACGGAGGATCGTCGCCAGCCGCGAGCTCCGTCAGACGCGCGACGAAGTCGGCGCGGCGGCTGACCGGCAGGCGATCGAGGTGGTGGCGCAGACACACAGTGGAGACGAAGTCGCCAAACGCCTCCGCGTTGCTGAAGCCTGTCGGCGCCGTCTCCAGCCAGACCTCCACGGCCGTAAAGCCCGCGTCCCCGACGCGGGTGCGGGTATCGTCAACGCCGGCAAACGTCCACGGATCGCGCCAGCCTTCGAAGAATTGCGCGAACTCGGATGTTGCCCTGAG
>DATLLF010000081.1:0-8538 GCA_035537955.1 Vicinamibacterales bacterium | reverse complement strand
GGCAAGTACCGCGTCCTGCTCACATTGATCGAGGGCGAAGTCATCGTGAAGCAGCCCTCGGTCATCGATGTCAATCGCAGCGACGTCGATGCGCACGCGGACTTCGTGGTCGGAGCCTCACGAGTGATCCGCCCCCGCTGTCCGCGACAGCGCGGCGAAGACGGACTCTGCTCTCCCATCGCGTAGCGCTACGACATCACGAGCACCGAGCACGGAGCCCAGCCTCCCGACTTCCCCGCTGTACAATCCCCGTACAGATGACGCATACATTCGTCCGCGTGGTCATCGTTGAAGTCATCGTCATCGCGGCGTTGTGGATGTTCAGCCGGGCGTTTGCCTAATGAGGGCTGTCGACTGGGCTGTTGTAGCTGCCTACCTGGTTTGGATCGTCTGGTCCGGCATTCGAAAGACCCACTCCACCGACGAACTCGAAGGCTACTTTCTCGCGAAGCGCAGCCTGCCATGGTGGGCCGTCGGCCTCTCTGTCATGGCGACGCAGTTGAGCGCGATCACCCTCGTCGGAACGACAGGCCAGGGCTATGCCGACGGGATGCGCTTCGTGCAGTTCTACTTCGGTCTGCCGATAGCGATGATCATCCTCTCGGCGACCCTCGTACCGTTCTTCCACCGAGCGCGCGTCTACACCGCGTACGAGTTCCTCGAGAAGCGATTCGATGCGAAGACGCGCGTTCTCGCCAGCCTTCTCTTTCTCATGTCGCGTGGCCTTTCGTGCGGCGTGATCATCGCGGCGCCAGCCGTGATCCTGTCGATCGTTCTCGGCTGGAATCTCACGTTGACGATCGTGGCGATCGGGTTGCCTACGGCGCTCTACACGATCGTCGGCGGCGTGCAGGCGGTGACGTGGACGGACGTCAAGCAGATGGTCGTCATTATTGCGGGTCTGCTGGCTGCCGTCGTGGTTCTGCTGCGGGGGCTGCCTGACGACGTGAGCGTCGGCGGTGCGCTGCATGTGGCAGGCGCTGCGGGACGGCTGAGAACCCTCGACTTCAGCTTCGATTTCACACAGACGTATACCTTCTGGTCGGGGCTGCTGGGCGGGCTGTTCCTGATGCTGTCGTATTTCGGCTGCGATCAGAGCCAGGTGCAGCGATACCTCACGGCGAAGTCCGTTGACGAAGGACGTCAGTCTCTGCTCATGAGCGCCTACTTCAAGATTCCGCTGCAGGCGCTCGTGCTCCTGACCGGCGTTCTGCTGTTTGTCTTCTACCTGTTCAATCCGCCGCCGATGCTGTTCAACGCCAGGCACGCCGACGTGATCCGCGACAGTGGCCGGAGCACCGAGTATCAGCAGCTCGAGACGGAGTTCGCGGGCGCCTTCGATCAGCGCCGCGCGGCCGCCAGAATGCTCGCGTCGAGCCCTGACAATGACAATGCAAGAGCGGCGTTTCAGTCCGCCGATGGTGTGCTCCGTGAAGTACGCAGACGGGCGGCGGCGTTCGTACGTGAGGTGACGGGCGATGACGCGTACAAGGGATACACCGGAGACACACCGACACCGGATGTCAACTACGTGTTCCCGTGGTTCGTTACGACGACGCTGCCGATCGGGCTCGTCGGGTTGGTGATTGCCGCGATCTTCGCCGCGGCGATGTCGAGCATCGCGGCGGAGCTGAATTCGCTCGCCACCTCGACCGTGATTGACATTTATCGGCGTCACGTGAAGGCGGACGAGAGCGATGCCCACTACCTGCGCATCTCCAGGATGGCGACGGCATTCTGGGCTGTGTTCGCCTGCGGTGTGGCGACGTTTGCCGCGGGACTGGGCTCGCTGATCGAAGTGGTGAACCGGTTTGGTTCCTTTTTCTACGGCTCGCTGCTGGGCGTGTTCGTGCTCGCGCTCGGCTTTCGCCGGGTGAACGGACACGGCGCGTTCGTCGGGTTGATCGGCGGCATGACCGTCGTCGCGATCTTCGCAGCGCATCCACAGACGAAAGGCGTATCGTTCCTCTGGCACAATCCGATCGGCGTGATTGCGGTCGTCACGGTCGGCATCCTCGTCAGTCTCGCGACTGGCGGGAGAGCGGAGGAGGGGACATGAGGCGCGGAGCGCTCCTGCTGGCGCTTGCGGGGCTCGTCGCACTGGGCGGAACGGGCGGCGCGCGTCAGGCTGATTACGACGTCCTCATCACCGGCGGAACGGTCGTCGATGGAAGCGGCGCGCCAGGCCGAAGCGCCGACGTTGCGGTCAAGAACGGCCGCATCGTCGCAGTAGGTCGCCTGGATCGCTCGGGTGCGGCGCAGGTGGTGAACGCGTCCGGGATGGTGGTCACGCCCGGCTTCATCGACGTCCACACACACGCGGATGACATCTGGGATACACCGGCCGCGGAGAACTTCGTCCGCATGGGCGTGACGTCCGTTGTCGCAGGGAACTGCGGCGGATCCGCCCTCGATGTTGGCGCTGCGCTGCAGCACGCCGCCGACATCCCCGCGTCGGTGAATTTCGCGACGCTCATCGGCCACAACACGGTCCGCCGGGCAGCGATGGGGACGGAGAATCGCCTTCCGACAATTGCGGAACTCGCAAAAATGAAGGCGCTCGTATGGAAGGGGATCGTCGACGGCGCCGTCGGTTTCTCGACGGGACTGCAGTACGTGCCCGGCACGTACGCGAAAACGCCGGAAATCATCGAACTCGCGCGCGTCGCCGCCAACGCCGGTGGTCTCTACGCATCGCACATGCGCAACGAGGGGACCGCGCTCGAAGAGTCCATCGAAGAGACGATTCGTGTCGGGGAGGCGAGCGGAGCGCGCGTGCAGATCTCGCATCTCAAGGTCGACAGCCCGAGCCGCTGGGGCATCAGCGAAAAGGCGCTCGCGATGATAGATGCGGCGCGCACGCGAGGCGTCGAAGTCGAGGCCGACCAGTACGTCTATACAGCGGCGAGCTCATCGCTGGGCATCAGGTTTCCCGCCTGGGCTCTGGAAGGTGGAGCGGCGAAGATCAAAGAGCGTCTCGAAGATCCCGCCACATGGACGAAGATCAAGGACGAGATGCGCGCACTGCTTGCCGAGCGCGGGCTGAAGGACCTTTCGTTCGCGCGGATCGCGTCGTACCGCGCGAACCCGGACTTGAACGGGCTGTCCATCCAGCAGGCGGCCCGGCGCCTGAAGGGATCCGACACACCTGACGCGCAGCTCGAAACCGCTCGCGAGATGATGCTCGCCGGTGGCGCATCGATGGTCTACCACTTCATGTCGGATGCCGACGTCGAGCGGATCATGAAGCATCCGTTCGTCGCGTTTGCATCGGACAGCGACGTCCTCTCGCCGGGCGCTGGCGTGCCTCACCCACGCGGCTATGGCAACAACGCGCGCGTGCTCGGCGAATACGTCCGCATGCGCAAAGTGATCAAGCTCGAAGAGGCAGTGCGCAAGATGACGTCTCTGCCGGCGCAGCATTTCCGCTTCGGCGAACGTGGACTGATCAAGCCGGGGTACGCAGCGGATCTGGTGATCCTCAATGCGGCGACGATCCAGGACGCCGCCACCTTCGAGCAGCCGCATGCATACGCAAGAGGGATTCCTTACGTTTTCGTGAATGGCGTCATGGTCGTGAAGGACGGCGCACACACCGGCGCCACGCCAGGCGTCGTGCTGCGTTCGACAGCCGCAGCGCGGTGAATGGGCCGGCTTCAACCGGGCCCGAGTCGCGTCAGTCTTCGTGGAACGTGAAATACAGCGCGACGGGCAGCACCAGCGCGCAGAGGCCGAGCGCGGCGATCCCGGCAAGGACGATAGGACTCGCCAGAGTGTCCGCGACAACCGGAAGAGAAACGTCTGATAGCGCGCCGAGCGCCTGGGTAATCCACGACAGCGAGCGCCTGAACGTCGGCACGAAAATGCTCAACGCTGTTGCGAGCAGCCCCGCCGCGCACGCCAGCGCGATGCCCTGCACGAACGAGATCGGCTGAACGGCGCGCTCGGCGGCTTCACGCCGCGACCGCATCTGCGCTCGCCACCACACGATTGCCGACGAAGGCACCGTCGCCTCCTGCATCAACGCCTGCCGATCATCGAGCAGGGCGCCGACAACCGAGAGCAACTCCGTGCACGACGCGCACGCGGCGACGTGTTCGCGGAGAGAGACATCGCTGCCGTCAGGCCATCGCGATGATTGCAGCGCGTCGAGCAGCTCGTGCTCACGCGAACATCCCGCATTACGCATGGCCGCCAGCCTCCGGGCGATGGCCGCGGAGCACCGCGGCCAGTTTGTGCTTTGCCCTGAACAGCAGCGGCTTGATGCTGCCGGTCTTGAGACCGAGCGCGGCGCCGATCTCCTCGTGCGACGATCCCTGCGCATACGCGAGCCACAGCAACTCCCGCTCGCGTCGCTTCAGGCGGCTGAAGGCCAGCCGCACGTCGAGCCTGGCCTCGGTGCGGTCCGCCGCCGCATCCCGTACGTCCGTTTCGATGCTGGCGCCAGCGACCTCCGGCAACGCGGCCTTCCGACGGTAGCCGTCGCGCGCGAGATTGGTGGCGATCTTGAACAGGTAGTGGCGCCGGTGTGCTTCGTCGGTGAGCGCCACCTTCGCGCGCAGCAGGCGGTAGTACGCCTCTTGAAGAAGATCGTCCGCCGCCTGGCGATCCCCGGTGATGCGCGCGAGATACGCCCAGAGCTGCCTCGCGGTGCGATCGTAGAACGCGCGGAACGTGTCTTCGTCCATCTCGAACGCCACGTCGAG
This sequence comes from Vicinamibacterales bacterium, assembly GCA_035537955.1. Taxonomy (GTDB): domain Bacteria; phylum Acidobacteriota; class Vicinamibacteria; order Vicinamibacterales; family 2-12-FULL-66-21; genus JACDCA01. Next base: position 3,832 of record DATLLF010000081.1, on the reverse strand, counting down.
CTCGCTGGCGGCGGCTTCGAGGTGTTCCACGTTCGTCAGGCTGAAGGGCGTCATTGTCGAATCACGAGATGTGCTCCGGACGCGTGGCGGGTGCGTCCTCGAGCAGACCCAGTTTACGCGAGAGCACGTAAGATGCGGCCGCCGAAACGATGGACCCCAGGCCGAGGCACAGCGACAGAGCCGACAGGCTGGCGAGGACCGGCTGCACTTCCTCGATCGCTCGTCCGGTAATCAGCATGAAGCCGATCGCGAGAGCGACGAGGATGACACCGATCTGCACCGAGAGCAGGATGCGACCGTAGGGCGCACCCACGGTGCGGGCCGGTGGCGCGTTCGGCGCGATAGGCGTGGCTTCGAGAAACCGCCGCCCGGCCGGGCTGTCCACGTAAGCCAGCAACTCCTCGTTCGAGGCGAACCGGTCGAGGATCTTGTTGTGTACCTCGGCGTTCACTCTGGAGATCCGGTTCCAGCGGCGGTATTCGACGACGTACTTGATCAGGCTGAAGAGGGCGAACATCACGACGCAGAAGACCGCGAATGCGCCGATGAACGTGAGCGCGTCCTCCCACATACGTAGCGACTGTGCCTTCGGATCCATGGGCCGGTCGTAGGCGTAGTTCGACTCGTAGCGCTCGAGATAGTAGCCAGGGTTCCGCGCGACATCCGGATACTGGGCCAGGAACGTGCCGATATTGGGATAGGACGCCAGGTACGATGGATTTGTCATCAGCGTCGGGTCCAGCCGCATCACGCGGCCGACCGCCGGCGGATACTGATCGAGGACTTCGTAGAAGTCGCGCCGTGTCTGGTTCGCGTCCTGATGCAACGGCGAAGGTGCGGGAGCCGTGGGTTGCTGCGTCGTAACGGTCTGGCGATTTCGCGCGGGCGCCTCGACGGCCTGCGCAGCGGCCGCCGGCGCCGTCATCAGGCCGGTGACCCCGGCGAGCACCAGCGCCGACACTGCGGGTGAGATCCTCTGAAGCATCATGAAACAGGGCTCCTTCACTGGTATTACGTCGTGAGGGGACGAAGGTTAACGAGGGAAAATCACCACGGTCGAGCCGGAGTGAAGCTGGTTTCGAAAAGACCCGGAATTCGGATCTCGATCGTCAGTGACGTATCGCACGCCTCGCCGCTGCGAATGCGCACACGCAAGATGCCGTCACCGACGCGAACGTCGAACGAGATCGGGTTCGCCGAGGTGCGCACGGGAATGGGTGGCAGCGCCGCCTTGGCCAGGGGGTCGGGAGCAACGGCCACGCTGTAGACCAGCAGTGTGGCAGCGAGCGCAGCGGCGAGTCGGCGTGTCATGGCAGCTATAGCCAATAACGCACGACGCGCGGAGGGGTTAACGCATCAGCAACCCGTCAACACACCTCACCGAGACCGCCGAGAACGGAAAGGCTTTCCCTCAGCGTGAGGCATTTAGCCGGTAAGCAGTTTTCGTGCGATCGGACGGAACGAGTAGCCGCTCGAGTTCCACGCCGATGCGCGTCAGCCCTTCACGCAGGAACTCTTCCCGGCCTCCCAACCAGATGCGCAGATGCCCTTCGAGACCCACGTGCGAGCCGGGGACAATGAGCGTGTTCTGGTTCCGGCGTACGCGTTCGGCGAGCTCGACACTCGAGACACCGCCGGCGTATTCAAGCAGCGCGATGGCACCCGCCTGCGGCTCACGCCATGAGAGGATCTCGCCGAAGCCGGCAATCCATTCGCGGGCGATCGGGAGGTTGTGGCGCAGGATCTCGCGCGTGCGCGCGTAACAGCGCTCGCGGTTCGAGGGCTCCACCGCGACGCGGGCGATCCGGTCCGACATCTTGTTGGGGCCGATCGTGATGTAGTCGTGCTGCGTCCAGCATTCGGCCGCCAGCGCGGGCGGCGCGACGAGCCAGCCGATGCGAACGCCCGGGATCCCGTACGCTTTCGACAAGCCGCTGGTGACGATCACACGATCGCTCATCCCCCAGAAGCTCTTCGTCCGTGGCCGATCGATCTCGGCGCCGAGATACACCTCGTCGGCAATGAGCCACGTACCCGTTTGCTCGCAGCGCTCCGCGATCCGCCGCATGGCGGCATCCGACAGCACCGCGCCGGTGGGATTGTTCGGATTCGACAGATAGAGGATGCGCGTCCGTGGAGTCACCGCGCGCTCGAACTCCTCCCAATCCGGCTCCCAGCCGGTGTCCTGCCGCAGACTGAACGGTTTCACGGTCGCGCCGAAGCTCCTCGCCACGCCGGGCATCTGCATGTAGTTCGGCACTTCCATCGCCACGTCATCGCCGGGCCGAAGCTGGCTGAGCGCGATCAGATAGTTCGCTTCGGACGTGCCGTTGGTGACCTCGACGTGATCGACACCCGCGCCCGGATAGTGCACCGCGATCCGCTCGCGCAGCTCGACGGTGCCGTTCGACTGACTGTAGCCGAGCGGCACGTCGAGGAACGATTCGAGATCGAACCCCATGGCCACCAGCTCACGCAGCGTCAGCGGTCGAACGCCGCTCTCGCTCATGTCGTAGTCGACGAGGTTTTCCCACGTCGACTGCATCCGCTCCATTTCGAACTGTTCAATGGGCATGGGCAGAAGACAGCTTTCTGAGCTCTTCGAGCTTCTCGAGCGAGATGTTCCCGCCGCTCACGATGGCGACGACTGGTCCATCATCCGCGACCTTGTTCGTCAGCGCGGCGGCGACGGTGGCCGCACCCGACGGCTCCGCCACGATCTTGGCCTTCGTGAACAACCACATCACGGCGTCCACGATCTCGTCGTCGTCAACAGTGATCACGCCATCGACGAATTGTCTCGCGTGGGCGAAGGTCAGATCGCCAGGGCGAACCGGCATGAGACCGTCGGCGATGCTCGCCGTCGTGGGCAGGGTGACTGCGTGACCGGCGTCGAGCGACGCTTTCATCGCGGCCGCGCCGCTCGGCTCGACGCCGATGACCCGTACCGAGGGCCGTGACTGCTTCACGGCCGCGGCCACGCCGGCAAGGAGCCCGCCGCCCCCGACAGACACGACGATCGTCGCGACATCCGCACACTGTTCGAGGATCTCGAGGCCCAGCGATCCCTGACCGGCAATGATCCATTGATGATCGAACGGAGGCACCATCGTCAAACCGCGTTCGGCCGCCTCCTCCTCCGCGCGTGCCTTTCGTTCGGTCGAGGTCGTGCCGGCGAAGATCACCTCGGCGCCGAACGATCGCGCGCCGTCGACCTTGATCTCCGGCGCCGTGGTCGGCATGACGACGACAGCCGGAGCGCCGAGCTCGCGTGCCGCGAGCGCCATCGCCTGCCCGTGATTGCCCGACGAGTAGGTGACGACTCCACGCCGTCGCTGATCGGCAGAGAGCTGCGCGACCATGTTGTAGGCGCCGCGGATCTTGAAAGCGCCACCGGGCTGCAGGCTCTCGCATTTCAGCAGCAGCTGACGCCCCGCGAGATTCGACACATCCACCAGCGGCGTCACGCGCGCGATGCGGCGCACGCGCTCCGCGGCTTCCTTGATCTCGTCGAGCGTGGTCATCGATGGTTTGGATTATAGACACGAAAGCCACGAAGGCTCTTGCGAGTCTTCGTGGCCTCGTGATGGCAGGCACGAGCGGCCTGCTCCGTTGTGATCGCATTCTACGTCCGCACGATCCGCGGTCAACATCTTTTTATTCACCTCGAGATCAGAGACATTTTCCAAAAGCTGATCCGCTGCGGTTTGCTGTTGACTGACTTGCGGGAGAATCATGCGCATGCGCCTCGCGCTGCTGCCGGTCGTGTTCGCCGTCACGCTCGTTGGTCAAGTCGTTGGCGACGACGGCCCTGTTGGCATCGGTGTGTGGT
>DATLLF010000080.1:0-2639 GCA_035537955.1 Vicinamibacterales bacterium | reverse complement strand
GCCGCCGCCGCCGGCGAGAATCAACGGAATGTCGATTGGCGAATGGCTGTTGCTGTCGGCCATGCCGGCGCCGTACATCATCGTCACGTGATCCAGCAGCGTGCCGTCGCCATCGACCGTGGCTTGGAGCTTGGCGAGCAGCTTCGCAAACATCTGCATGTGGTAGGCGTTGATCTTCGCGACCTTCGCCACCTTGTCCGGCTCCTGCTGATGATGCGAAATCGGATGATGCGCGTCGGGCACGCCAATCTGCGGATAGGTCATGCCGCTGTGCTCGTGTCCGAGCATGAGGGTGATGACGCGCGTGAGATCGCACTGGAACGCCAGGACCTGCAGATCGAACATCAGGTTCACGTGGTCTTCCCAGCCGGCCGGAATGCCTGCCGGATTCTCGACCAGCGGCAGCTCCCGATCGCTTTGCGCCTCGGCGATCTGAATGCGCTGCTCGACATCGCGAATCGCCTCGAGGTACTCGGCGAGCTTGGTCCGATCGCTCTGCGGCAGAGACCCGTGGAGGTGCGCGACCTCGTCGCTCACCGAATCGAGCACGCTCCGCCGATGGCGCAACCGGGCGAGGCGCGCCTTCGGATCGGTGCTCGTGCTGTCGCCGAACAGCCGCTCGAAGATCACGCGCGGGTTGTTCTGCGTCGGCAGCGGCGTGCTCTGGCTTCGCCAACTGATCGTGTTGGTGTACGGACACGCGAATCCGGTGTCGCACGCGCCCGTGGTCTCGCTCGACTCGATCGCCAGCTCCAACGACGCCACCTGGGTCTGCTTCCCCGTCTCCCGGGCCAGGATCTGATCCATCGAAATCCCGGCATCGAGCCAGGTTTCGCTGGTCGGCGGCGACACGTCGGTGAGAAACCGCGTACTGGCTTTCGCGTGGGCGCCGCCCGGACGGCCGGGAGTCGGGACGCATTCCAAGCCGCTCAGCACGAGCACGTGCTCGCGAAACGGCGCGAGCGCGCGCAAGGTGGGCGTCAGCTCGTAGGCCGCCCCCTCGGTCAACGGCAGATAGTCCTTCATGATCATGCCGTTGGGCACATACAGCACGCCGAACCGGTTGATCGGTCGGGCGGGCGTCTTCTGCAGCGCCGTGAGCGCGGGGACCATGCTGTCGAGCAGCGGCAACGCCAGAACCGATCCCAGCCCGCGCAGCACGGTGCGCCTCGGGATCGCCTTCTTTGCGACGATCATGGTTGCGACCTCTCTCCCTGATCTCCCGGTGAGCTTCCCATGCTGAACGGTGCGCTCCTGACGACGCCGGTGATGATCGACGACCACGAGTAATCGGCCGGCGCGGCATCGCGCACGATCTTGCGGATCACCGGCAGGTCGTGATGGTCGAGCCCGCGGCCGGTCGCGTACGCCAGCAGCTTTCCGGTAAGCGTGCGCACGAAATCTTCCTTGTGGCTGACCAGCAGCGTCCGCAGACCGGCGATGCCGTCGAACCGCGTGCCGTCGGGAAACGACCCCGACGGATCGATTGGGGCATCATCGCTCGTGCTCCGCCATTTTCCGAGCGCGTCGAAATTCTCGAGCGCAAACCCCAGCGGGTCCATCCGCTGATGACACGACGCGCATGCAGGATTCTTCCGGTGCAGCTCCATCCGCTCGCGAAGCGATCGCGGCTGACCGTCTCGGCCGGCGTCCTGGAGCGCAGGAATGTCGGGCGGCGGCGGTGGCGGCGGCGCGCCCAGCAGGTTCGCCAGCAGCCATCGGCCGCGCATCGTGACCGAGGTTCGGTTGGGGTACGAAGTGATGGTCAGGAGGCTCGACTGCCCGAGCAGCCCGCCTCGTATGCGGTCGGTGAACGTGACCCGGCGGAAATGGCTGCCGTAGATGTCACCAATGCCATAGTGGGTTGCCAGCCGCTCGTTGAGGAACGAATAGTCGGCCGTCACCAGATCCGTGACACTGTGGTCGCCGCGGACCTGGCTTCCGATAAACAGCCTGGTTTCCTGCTCCATCGCGTCACGCAGGTTTTCGTCGAATTCCGAATACAGCTCCGAGTCGGGGACGACGCCAGAGAGCTTGCTCAGCTCGAGCCAGCGGCTGGCGAAATTGTCGACCAGGGCGTTCGAGCGCGGATCGCGGAGCATCCGCTGCACCTGCTTTTCGATCGCGCCGGGAACGCTCAACGTCTGGCGGGCCGCCGCGTCGCGCAGCTCGTCGTCTGGAATGCTGCCCCAGAGGAAGAACGACAGTCGCGATGCCAGGTCGAGTTCGCTCAGGCGATAGGGAGCTCCCGGCGCCACGCCAGCCGGCTCGCGTTCGACGCGGAAGAGAAAGCTCGGAGCCGCGAGAATGCGCTCGAGCCCGCGCTGGATGCCGGCCTCGAATCCGGCTTCGGCGCGCCCCACCTGGTAAAAACCGAGCAGCGCGTGCATGTCACGCTCGGTCACCGGCCGCCGATAGGCGCGCGTCGCGAGGGTTGACAGAATTCTTCGGGCACACGGCTCCTCCGACGCCGCGGCCTTCGGATCGCAGATAAACAGCTTCCGGCGGCCGGTCGAGCGACCGGGAGCCAGAACCCCGTAGGGACCGCCGATCGACACGATCTCCACTGCGGGATTGCCGTGGTAATACTCGTTGGTCGTCCGTCCGAAGCCGGTCTGTGGCGGCTGCAGAATGCCTTC
>DATLLF010000079.1:0-5593 GCA_035537955.1 Vicinamibacterales bacterium | reverse complement strand
GCCTCGGGACGGCAGTCGGCGCAGAACCGGGGGGGTGCTCACGCCCCGGTGCCGGTGTCGCAAACCGCCATCGAAACGGTGAGCGATCTGCGCGCCGTTTGCGAGTGCGTTGTTCGTTGCGTACTCATCGCAGATCGCGCGCGGATTGCACTGCACTTTCGACGTTCATTTCTGCTTCTGCACTCGGTTGCGTCGGCCATCACATGGTCAGCGTCGAGCTGTGCTCGACCTCGTCAAGGCTCTCGCTGCGCTGGACCCTGCGGGCTTCGGCCTTGACGACGCCTGCGCGCAGCTCGAAGGTAGCAATTATGTGATGGCCGAGGAACCGCGTCGCATCGTTTCGTATTGACCAACTGGCGCGACGGGCATATCGTGAAGTTCTCGTCGGTGCCATCGCGCACCCTCTCCGAAGTCGGATCCGACACGGAGCGCTGCAGCTGCCGCCCTCAGGGCAACGTTGCAGCTTCCCCCCAACAACTTAATCGATCGCGCGAGCTGACCGCGCGCGATCGCCGCGCCTGACGTCACGTCACGCGTATTGCATCGGCGTCACGCCCGCATCCGCGCTCATCCGACATCAGCGCGCCGGCATCACGTCGGCGCGCTCGAGCGCACTCCACAACAGCACGAACGTTATGAATCGAGTTCGCAGGAGTGCCCATGGAGTTCGTCGAACGTGCGGAGGACATCCCGGAGCCGATCTCGATCGTGCGCTGTCGGGAGTTACTCGGCGAGGAAGCGGAATCGCTGACCGATCAGGAGGTCGCGTTGATCCGCCGACACGCGGAGACTATGGCGTGCATCGTGGTCGAGATGTACCAAGAGGGTTGTCAGATCTCCGAGTAAAAGTCGTGCCTCGAAGACGCCACTTGCCCGACCCGGTGAATGGATCTACGCTGCCGACCATGGTCGGCGCGGTGATCTACGTTCGCGTGAGCACGAAAGAGCAGACCGAGAATCTCAGCCTGCCGACTCAGCTCCGTGCCTGCGAGGATTACTGCCGCCGCCAGGGCTACGAGATCCTCGAACGCTTTCACGAGGAAGGCGAGAGCGCAAAGACCACGGATCGCAGCCAGCTTCAGAACCTGCTCACCTTCTGCCGCCTGAACAAGGGCCGTGTCCATTTCGTGGTCGTGTTCAACCTGACGCGCTTCGCGCGCGACAAGTACGACCACTTCGCGCTCCGCTCTCACCTGCAGTCGCTGGGCATCTCGCTGCGGTCGGCGACGGAGCCGATCGACGATACGTCCACGGGCAAGCTGATGGAGGGCGTGCTTGCCGCATTCGCCCAGTTCGACAACGACTGTCGGTCAGACCGGACCCGGGCCGGCATGAAGGCGGCACTGGAACTCGGCCGCTGGGTGTTTCGGGCACCGATCGGCTACTTGAACGCGCCGCGCGCGATGGGCAAGAGCCTGATGCCCGATCCTGAACGGGCGCCGCTTGTGCGGCGAGCATTCGAAGAGTACGCCACCGGGCACTTCACTAAGCAACAGCTCCTCAAGCAGTCAAAAGCCTGGGGCTTGACCAACCGGCGCGGCTGTCCGCTCACATCGCAAGCGATCGGCGTGCTGCTGCGGAATCAGCTCTATGCCGGCATCGTGGACGTCACCGAGTACGGCGTTCGCGGAAAACGCGGCGACTTCGAGGCCCTCATCTCCGAGGACTTGTTCTTCCGTGTGCAGGCGGTCCTGTCCGGGCGAGTTCCGAGCACCACGCCACAGCAGCGGGCGCACCCGGACTTCCCACTACGCGCCTTTGTGCGCTGCGAGTCCTGTAGTCGAGGTCTAACCGGCAGCTGGTCGAAGGGCCGAAGAGAGTACTACGCGTACTACCACTGCCGCCCTGGCTGCCGCGCGGTCAACGTGACGAAGGCCAAACTCGAAGGACTGTTCGCAGACGAACTCGCCCTGCTCCAACCAACGCCAGGCTACATGCGGCTGCTCAAGGAATCCGTGCTGCAGATCTGGAAAGCGCGGAAAGTGGCCGTGCGCGATGAACTCGCGACGGCTGAGCGCGCTGCCAAGGCGATTCAGGAGAAGCTGGACCGTCTCGACGAAGCGTTCCTCTTCGAGCGCTCGATTGACATCGAGACGTACGACCGTCACGCGGAGAAGCTGCGCGAGGAGCTCACGCTCGCCAGGATCGACCGTCATTCAGGGCAGCTCGATGAACTCGACGTAGAGGGCATCCTGGCGTTCGCAGAACGGCTTCTGCCGCGCGCCGCCGATCTCTGGATACAGGCGTCACTCGAACAGCGGCAGCGGTTCCAACAACTGTTCTTTCCGGACGGAATCTCGTTCGACGGAAACGGCTTTGTTGGAACCCGTGTAACCGCACCAGCCTTCAGCTACTTGCGGACAATCGGCGGTGGAAATGAAAGAGTGGTGGACCAGACCGGGATCGAACCGGTGACCTCGTGAATGCCATTCACGCGCGCTCCCAACTGCGCCACTGGCCCACAGAACTGCGGTCGGACGAACCCCATTCTAACGGACGGGTGCGGAAGGGTCAAAGATCGCGCCCGAACGCGCGGCGATAATCCTCGGGCGTATCGATGTCGAGTGTGACGCCCGGCTCGTTCACCTCGACGTCTCTTACACGCGCGGGGTTCGCGCGTACGACGGCGCGTGCACCGATCGACGGATCCGCCGCTCGCAGTTCGTCGAAGACGGATCGCTTGAAGAGGACGGGATGCCCGTGCTGCCCTGCGTGCGTCGAGCGAACGATCTGCGCATCGTCGGCCGCCGCCGCCGCGAGCACAGCTTCGAGTACAGCTGGCGACAGCAACGGCACGTCCACCGGCATGATCATGACTGCGGACGCGCCCGCAGCATCGGCAGCGTCGAGCCCGACGAGGATGGACGAGAGCTGGCCGCGGTCTGGCGCCACGTTGATGAGCGTCTTCGCGCCACGCCGTTCGACCTCAGCGGCGAGGGCGGTGCTTCCGTCAGCCACGACGACGAGAATGGGATCGAGGCGCGCCTCCTGCGCTGTCCGGATCAGGTGACCGACAAAAGTGTCATCGGCGGCGACGTGTCGGAGCTGTGGTTTTGGCCGGCCCATCCGCGAGGAGCGGCCCGCCGCGAGGATCACTGCCGCTACCATACCCGGAATTCTAGTTTTCTTGACTTCATTGGGCGAACTCCCTACACTTGCCCCGTTTTCAAGCTCAGCGCATCGAAGCCCGGTGCGCCGACGCGGGAAGACGGGCAGGTCGGCGCCTCTCCTGTAGCGGGCCGCACTCTCCGGCCCCGAATCCCCGTCAGGCTTGGAACCCCTGGGATTGCCCCGGGGGAGTGTTCACGGAGGACACGGGTATGCCTACGGGTACCATCGCTCGCCTGTTGATCGACAAGGGGTTCGGCTTCATTCGCGACGAGAGCGGGATCGAGCACTTCTTCCATCGCAGCTCGGTTCGCGGCGCCGTCTTCGAGCTCCTGCGTGAAGGGCAGCGAGTCGAGTTCCAGATCGAGGAATCGGCCAAGGGCCCGCGGGCGGGTGACGTCCGCCTGATCGAAGGCTAGACGCTCCTCACGACATCCTTCCCGGACGGTGTCTCCCGTCCGGGTCTTCTCCCCTCAATCGATCGCGGCGGCGGTTGGCTTGCCCAATCGTGGCTGGTTCAGCACACAGCAATCCACCTTCGTCCCACCATCGAGCGCGATACGCGCTCCGCGCCTGGCTTGCCAACCTCCGCTCACGCGTGCGTTGGCGAGCGTGAGCGGAGGTTGGCGGAAGCGCCTGGGAGTCGAACCCAGCCCGCCCGCTATCGCGGGCAGCGACCGATTTTGAAGACCGGGAGGGCCACCGGGCCCCGTTCACTTCCACACTCACGATTCTATCGTCAGGGATCGAGCAAGCGCAGGAACGCGCGCGTATCACTGAGATCGTCGAACACGTGCTCCGCGCCGGTCGCGCGCAACTCCTCGACCGACGAACTCCCGGTCGCGACCGCAATCGCCACCGCGCCCGCGGCATGCGCGCAGAGCACGTCGTGTGGCGTGTCACCAACAACGAGCACGTCGGAGTCCCCGATCTCCGGCAGACCGGACGTGCGCGCCCGCTCGACGGCGAACGGCACCAGGGCATTGCGATCGGCCGCATCGCCGCCAAAGGCGCCGAAGCGGAAGTAGCGCCAGAGATCGAAGTATCCGAGCTTCACGCGGGCGCCCGCTTCGAAATTGCCCGTCAGCAGTCCCGCGACAACGTCCTCGCGGCGATCGAGCTCCTGGAGGATCTCGGGAATGCCGGGCATCACGCCCTTGCGACCGCGGCCGGGATGCTGGATCTCGTTGGCGAGATTCTCGACGTACCGACGTTCGAGGTCGGCGAGCAGCGCACCGTCGAGGGTTCGACCGACGCGCCGCACCGCGTCGGCGAGAATCGCCCAGTCCGTCCGACCGGCGACGGGAATGCCGTCGAGGCCGTCTGCATGTCCGAGCGCGTCCTCGATTGCGCGATTCATCGCACGAAGACCCGCGCCGCCGGTGAGAACGAGTGTGCCGTCGATGTCGAACAGGACGAGCTTACGCATGAGAAAAGACCGCTACAATCCGGGAAGGAGGCAACGCATGAAATCGACATTGTTCGCGTTCGCTGCGGCGGCAGCGGTCGCGGTCACCATGGGAGTCGCCGCCGGCGCGCAGGGGACGAGCGCGACCGCCACCATCACGGGCAAGGGGATCACGGGCACGGCGCAGTTGACCGAGCAGACGCAGGGCACGGGTAAGATCGTCGAACTGTCGCTGCAGGTGAGCGGCCTCACGCCGGGCAAGCACGGCGTCCACCTTCATGCGGTGGGCAAGTGCGAACCCGACTTCACGGCCGCCGGCGGTCATTTCGATCCGGGCCCAGCCAGCAACACGGATCCCGACGCCAATCACCCCTTCCACATGGGCGACATCCCGAACCTCGAAGTCGGCGCGAACGGCAGCGGCTCGATGAAAGTGATGACCACTCGCGTGACGCTCTCCGACGGTCCGCTCTCGGTATTCGACGCCGACGGCACCGCGATCATCATTCACGGAAACGAGGACCAGGGGATCACCGGTGCGGCGAAGTCGGGGGTCAGCGGCGGACCGCGCGTGGCCTGTGGAGTGCTGACGAAGAAGTAGACCTGGTACCGCCGTCAACGGAACCATCCTCGCTTCTTCTTCCACGGGACCAGGGCACCGGTTGCGGGCTGCAGCGCCAGCGACCGGTGCGCCACCGCTTCGGCAAACTCCACGTCCGTCGTCATGATGAGCGTCGCGGCGCCACGCCCCCCGGCAACCCTCGCGATGTCGTGCGCGAGCGGCAGGCGCTCGCCCTCGGCAACATCGACTGTCGGGTGCTCGATGATCAGCAACTCCGGCCGCAGTGCGATCGCGCGCGCGAGATGCGCGCGCACGCGCACGTGCGGCGGCAGCCCGCCAGCCTGTCGAGGTAAATCCGCCATCGCCATTCCGCACTCCGTCGCCAGCGCCGAGGGATGGCGTCCATCGTCGGCGTGAAAATCTGATCCGGCGGTCACCGCCAGCCGCAATGCGGCGGCGAGCACACGGTAGCGGCGCTCCGTTACGGGATCGTGGGCGGGGTGCGCGGCTTCGTT
>DATLLF010000078.1:0-6103 GCA_035537955.1 Vicinamibacterales bacterium | reverse complement strand
GTCATGATGCGCACCGACGACGAGCGGACGTCGAATACCCTGTCCCTTTTCCTCAATTGGCCGAAGGGCCTCGCGGACCGGTTGCAGGGCACGGCTCGATGAGATCGACAAAGCAATGAACGTCGGCGACACCATCGCGTCCTCGACAAACTCGGCGCGGGCGGAATGGGCGTGGTCTATCGCGCGCGCGACACCAGACTCGATCGCGACGTGGCCATCAAAGTGCTGCCGGAGCTCTTCGCCGCAGACCCGGAGCGTTTGAGCCGCTGCGAACGCGAAGCACGAACCGCCAGTGGGTCGGACGACTGAGATTGTTCTGGCGCCGAACGTGCGGTTCGAGGGAAACTCCGTGCTCAACCTAAATTTCAGATAAGCGCTCCGCGAGGGAACGCTGGAGGTGGGCGATGCTTCGATCTGTGTTTTCGACGGCGTTCGTGACCTTAGTCGTGATTGTCGGGGGAGCGTCGGCCCAGACCTGGAGCGCGGAACAGCAGGAAATCTGGAAGTTCGAGGAGCAGCAGTGGCAGATGGCGAAGGACAAGGACCTCACCTGGATCGACAAGATGGTCCATCCGAATCTCAGCTACTGGGACGTCGACCAGCCGTCGCCGCAGAACAAGGCTTCGCTCACGCGGTGGAACCGCTATAACAGCGGGAACGCCACCGTTCTCGAACAGGAGCTCTACCCCATCTCGATCACCATCACCGGTAATACCGCGGTCGTGCAATACCGCTATTCGATCGCCCGGGAAAACCTCAAGAAGGAGCGCGAAACCTTCAGCGGCCGTTACACCGACGTGCTCGTGAAAGAAGGCGGCAAATGGCTGTTCCTCGCCTGGGCCGGCGGCGACGATCCCAAGAAGTAAGCGGCTGTTGAACGTCCGTGCGCACGCGTCGCCGTTCGCGCTGTCACGCGTGCGCGCGAACCATGGCGAGGTCTCGACGAAACCAAGCCTGAGGACGCGATGAAGAGCGGAGATACCTTGGGCGGCTATCGGATCGTCGACAAGCTCGGCGAAGGCGGAATGGGCGAGGTGTATCGCGCCCGCGATACGCAGCTCAATCGCGGTGTCGCGATCAAGGTGCTTCCCGAGCTGTTCGCTCTCGACGCGGAGCGCCTCGCGCGCTTCACCCGCGAAGCGCAGACGCTGGCGACACTGAACCATCCGAACATCGCGCAGATCTACGGCCTGGAAACGTCGTCGGCGAACACCCGCGCGCTCGTCATGGAGCTGGTCGATGGCGAGGACTTGTCGGCGCTGATCGATCGCGCTCCGATTCCCGTAGCCGAAGCACTGGCAATCGCGCGCCAGATCGCCGACGCGCTCGAAGCGGCCCACGAACACGGCATCATCCACCGCGATTTGAAGCCGGCGAACGTCAAGGTCAGACCGGACGGCACCGTCAAGGTGCTCGACTTCGGCCTCGCAAAGGCGGTCGATCCAACAACGACGTCCGCCGACGATGCGATGCGGTCCCCCACGCTCACCGCGCAGGCGACGCGGATGGGGATGATCATCGGCACGGCCGCCTACATGGCGCCGGAACAGGCGCGAGGCAAGGGGGTCGACAAACGCGCCGACATCTGGGCCTTCGGCGTCGTGCTCTACGAAATGCTCACCGGGAAGAGGCTCTTCGAGGGAGACACGATCAGCGACGTCATGGCTGCCGTCCTGCGCGCCGACGTCGACTGGCGACTGCTGCCGGCTTCAGTCCCCGCCGACGTGCGCCGGCTGCTGCGTCGTTGCCTCGACCGCGAGCCGAAGAATCGCCTGCACGACATCGCTGACGCGCGCATCGTCATCGACGAGACGCTCCGCGGCGGTTCGGGAGTCGGCGAACCGGTCCCCAACCTTCGACGGTCGTCTCGCTGGATGACCGCGTTGCCATGGGCAGTAGCGGCGCTCTCGATCGCGGCGGCGAGCGGCATCGCCTGGCGCGGGAGCACCACGCCACCGACCGAGGCACGACCGCTGTCGACCTTCGGGGTAGCCGTACCGCCGGAACATTTTCTATCGTTGTCACAGTCTCCGATCATCAGCCTGTCGGCTGATGGGCGAACGCTGCTGTTCGTCGCGGAGGGTCCGAAGGGATCTGGTATTTTCCGGCGCTCCTTCGATCGCCTGGCGGTCACCCGCATCGAAGGAACCCAAGGCGCCGAGTACCCGATCCTGTCTCCTGACGGTCGATGGATCGCCTTTTTCTCTGACGGCTCGCTGCGCAAGGTTGCTGTCGACGGCGGTGCACCGGTGGAGCTGGCCAAGGCGCTGGCGCCGCGCGGCGTCAGCTGGACGCCCGACGGTTCGATCGTTTTCTCACCGCTCTTTACGAGTGCGCTGTTGCGCGTACCTTCGAGCGGCGGCGAAGCGGTCGCGGTTACCACGTTGGGCGATCCGAAAGTCGAGCGCTCGCACCGGTGGCCGCAGGTGCTTCCCGACGGTCGCACCGTGATCTTCACAGTCGGCCTCGCCGACAGCCCCGGCGATTACGACGCCTCGAACATCGATGCGCAGCGCCTCGACACCGGAGAGCGGCGTACGATTCTGAAAGGCGCCCGCATGGCGCGTTACACGTCCGCCGGCTACCTCGTTTATCAACGCAACAAGACGCTGCTCGCGGTTCGATTCGACGCGCAGCGCCTCGAAGTCGTCGGCGAGCCGTTCACCATCCAGGACGGTGTCGGCGGCGATCCGAGCAGCGGCTCCGGGTACTTCAGCGTGAGCGACGCCGGCGTGGTGGCGGTCGTGCCCGAGGCATCGATCCTCAAGAGTCGAGTGCTGGTGCTGGTAGACCAGACCGGGAAAGAGACGCCGCTCGCCGCCTCACCCGCCGCTTTCAATACGCCGCGCTTCTCGCCCGATGGCCGGCAGCTCGCGTTCGCCATCGGCACAGGCAGCGGCGGAGACGACGATGTGTATGTGGTGGACATGGGCTCTCAGCGGATGCAGCGTCTGACCTTCGGCCAGGGGCACGGACACCCGGTGTGGACACCCGATGGCCGCCGGATCGTCTACACCAAGGGGCGCAGCGGAGCAACGGGGCTGGCGATGCGTGCGGCCGACGGCAGCGGCGAAGAGACCACCCTGCTGAGACGTCCCGAGTTCTATCTCGCAAACTCGTGGCATCCGGATGGGAAGCGACTCGCGGTGACCAACGCCGAGCGCTCGATCGACGTGGCGGTCCTCGATGCGAGCAATGGCGGAAAGCTTGCGCCGCTGTTCGCGAGCCCGTCTGCCGGGGAATCGTCGGCGGCGTTTTCACCTGACGGCCGTTACGTGGCGTACACGTCGACCGAAACCGGAACCGACGAAGTGATCGTCGAGACCTTCCCGCCGGGCGGCGGCAAATGGCAGATCTCGCCCACGGGCGGATCCGCGCCGGCGTGGGACCGGCAGGGACGCACGCTGTTCTTCGTCCAGGGCCAGTCGCTCATGGCCGTGGACGTGGACACGCAGGGAGGATTTCGTCCGGGGATCCCGCGGCTTCTCTTCACCGGACCGTACGAAGTGCAGACCGTGATCCGCCGCAACTACGACGTCGGTCCCGACGGCCGATTCGTGATGGTGAAGCGCCAGCTCACCGGCTCCGCGCCGGGCGAGCTCGTCGTCATCGACGGCTGGAACGGCGCGGATCCGTCGCGGAAGGGAGCGCGATAGCGCTGCGGCGTCCGCTCACTCGACCTTGTAGAGTTTCAGACCCGGCAGATCCTTGAAATCATCGCGATTGATCGTCCAGAGATGGGCGCCGTGTTCGATCGCGCATGCGGCGATGGCGAGATCCAGTTCACGGCCGCGGGCGCGTTTGAGCGCGCGATACAGGCTGGCGGCGCGCGCCGCCTCTGAAGGACCGAAGGAGCGGGCGTCGGCTGAGCGGATCAGTGCCTCCTGATCCTCGAGTTCTGCCGGCGTGCGCGGTCCGCGCAGCCATTCGTACAGCGCCAGTGTGGAGGTTGCGATCACGTGGCCCTGCATCACGGTGCGCTCGAGGGCCGGGAACGATCGCCGCGGCCCGGCGAGGCTGTCGATCAGAACGGACGTGTCGAGATGAACGATCACCGGGCGGGCCGGCTCCAGCCCTCACGCCGCGAGCGGCGAACCTCGCGCAGCTCACGATCGACGTCGGCCTGGGAACCGCCGCGCGGCCGCGATTTGATGCGGCGCAGCACGCCGATCAGGCGTTCACGTTCCTCGGGCGCGAGACGCTCGTCGCGGCTGGTGTATTCCGCGATCGCTTCCCGCACGATGAGGCTTTGCGGCTTCCGCGACCGTTCGGCGGCTTTTTTGAGGGCCGCGACCGTTTCGTCGTCCAGCGAAAAGGTCAGCTTGGCCATATGGCAATACTACCATACCGCCATCCGATACTCGGCTCGACCTCCACGCGCCGATTGCCGACCACCGCAGACCGGCGCGACGGGGTTTGTCACCCAGCCAATCTGTTGATACATCGCCAGGAAATCGATCGCGTTCCAGCCCTCGACGAGCTGGCCATCGCGAACACGGGCGATCGTCATGCCGTAGAAACGTCACCGGCGCTTCGCGGAACATCCGAAATACCGGCTTGAACCCTGCTGGGCCGACGAGGGATGGTCCGCCGCCAATGCGGTCGAGACGGCGCACGACCACGGCATCATCCATCGCCTCTACGAGATGCTCAGCGGCCGCCGTGCGTTCGCCAACGTCATTCCGTCCCGATGCCTATACCGATGCCCTGACGATGGCGGCGATCGGCAAGGGCGACGCTGGTGGTGGAAGCGCAGCAGAACCGGGGCAAGCGGCCTGGTGGCGTCATTGTGACTACGGAGTGGACAGAGAGTACACGTTGAATCGTGCATTGCGGTACGCGACTGGCAGCGGCAGCACGGCTTCGGTAATCAGATAATCGATCTCGTACCTCCGCGCCAGCTCGCGAGCGCGGTCCGCCGTGAGCGCGCGGAAGTCGGCCGACGCGCGCGCGCGCTCCGCGACCCGCATGGCGAGCGCACGATCGAAGATGGCGACCGCAGGGTCCTTGCTCGCGTCGAGAAACACATCCCGGCGACCGCTGACCCGCAGGCTCGAGCCGTAGAGGAACGCGTGATCCGGGTCGGCAATCCAGTGCGAGCGCACGTCGGTCGACTGCACCCATCGCATGGCGTCCTGCCAGGCGTCGGGCGGCGGCGCGATCGCGGTGATGGATCGCTCGGGGTATCGGATGGTCATGAAGTACACCCCGCGCGCGCATGAGAACGTGAGGAGCGCGAGCGCCAGCGCGGCGGGCGCGCGCGACGCCTGCCCCGGGCGCCACTCGGCGATGAGCCAGATGATCGAGACGGTAGCGAACAGGTCGAGGATCCAGAACACGCGCAGGGGTTGAACCTGCACCGCCAGGGCGCTCCGGATCAGGAGCGGCGGCAGCATCAGTATGGCGATGGCCAGGAGCGCTGCGGCTCCGCCGAGCAACCCCCTCTCGCGTGAAGTCAGACATCCGGCACGTCGCCGCCGGTCGGCGGCGAACGCGATCACCAGTACGTATCCGCCGCAGATCAACCACGCGTCAAGCGGCCAGCGGTCCGGAAACAGATATGTCCTGCTGGCGAGGACCTCGAGCCAATCCGCATCCATCGGCCGCAGCCGAATGGGGGGCGACCTGACGGCCAGCGCAGCGACGAAGAGCGATGCGCCCGCGATGCCGGGCACGAGCAACCAACGGCGGTCACGCGGCTCGCTCACCACCCCCGCGACGCCGAGGCAGATCAGAAACCAGAACCCGGTGATCGGATGGATAACGGTGCCGATAGCGGCGATCGCCAGCGCGGGCCAGACGCCACGGCGCAGGAACACGGCGAGCGCCGCGACGCCAACCGCGAATACCACCGTGCGCGGATGGAAATATCCCTCCAGCGTGTTGACCCTGGTGTAGGGCACCGCGTGGCGGATCGTCAGCGCCGCGGTAAACGCAGCGACAGACCACCATGACCGGAACAGCGCCCGGCCGAAGGCAATCGCCGCGATGTAGAGCAAAAGCAGCGCCCCGACGTGCAGCGCGTACACTGTCGCGAACTCGCTGAACCCGAGCCCGCTGCCGGCACGCAGTGCGAGTCCGATCGCCTCGTCGGCGAGCGTGA
>DATLLF010000077.1:0-10862 GCA_035537955.1 Vicinamibacterales bacterium | reverse complement strand
CGAAGGCTTCACGTCGGCCACGCGTAAATCGCGCGGGATGATGCGGTGCCACGGCTGGAGATCGGGAAGCCGGCGCCGGGCGTCGAGGGCGCCGCCGATCACGATCGTGACGAACACCAGCGCCGCGGACCAGGCGAGGCGAATGATCCAGCGACGGAGAAACAGGCGAACGGCGGGCGAGTCAGTCATAGGCATTTTTTTTCTGTAGTGCTGAGTGCTCAGTGCTCAGTGCTCAGTGCTCCTCAGTGCTTAGGTGCTGGTGCCGGGCAGCGACCGCGAGCACCAAGCACTGAAGAGCACGGAGCATTTAGCAGGCGCGAGCACTAAAAAGCACCAGCACTCACCACTGAGCATCCAGCACTACCAAGCGCCGAGCTCAGCGCATCGGCACGATCCATTCGGCGAAATCGTCTGGTCCCCCGATCGTCGCGCTCAAGGTGGGGGAACGGGAGAGATCCCGCCAGCGGAGCCGGCCGTTCACACCGTACGGAAGCAGACGCACACGCCCCGACGAAGCCTCGACCCGGACTTCGATGAAGCTTTGAAAGAACGGTGCGACGTTGTAGTCGAAGAGCGCGGAGAGGTGCTCGGCCGAGAATGGCCACGCCTGGTGGTTTTTCGTCCACCACCACGCCGGGCGTTTCCACCACGGCGTCCGCGGATCGATCTTGTTTACGAGGGCATCCCGCGTGGGATAGAACGCCCACTCAGGCGTCGGTGTCCGTTCGGGCCAGTCCAGCGCCGTGCCGAGACTCAGGTACGCGCCGCCGCCCCCGTTGACGAAGTAATGCGCCGCCGGCCGGCCCTCGCGCGACGGCTCGGCGTAGTACTCGAAGTCGTGTGTGTCACCGGCCATCATGATGCGGACGTCGTGATCGAGGAGCAGGCGCTTCAGCCGCGCGAACTCCGGATTCCCCTGTGTCATGTCGAACGCCTTCGCATACAACGGGTGCCCCAGGATAGCCATGGTAAGTTTGCCGCGCGCGCGTTCGAGCGCTGCCCCCAGCCACGCCCACTCGGCGGGGTCGATTCGCTTCACGATGCCGGTGTCGATCGCGAGGAGAGCAAACCGGTCGGACTGCAACTCGAAGAAAGGTCCGCGCTGAAACGCTGTGGGCACGCGGTACTCGCGGCGGAGACGCGCGGCTTCATCGATGAGACTGTCGATGCGGCGGTCCGTTGTACTCGAGAGGCGAAGGTCTGCGTGGGCACGGGCGCGCATCGCCGTGCGCGCCGCGTCGGGCTGGAGAAAGGTCGCGAGAAATCCTTCGAGCGCATCGTACCAGTCGTGGTTGCCGGGTATTGCGAAGACGGGTTTCGTGATCCCCTTGAATGGCAGCCAGAAACTCGCCTCGTAGTCGATCATCGCTCCGTTCGGATAGACGACGTCGGAGCTGATCGCAACGAAGCGAACCTCCTCCCGCTCGACCACGTTCATCAATTGATCGCGCAGGATCTGCTGTGAGGCATCCCCCTCGCCGGTGTCGCCGATCACGACGAAGCTGAAATCGCCAGAGGTCGTTCCCGGCGCTGTCACGGCGAACCGCGTTGTGTCTGTCCCGGTCGAGACCGCGCGTATCATCGCTTCGCGCCAGGCATCCGTGCGCGCTTCCGCCCATGAATTCCAGATGCCGGAGGCCCAGTTCTCCGTGTCGAAGAACCAGCTCATGCCCCACATTGGCACCGTCGCCGCAACGATCGCAGCGACCGGCACGCCGGCCGCGAGGCTGCGCCAGAGCGCGGCGGTCATGGAGAAGCGAGCCTCGCGCAACTGCACGCCCATCCGCAGCCGATACCTCAGCCACTTCCTCGCGAGCCACGCGCGCACACCGCCGCCGGCGGGCGCCACCGACAGATACCAGCGCCAGACCACTCGCTCGAGCCACAGGGTCGATGTGCGGAGCGACACCGCCAGCGGGGCGACGACGACGAAGGCGAACAGCAGCGCAAGCACGATGTCGCCGACCACCGAGATGGCCGGTGCCGCGTAGCCGAGGAGTGATCCGTCCGTTTCCAGCCGGGCGCTGTGGATCGCGAACAGCGTGACGAGGAACGCAAGCGTCCAGCGGCGGTCGCTCGAGGCGCGTACCCGTTCCTCGAAGGTGACGCCGGCGAGCAGTTCGACGGCCTCCGGACGATCGGCGAGGCCGAGATCGTCGAGTACGGTTCCGCCGGCGTCTTCGGCGGTGTGAACCGGCGTCACGATCATCGCCCACGCGATGCCGAACAGCCGCAGGGCCACCGCGCCCGCGACGACCCACGTATCAGCGGCGTTCCGCAGGATCAGAAGCGCGGCAGCCGCGCCCAGGTCGCCCGCCGCCGCAAACCATCCCAGCTGCCGCAGCCGGCCGTCCGTGCGACGCGCGCCCAACACGTAAACGAGGCCCTCCACAGCAAACGCTGCGGCGAGTAACAAAACGACGGCTGGGATCGATGACGAGGGGGTCGAGAGCACCAGCAGCCCCATCAGCGTGCTGAGCACACCGCCGCCGACGGCACGGCGAAGGGCAGCGACGTCTGCGCGGCGGACGCCGTGGAGAATCTGGAGTGCCCCGCCGGTCGCGAGAAGCGCACCGACCCGGTGCAGCGGCTGCTCGGCGTCCTTCAGCGGCGCTGCCAGCGCGAGCAGCCCGAAGCCTATGACAACGACGGGGAACGCCAGGGCGAACGGCTGGCGGCGGCGGCCGGCTCGAGTCTCGAGCATCTTGATGCGCATGCGTTACCTTGCCCGCCCGACTCCCCTCGGCCGTTGGACGCACGGGATACCGTGGCGGACCGGAGGAAGCCGAGGTCCGCACCGGCGCGAATCCCTAAGGAAACTCACGCCGCGTCGCGGACTCCGAAATGCATCAGCACGTCCGGCACCATCGCCACTGACCGCAATCAATCCTGGAACGTAGAGGCGTTCGAGTCCGAGTGCCTTCAGGAATCGGAGGTTGGATGGGTTTTCTGGATAAGCCGCGCAGAAAAGCTCCGCTGGCGGGCGTGGCGCTGATGATGCTGGCGTTCGTCACGCTCTCGCTGACGCCCTCAGCTCAGACGCCGCTGACCCTCGTCTCGACCGCGTGGCCCCCGTTCACGAATGTTCCCGGACAGCCGCGGTTTGCTCTCGACCTGGTGGAGGCTGCCTTCGGCCGAATCGGGGTCAATGGGCGGACGAGGATCGTCGACGCGGCGCAGTTCACCTCGTCGCTGCTCGGGTCGGCGGTCGACGGCAGCGCAGCGGCGTGGCGCGACCCGGAGCGTGAGCGTGTTCTGATCTTTTCTCAGCCCTACCTCGAGAACCGTCTCGTGCTGGTCGGCCAGCGCGGCGCCGACGTGTCGGCCAGGACGCTCGGTGATCTCGCGGGCAAACGCGTGGCGATCGTCGAAGGGTACTCGTACGGCGATTCGATCGAGAGCGCCGGGCCGGTCTTCGTCCGATTACGGAGCGAGGAAGAGAGCCTGGCGCGGCTCCTCAAAGGGGGCGTGGACTACACGTTGATGGACGACCTGGTGGTCCAGTACATCGTGAGCAACTACCCGAAGGAAGCGGGGACACGTCTGGAGATCGGTTCGACACCGCTGGTGAGGCGTGAGCTGTACCTCGCGCTGCGACGCTCGCGGCCAGACGCGGAGTCGATCATCCGCCGCTTCAACGCCCAGCTGCGCGGCATGATCGCCGATGGCACCTACCATCGCCTGCTGCACGTGGAGTGGATTCGGGCCGACGTCAACGGGGATGGCGTGCCCGAATACGTGCCGCGCACCGACAAGGCCGGCCGTGCAGAGCCGAAGCGCGTGTACGCGCTCTTCGCGGCGCCTCCTTCCGCGGCCGAAACGACGTCGAAGTCGGGGTTCTACGTTGGCGGCAACATCTACAGCGATTGGGCGAGCGTGCCGGAGAGCTACAAGATCGCCAGTTCTTCGGAGCGTCCGGATCCACGGCGTTCGACCGCCAGCATCTTCAAATTCTCCTGGTGAGCTATTCCGGAATCACTGCGCTCGGAACAGTGTCACGGACCCTGTTGATCGGCGCCCTCATCAGCGCCTCGTTCGCGTTCGGCGAAGCGACACCGCCGTGCGCCGTTAGGGCGCCGGGGTCAGCCCATGACGGCGCATGATCTCCGCCATCCTGCCGCGGTCCGGAGGTCCACCGGCCGCCTCTGTCAGCACCTCGGCAACCTCGTGAAAATATTGCGGACCGATGCCCGCTGGCGTGATCACACAGAGTACCTTCACGTCCGTGCTGCCGTCGTTGTCGAACCGGTGAATGGACCCGCGTGGAATGCAAAGGGCCTGTCCGGGGCCGACGTCGAGGCGTTTGCCGTCGACCGTCCACGTCAGCACGCCGTCGATGCCGTAGATGGTTTCCTCGTAATGATCGTGGCTGTGCGCTGGCGCTGTCAGACGCTGGCCGCCGGGCACGGTAAGTTCGAACATGCCGACGCTGCCACGTGCATCTTCTCCCGTGATCAGGAAGCGCACGGCAATGGGCCCCAGGAGGATCGTCTCGTCGGAGGGGTTGACGTGGACACCAGTGGACGGCGCTGTCATGCGGTGAGCCTCCTTGCTAGCGGCGCTCGTACCGGAACCGCTGCGCGAAGCTGGTTGCGGGGACCAGCATCGACACTGCAACGATGGTGGTGGCGATGACGGCCCGCATGAGCGCAGTGTAAGGCGCGTCGGCCGGCTGGCCAAGCACCATTTCGTCCCTCGCTCCACGAGCAACGACTAGAATCGCCGCGGAGGTCAGAATCGACGACGTAACAGAGAAGGACCTGAGTGGTATGAACGGCCGCGCAGCACGCCGGACCGGCGCTGCCGTACTGATTGCCGTTGTTGGACTGTGGTCGCTCTCCGCCGGACTACCGGCCGACGCGTTCTTCAGCGGTGATCCTGGATTGAAGCTGATCGCTGCGATGAACGCGATCGCGCACCCGACGCGCCCCTTCGACATCGACCTTCCCCGCATCGGCGACAAGACGGTTCCATGGGTGGATCCCATGATCCTCGTCCATGAACAACACGGGCACGCGCTGCAATCCCCGTTGTTCCCGGTCCTGTCTGCCCCCCTGATCGCGGCGTTCGGCCTGCGCGGCGCATACGTGCTGCCTGCACTCGGCTTCGTCCTGTTTCTGCTGTTCGTCGAGGCGATGCGGCGTAGTCTCGCGCCTGGCACGTCGTTTCTGATCCTGGCATCGATCGCGATTGGTGCAAACCCTCTGCTCTTTTACTCGCTCGAATACTGGGAGCACTCGCTTGCGATCGCGCTGCTGGCCGGCAGTACTGCCGCCGCCGTGACCGCGGATCGTCACACGCCACGAGCGGGACGGCTGGTCATCAGCGGCGCACTCGGCGGGCTCTCCGTTCTGCTCAGACCCGAGGCCATCTGGTACGTCGCCGCGCTGGCGATCTTCGTCAGCCCGAGGTACTGGATCGCGTTCGGATCCGGTGTGGCCCTCATCATCGTTCCCTTCTCGGCCGCCAACGTCATTCACTTCGGTAATCCCGCCGGGCCCCACGCCACGGCGAACCTGGCGCCGCTGAAGGTCGACTTTCTTTCGGCGAGACGAGAGCGTATCGACACGTGGCTGTCACCACAGGCGTTTCTCGCTGCTGCGGGCCTTCTGCTGATGGCACTCGCGTGGCTCACGCGCGCCGTCGTGGAGTTACGAACACGGCAGGTGGCGGCCTTGCTCGGGGCTACCGCTGTCGCCACAGCGGCCGCGTTGCGAATGGTGCCACGCGAGTCGATCTGGCAGGCCTTCCCACTGCTCCTGCTGGCGCTGCTGCCGGTGACCGGTTCGTCCGATCGGTTGCGCCGCCTGTACTTGCTGGCCCTCGTCTCCGTCTGTGGAGTGATCCTCACGGCCACGCACGACGGCGGTGCCCAGTGGGGGCCACGCTTCCTGCTCGTCTCAGTGCCGCCGCTCATCGTCCTCGGCGCCTACGGCGCGACGGACGCTGTCGGTGACGGGCGCTGGCGCGCTCTCCGCATCGCGCTCGTCGGACTCATTCTCGTCGCCGGTGTCGCGACCAGCCGCGCCGCTTACCGCGAGCTGCGTGGCGCAAAACGATCGTATGCGCGCGCTGTGATGGCCACGGCACTGATGGCGCCTCCAGGCACACACATCGTGACCAACGTCTGGTATCTGGATCAGATTGCGGCGACCCTTCACGACAGCCGCTTCTTCTTTTACGTGCCCGACCGCGACTCGGCTGCGCGGGCACTCGGCGAGCTCAGTCGGGCAAACGTGCGTCAGATCGTGCTGGTTTCGGGCCTCGGCGACTCGCCGGCGTGGCTGGATCCCGTCGCGCTCGACAGCTGTTTCAAACCTGTCGACGTGCGGGATGTCACGGAGCACCGCTTGCGGATGCTGTCCGCCGAATGCCGTTGAAGCCGCACTAAACACGTAACGCCGCTTACAAAGCTGCAAGGCGTGTCATGTTCTGTCCTATCGAGTCCTAAAAAGGCAGGCGTGAATCAGGTATTGAAGGCAGCCCAACAACCGTGTGTTTGTCCCCGCACCTCCTCACTGCGGCGCTGCGGCACGCCCGTTGCCTTGCAGAGGCCGGTTCCACGACCATAAACGATTTCGGAGGAGTGTTCTGTATGAGGAAGCTGTGTGTCCGCGTGTCGGTCGTTGGCGCGATGCTGCTTGGCAGCACGCCGGCCTTCGCGCAGCAGTCGGTCACCCTGGCCGACACGAGCCAGACTACAACGCTTACGGCCACCGTCAGCGAGCAAGCCAGAGTAACGGTGCCGGCTGGCGTCACGTTCAACGTCACCAATGTGACCTCGAGCACCGCGGCCACGGCGGCGTCGGTCACGGTCCAGAACATCGTGCTTGCGACGGCGACGAAGCAGATGCGCGTCTCGCTGGAGGCGAACGCGGCGTCGTTCACGCCACCTGTCGTTGGCGGCACGACGTGGGGGGCGGCCGATGTGACGTGGAACGCGGCCACCTGGACCAACGCGACCGGAGCATCGGGCACGTTGAGCAGCGCGGCGTACTCAGAGGTCGCGACCTGCGCCGCCGGTTCCGCGGATTGTTCGACGACCGGCCTGGTGTTCACGCTCGCGGCAAAGGGAACCGTGCAGAACTCGGGCAATCACACCCTGGTGGTCCGGTGGAAGTTCGAGAGCATCGGGTCGTGACGCTACACGCGTGACGGGCATCTGCCGATAACCGGCGTGTCCACTGAGTCATAAACAGTCCGCCCGATGCACGGGACCGCACACCGTTGCACGGGCGGCGCGCGTCATGAGGATCCTGGTGCGCCACGGACGGATCGCGATCGCGCTCGGCGGAATGCTGACGATCGGTAGCGCCTCCGCATTGGCGCAGACGACCGTCGTTCTGCCGGATACGAGCCAGACGACAACGATGTCGGTGAACGTCAGCGAACAGGCGCGCGTCGCCGTTCCGGCCGGCATCTCTTTCAACGTCACGAACATCGGTGCCGCCACGCCAGCGGCTGCCGCGACCGTGACGATCGACCAGGTCGTGCTCGCGACGGCAACCAAGCAATTGCGCATTTCGTTGCAGGCGACCACGGCATCGTTCACGGCGCCCGTGACAGGAGCAACGACATGGTCGGCGAGCGACGTCTCCTGGAACGCCGCCACGTGGACGGCCGCAACCGGCGTCGGCGGAACGCTCAGCAACGCCGCGTTCAACACGGTGGCGACGTGCAGCCCCGGCGCCGCCGCCTGCTCGACGACCGGGCTCGTCTTTTCCTTGGCGCCAAAGGCGGCGGTTCAGCGCTCGGGGGCACACACCCTCGTCGTGACCTGGAAGGTTGAGAGCATTGGTTCGTAATCAGAGGAACATCTGCGCACTCGTGTTGCTGCTGGCCGCCGCGCCGGCGTACGCACAGGCGCCGAAAGGGCTCTCGTTTCAGGCGACGCTCGAATCCATCAAGATCGACGCACGGCCGCAACAGGTGATCACCCGCCAGTTCAGGCTGACACTCGACGCCGACCAGCCCGAGACGCGCTTCAAGGCGCGAGTCGAGGACTGGTGGCGGAGCGAGGATGGCGCGCGATCGTTCTACGGCGAGCCGGGCACGCTGCGACATTCGTGCGCGCCGTGGGTATCCCTCAACCCCGTCGAGTCGGCAGCGAAGCCCGGCGAAGAGATGATCGTCAGGCTCACTGTCTCGGTGCCCTCGGAAATGGCCTCGGGCGGCTACTGGTGCGCGCTGACGATCGATGAGGTCCCGGATCCGCTGGCGCAGCAATCGGGCGTAGGCGTGAAGTTCGTGGCCTCGGTCTCGACCGGGATCTTCGTGAACGTCGGAACCATCGATCGCGCAGCGAGGATCCTCGACCTGCAGGTCGGCTCCGACAGCGCCCTCATCAAACTGCGTAACGAAGGGAACGCACCCGTCGGGATCGATGGCCGTCTCGAGTTCTACGCGTCCGGCGCCTCCGCGCCGACCGCCACGGTCGTCGTCCCTCGCGGAACGCTGCTGACCGAGCCATCGCTCGACGGCACGCTGGTCGCGAAACTCCCGCCGCCGTCACAACTGCCATCCGGCCGATACCGGGTGCGCGCAATACTCGATTACGGTGCGGCGCACTACATCGGCGCCGAGCGGGAAATAGAGCTGGTCCGTGCCGCCGCAGAGATCCCGAACCGTTGAGTACGTCGCTGGGTTGGTGCTCGGCGTCGCGTTCATCCTGCTGACCGCGCCGGCTGCCGCTGCGCAGGGCGGGGCGACTTCCCCGACGACACCGCCACCCAGCGGAACGACGGCTGGGAGTCTTCACACCTTCGAGCTGCCGAAACCGCCGGCATCAGTCGTTGCGCCGCAACCGCGTGATCTGCCCAACGCGCCCGTGCGAGCGCCGCAGACTCGAGAATCGCTGCGCACGATGATCGGGGTTGGCTACGTCCAGGGAGCCGACTGGGGATCCGAGATTCTGGCGGGAGGAATCGTCGCCGGCGCCCAGGTGCAGCTCAACACGTTGATCACCAGCGGACGTGAAGGCTTCATCTTCGATTCCGGCTCGTTGTCGATCTTCGATCCGAACACGAAGTGGCGCATCGAAGCAGGCGACGTGTTCTCTCACCTGCGCGGCGCCGCCCTCGGTGGCCGCGTCTCCTGGCCTGCGGCCGGTAACCGGCGGCCCGCGATCGCCCTCTACTCGCCGCGCAGAGGCACGCTGGATCGGGGGACTGTCGTCACTTACCGCGACCAGCTTCAGGTGTGGGGACAGACGCTGCTCGATGCGGAAGTCGCGTCCGACAAATCCTATCTGCTCAGAAACCGCTTTGCCATTTCGCCGTTCGAAATCGAGACGTTCTACCGGCGCCAGCGTGTACCGCTCGACGCGCATGACGTCAGCGTTTCGGGCGGGGTGACCCTCTGGCGTGGCGTGGTCGTGTCTGGAGGCATCTACAACTCCGCATACGACACGAACCGCAACGATTGGCGGATGCTGTCGCTGCGCCTGCCGATCTCCCGTGCATTCGACCTGACGTTCGAACGTGCGTTCAACGGTTCGGGCGATACGGCGCAGACGACGTCCGCTGTCATGGCGAACGTCACGGCGGGCAACCTGCGGTTCTTCCACAGATATCAGACAGGCGAGTACAAATATGGAAGCGGGGACTTGTCGGGAACGCTCGAACGGCAGCAGATCCGGTCGATGAGCACGTACACCGCGGGGCCTCGCCTCAACCTCACGCTGCAGCTCGCCACGCAGCGCGCCGACACCGGCCAGATCGAGCATTGGGAAGAGCTCCAGGCGACCATGAAACTGACGCGCACGACCACGCTGCGAACCGTGACCGCGGTCCCCGACGTCGGCAACGCGGAGCGGTTCCAGGCGTACTTTCGTCAGGAGCTGCCGCGCCGGCTGGCGCTGCAGGCCGACTACGGGCGTATCTCGGCGTACCAGTCGATCGCCCGCGAGCTGGATCGCCCGCGCTTCAAGGTGATGTTATTCAAGACTGTCGACATTGCGACGCCCGCGCGCGGCGCGACCATGACCGGACGGGTCATCGATCATTCCGGGCGCGCCGTCGCGGGCGCGCGGGTGAAACTCGGGCCCTACACCGCCGACACGAATGCGAATGGCAGCTACACCTTCGCGCACGTGCCGCGCGGCGAATACGAGTTGTCGCTGGACCCGTCATTGCTGCCCGCGGACTACGCATGGGATGGCCGCGTTGAGCCGATCCACGTTACGTCGTCGCATCCGATCAGCGCGGACTTGAAGGTTGCACCGTTGAATGCGATCCACGGACGCGTCTACGTGGACCGTAACAGCAACGGCCGGTACGACGCGGGTGAGGCCGTCGCCCACGCCGTCCTCCAGGTGGGCGATCGCGTCACCGCGACGGACACCAACGGGGCCTACAGTTTCTACAACCTCTGGCCGAATGCGTACGTTGTGCGGCTGACGAACCTGCCTTCAGAATTCCTGCCTGGCATCGCCGAGCTGTCGGTCACGCTCCTCGACGGCGCTCCTGTCACTGGCGCCGACTTCCGCGTGATCGTCCGGGACAAACCGGTGATCTGGGCCACTTCGGGGAAATGAGGGGCGTTCTTTTCGCCCTCGTACTCGTCTTCGGCTCAGAGCCTCGGGCCCTCGAGCTGGAACAGGGCGCGACCGTCCGCATCGATGTGCCGACTGTGGTTCTCTTTCAGGTGACGCAGGTGACGCAGGCGACAGTCGTTTCGGGCTTCCGCGTGTCGTTCAACCAGGCGAAGCTCGGCGCCGGGCAGGCGCTGCGAGTGAGCGTGAAGGCCGACGGACCCTTGATTGTCGGCGGCGTCAGCGTGCCGCTCGCGAATGTGACGTGGACGACCAGCGCGGCGACCAACGGCACCGGAATGAACGGGGCGCTCAGCACAGCGGCCTACAC
>DATLLF010000076.1:0-30573 GCA_035537955.1 Vicinamibacterales bacterium | reverse complement strand
CATCACGAGACTCGTGAACTGTCGGCCGCCCAGGACGAAGACTTTCTTGTCGTACTGTTTCAGCTTCTCGACGAGCGTGATGAAGTCGCTGTCGCCGCCGACGATCACGAACGCGTTGATGTGGTCGTGCGTGAACGCCATTTCGAGGGCGTCCAGCGCGAGATTGATGTCGGCGCCGTTCTTGTCGCCGCCGGGCGTGAGGTTGCGCTGCACGAGCTTGGTCGCATGTTGCGTCAGCGCCCGGCTGTATTCGCCGCTCCGCGACCAGTCGCTGTAGGCGATCTTCGAAACGACGTCGCCGCGCTCCCTGAGCGCCTCGAGCACGACGCCGATGTCGAATTGTGTGTTGAGAGTGTTCTTGACACCGATTTCGATGTTGTCGAAATCGATGAAGACGGCCATTTTGAGGCGTGTGTCTGCCAAACGTGCTGATTCCTTGTCTTATCTGGGGGCCTTTGGCGGGTTTTAGCGCAGCCTTTCGCGGCCGGCGTGGTGATGCCCGCTGTTCGTGAGTCGGCGCGGCCCCGGGATCCGTGCTGGACGGCTTACTCCGCCAGCGCTCCGCCGCTGCTCCGTGTTCCTGATTATAGGTCGGATCGCGGATTGCTGCTGCCCCCACGTCACTTCGCGTCACCGGAGCTACGACTGACCGACGGTCCACACGACGAAACGACGCCGCGACGACACGAAGCCATCCTTACTCCAAGGGACTGAGTTTCTCGAAATCCGATCCTAAACCTGCCTTTCTCCTCGCCCGTCGTGCCGTCGTGCCGTCGTGGTCTTGGCCGTCGGCACGCGGATCGGCCGCCCGCTGAGATCAGCGGCGACTCAAGTGGCACCATCGGCGCGGCTCGAGCTTGTGCGCCGCCGTCTACCTTGCGCGGACGTCGTAGGCGTAAATCGTGTCCTGGTCCCTCAAGAAGAACTTTCCGTTGGCAACGACGGGGTGGCTCCAGGTCGGCAGGGAGCCGGTCTGCAGCTGAAAACGCCCGTGCTCGCGATAGCCGGCCGGGTTCGCTTCCGCCAGGCCCACGACGCCGGTCTCACTGAACAGGTAGAGGCGATCGTCAGCGAAGATGACGGACCCCTTGCCGACGCTGCGATCGCGCCACGCGACCTCGCCGGTGTCGAACTTCATCGCCGTGAGGATCGCGCTCGAAAAGCCATAGAGGTGATCGCCGATGAGTACCGAGCTCGCGTGGTGGTTGCGCATCTCACGCGTGAAGTACACCTCTTTGGCAGTGATCGCGTTGCCGTTCGGCGTGAGCTCGAGCAGCGCCGCGCCGGTGCCGTAATCTGACGAGAGGAACACGCGATTGCCGCGCGCGATCGGCGTGGCGATGTTCGCCGTCGTATTCGAGACGCGGTCGTAGCTCCAGAGCAGACGCCCGTCGCGCGTATCGATCCCGATCGCGCGCTGCCCCGTGAAAAAGACTCCCTGAGGAATACCGCCGACTTCCTGCAGGATCCCCGACGAGTACCCCGCCTGATCGCCCTGACTTCGCCACAGCACGGAGCCGTCCTTCTTGTTCACCGCGACAATGGACGCGCCCGGCCCACCGGCGTTTACGATCACGCGATCGCGCAGCACGAGCGGTGACTCGCTCAGCCCCCAGGTAATGTTGTTGCCGCGAAACTGCTTCAGCACGTTGATCTTCCAGAGGACCTTGCCCGACGCGGCGTCGAGCGCCGCGAGATCTCCGCTCGCGCCGTACGCGTAGAGCTGCCCGCCGTCGATGGTTGGGGTGCCGCGAGGGCCATCGCCGCGATCGTTGCTGAAACGGCTCCCGTGTGCCACCTCCCAGAGTTTTTTTCCCGTGGCTTCATCGAACGCCATCACGTATTCGCTGCCACCCCGCGCTCCGAGCGTGTAGAGTTTGCCGCCGGCGACAGAGAACGAGGAGTACCCTTCGCCCGCGCCGGACACCCGCCAGGCGAGCTTCGGCCCGCCCTGCGGCCAGTCCTGCAGGAGCCCGCGTTCGACCGACTTCCCATCGCGGTTCACGCCGCGCCATTGGGGCCAGTCGTTCAGCGAATGATTCGAAACCACCGCTGACAACGACAGAACGGACAGGACGGTGACGGCCAGATGCGAGCGAACTTGTGCGCTTTTCATGGCTCTTTTAGACGAAAACGAAGTGGAATCGGTCGATCGGCCATCCATCGGTCACTCATCGACCTGCAGACGGACCGATGATTCTCACCGACTTCAGTTCGATCCGCGTCGCGGGAGTTTCGCCGTTGACCGGCGTGGATTCGATCGCCTCCAGCACAGCAAGACCGTCCACGACACGACCGAACACCGTGTACTTGTTGTCGAGCGACGGCGCCGCGCCGGTCACGATGAAGAACGACGTGGACGCGCTCGCGGGATCGTCTCCGCGCGCCATCGACACGATTCCCTTCACGTGAGGCGTGTCGTTGAATTCCGGCGGCAGCGTGCGGACGAGTCTCTGCTGCTTCTCGTTGAGCGGACCACGGCTGTCGATCGATCCGGTCTGAACGGCGAACCCCTTCACCACACGGTGAAACGTCATCCCGTCGAAAACACCTGCCTGCGCGAGCCGGAGAAAGTTGCGCACGTGCTCGGGCGCCTTCTCTGGATTGAACGCGATCGTGATCACTCCGGCGCTCGTATCCAGTACCGCTCGATATCGCGCGAGCTGCTCGACCGGTTCGGTGGAGAACGGCTCCGCTGCGGGCGGCGGTGTGTCGCGAACCGTCACGGACGTGATCTCGACGCGTTCGAGCGCGAGGCCGTCACCAGAGGCCGCAGTCTCGGAAATCTTCGTGACCACGTCGAGCCCCTCGGACACTCGCCCGAAGATCGTGTACTTCCCCGCCAGCGCAGGCTGATCCGTTACACACACGAAGAACTGAGAGCCCGCGCTGTCTGGCTTGCCCGGCTGCAGCACTGCCGCTACCGCACCGCGCGTCGCGGGCTCACTGCTGAACTCGGCTTTCAGCTTGCCCAGGCCGCCCGTGCCGTAGGCCTTGCTTTTTGCCGGATCCTTCGTCAGCGGATCGCCCCCTTGAATGATCCCGTGCTTCACGACGCGATGAAATGTCGTTCCGGTGTACGCGCCCTCACGCGCGAGTTTGATGAAGTAGCCGACGTGATTGGGCGCGAGATCGGGTTTCAAATCGATGACGAACTCTCCGGCAGTCGTGACGACGACCGCCTGCTTGTTCGTCATCTCGGCAGGCGCGAGCGGTGTCGTGAAGAACCCCTGCAGCAGGACGGAGAAAAGGATCACCATCCCGACATTCTACGGTCGGTCCCTGCCGACCCGACGGGCCCGCAGACACAACGGACCCCTACTCGTAATGCAGCGCCGTTACCGGATCGAGCCTCGATGCTCGCACGGCCGGGTACAACCCGAAGATAAGGCCGATGCTGACCGAGACGACGAATGCCAGGACGATCGATGATGTCGTGACGATCGTGGACCAGCCGGCGAGCTCGCCGATGGCTTGCGACAGCCCGACGCCGACCGCAATGCCAAGGATGCCGCCCGCCAGCGAGATGATGGTCGTTTCGGTGAGGAACTGGCGGATGACGTCCTTGCGGCGGGCGCCGATCGCGCGGCGGACGCCGATCTCGCGTGTCCGCTCCATCACGCTGGCGAGCATGATGTTCATGATGCCGATGCCGCCGACGAGCAGCGAGATGGACGCAATCGCCACCATCACCATCTCGAAGATGCGCTGCGTGCGGCGCTGCTCGGCGAGCAGCTCCGCGGGGGACACGATCGAGAAGTCGCCGGCTTCGCGGTGCGCAACGTTCAGCAACCCGCGCAGCAGCGCGGCGCCGGCCGTGATGTCGGCACCGGGCTGCATCTGCAGATAGATGCCGTCGATCTCGTCCTTCTGCCGGGTCTGCCCGTCCTCGAGACGGAAGATCGCCGAATACAGCGGGACGTAAACGAGATTGTTGCGGTCCTGCGCAGGGAGCCCGCCCACGTCGTTCTGCACGGTGAGCTGCGGCCCGGCAATGCCGATGACCTGGAACCACTGGTCGTTCACCTTGACGTAGCGCCCTATCGCTTCCTCGGCACCAAAGAACGCTGCCGCCGCCGCTTCACCGAGAACGGCCACCGGCGCCGCCCCCTCGGTCTCCGCATCGTCGAAGAACCTGCCCGAGACGACGTGCAGATTGGCGATCGGCACGTATCCCGGGGTGACGCCATAGACCATCGGCGCATCACCTTGCGGCTTCGGCAGGAGCTTCGAGGGCGTGAACCGTTTGCGCGGGCTGTGGGCGGTGATCCCTTCGAGGTTCGCCTGGATCATCCGGAAGTCCTTGAAGCTCAGACCCGCGGACAGCTTTCGGATCCGTTGAAGCGCCTGCTGGTCCGGCGCCTCGCGCGCCTCGACGATCAGGTTGCGGACGCCGAGCTGCTCGATGAACGCCATGACCTCCTGCTGCGCGCCTGCGCCGATCGACAGCATCGCCACCACCGCCGCGACACCGAAGATCATGCCCAGCATCGTGAGCAGCGAGCGCAGCTTGTGCGCGCGGAGATTCTCGAAGCCAAGCCTCAGGTCCGGAAGAAAATCCGAGGTAGAACCGGTGATTCGCGTAGCGCTCACTTCGCCCCTCCGGCAGGCAGCGGTGAAGCGGACGTGGCGGAAGGCGGCTTCCTCGTGGCTGTCGGATCGATGAGCGCGACTTCCAGCCCTTCGGTGATGCCGTCGAGCGCGATGCGGCTCTCCGTTCGCTGAACGACCTTGACTTCGCGCTGTTCGAACTTGTCGCCAACCTTGGCGAACACGTGGTTCTTGCCGTTCTTCTCGAATACCGCCTGCCGTGGAACGTGCAGCGCGTTCTCTACGGGCTTGCCCTTGATGAAGACGCGGGCGGACGCGCCCGCCTTCAGGTGCGGATCCAGGTTCTCGAACTGGAACGTGACGTCGAACAGCCGCGAGATGCTGGACGTCGGCTCGAAAAAGCCACCGCGGCTGGCCAGGGCTGCCAGCGACCCCACCTTTGCCTTGAATGTCTGACCGGGCAACGTGTCGACGGACACGTCGGCGAGTTGTCCCTCGACGAGATTGCTTCGATCGCTCTCGTCGATCTTGGCGCGCAGCTCCATTCGGCCGGACTCGATGATGTCGACGACCGGGCGCCCGGGCCACACGGAGTCACCCTCGCGGAATTCCGGCAGCACCATGCCGTAGAAGAAGAAGCCGCCCGAGGCGTCTGGGTTCTCCTTGACCGACACCACACCGTCGACCGTCGCCTTCAGCACGAGGCTGTCGATCTGCTGCTGCGCGCGCTGCATCGCGAGGTCGGCCTTCTTTCTCTTCTCCGCCACGACCTGCAGTGACGCCTGGCTCGTCACCGAGCGCGATTTCACATCGTCTTCGAGCTGCGCGAGCCGGCGGCGTGCTTCTTCGAGTGAGAGGACGTTCTTCTGCGCGTCGATCGGACTGACGAACTCGTTGCCCTGGGCGTCGAGTTCCGCGCGGCGGACGTCGAAGCGCGCGGTGAGGAGGTCGACTTCGTCCTGCGCGAGCTGGACCTCTCGGTCCGCTTTCATCTTGACGATCTCCTGCTCCGCCTCGGCGAGCTCGACCCGCGCCTGCTCCAGCGCGTATTGCTGGTCGGCGGGATCGAACTCCATCACCACGCCGCCGTTCTTCACGGGGACGCCCGTGGGCAGCATGTGGACGATGCGCAGCATGCCGCCGACCGGCGGGGTGATGAGGGTCATTGTGCGGCCGGCCCGCAGTTCACCGGTCGCATTGACGTTCAGCTCCAGTTTCCCCTTGACGACTCTCGTTGTCGGAATGCCGTTGGATACCTCTGGCAATTGCGGCATGCCGATCGCGATTGCCGCACCTGCAGCAATCACGACCAGGGCGACGCCGATCCACACGAGTTTGCGCGTCACTGCGATCTCCTGATCATCTCGGGTGTCGGGCGGCGAGACGCGACCCGCATCCCGGGCTCGACGCCTGCAGCCACCGCCGCCTGTTCCTTGCCGCGGCGCGACAGCTGCACGGGCTGTTCCACGAACGCGGATCCCTTGAGCACGTAGACGACAGGGGCGCCGTCCTGCTGGAAGATCGCCTCCGATGGGACGAGCACGACGTTCGGGATGCGGTCGGTCGCGATGCGCGCCACAGCCGTCATCCCCGGCCGGATGCGCGGATCCGTCTCGAGAAGAACGAGACGCAGGTCGAAATTCTTCGGCGGCGGCCAGCCCGACGAGAAGTCCACGCGAGCGAGCACGGAGATGTTGTCGATCTTCGCCTTGAACTCGCGCTCGGGAACGGCTTCGATCTTCACCGAGGCTTCCTGCCCCATGTTCAATCGGCCGCGATCGGCTTCGTCGAGCCTCGCCTCGACGTGGATCGAGGACAAGTCGGGCAGCTCGATCACCGACGCGCCGGCCCAGGCACGGTCGCCTTCCCGGAACTCCTGCTCGCTGCCACCGAAGAAGCCGCCCGACCTCGGGTTCGGCAGTACGTTGACCATGCCGCCGACCGGCGCGCGCATCTCGAGGTTCTGGAGACCGCGCTGCGCACGGTCGAGATCGGCCTGCGCTTTCTCACGTTTGCGCAGTTTGCCGGCGAGCGCGGCCTGTGCGGCCGTCTTGTCGGACGTGATCTTCGCTTGCAGCTCCTTGAGCCGCTGCTCCGCGTCACCGATCGCGAGCTTCGCCTGTTCGAGCTGAATGCGCGGGATCGTGTCGCCCTTCTTCACCTCGAGCTTCGCGCGCTCGAGATCGTACTGCGCCTTCATGAGCGCTGTGGCGTTCTGCTCCTCGGTGATCCGCGACTGGGCCTTCTGCTGTTCGATCTCCGCATCCGACTGGCGCAGCTCCGATTGCTTTTCCTGCACCGTGCGCGACAGCGTGGATCCGTCGAATTGCACGACGATGTCGCCTGCTTTGACGAGCGCGCCGCTCTTGGCCAGCTTGATGATCTGAAGCTCGCCGGCCTGCATCGGCGACGACAGCACAACGGATTTCAAAGGGCGGATCTCACCGCGGATCTCGAGCAGGTCGGTGAAAACTCCACGCGCGACCTCGACCGTGGGCAGGTCGGGCACCGAGCCGCGCCCTACCGCGACCCAGCCCCCGCCGAGCAGGACGGTCACAACCACCACAGCGGCAACGACGTTTCGCGGCCGGCGAATGGACGCAAGCTTCATCGGTTGATGTTCCGTTCGATCACAACGCCCGGCTCGAGGCCCGCCGTGATACTGGCTTCATGCGCGCTGATGGCGCCGATCGTCACCTCGCGGTCCTGCGCACGCGAGCCGTCGCGCACGCGGACCATGGCGCGCTCGCCGTCGTACCGGATCGCATCGCGAGGAACGACAACGGCACCGGGCGCTCGCGACAGCTCGACGTCGAGCGACGCGGTGAGGTCGGGCATCAGCTTCTCATGCGAGCCTTCGATATCGGCGAGCATCACGAAATAGCGGACTTTGGGCGACAGCGTGGAGGTGACCGCGAGCGGTGAGATCTGCGCGATGCGGCCGTTGAAAGACAGGTCCGGATACGCGTCGAGACCGACGTGGAGCGACTGGCCGATGCGCAGGTCGTTGATGTCGGCCTGGTTCACGCGCACGCGCACGCGCATCCTCGCCGGGTTCACGATGTCGACAACCGGAACGCCCGCGCGGATCTCCTCGCCTTCGAGGATCTCAGCCATCCCATTGGATTTCCATCGCGTGCGAATCACCGCGAGGCCGCCGATGGGCGAGCGCACCTCCATGCGCGAGGCGTTGGTCTCGGCCATCTTCATCGCGCTCTCGGCCTTCTCGCGACGGATCTCGAGGATGCGAAGGTCGGCCTGCGCCGCCTTTCTCTTGAGCTCGTACGTCTTTTTCAGTTGTGCCCGGCGTGCCCTCGCCTGCTCGAGCGCCTGCGTGTTCTTCTCGGCCTGGATTGACGGCAGCATCTCGTTCTTGGCCATGTCGAGATCAGCCCGCGTGACGGCGCTGTCGGCCTGAGTCAGCTCGCTGTCGTCACGCGCAGCCGCCGCCGCCTCCTCCGCCTGCCGCTTGCGGATCTGCTGTTCGAGGTCGTTCAGTTCCGCCTTGCGATCGAGCGCCGTGGTGAGCTGCGCCTGGCGGTCGAACTCGACCAGCAGATCGCCCGGCTGAACGGTCGTGCCACCTGGCACCAGCTTCGTGATCACAAGCGATGAAGAGTTGGGGCCGGAGAGTCTCGGGGCGGCAACAGTCGTCGAGTCGACCGCCTCGACCGTACCGCTGAGCCGGATGGCTCGCACAAAGTCGCGTTTCGCCGCCGTGTAAACGGAATCACGGTGGCCCGACCCATTCGGCACCTGCGGATCGCGCGCGGACATCAGTGTCACCGCTGCGACGCCGCCCAGCACGGCCGTAACGACGACGGCGGCGGCACGACGATTTTTTCGTTCCATCAGTTTTCCTTTGACACCGGGTCCGGGCACACGGGCGCGACGAGACACACCATTGGCCCACGCTCCGCATATCAGACGGGTCATCAGAGTAATTGGTTTGTCTATTCCGCTGGTCTGGGCCCGCGGTCGGTCCTCGCGCGGCGTACCAGCGGCGGCCAGCGGCCGCGGTGACACCGGGTGATTCGGCGTCGGCTTCACGCAGGTCGTTCTGCAGGCGTGTTCCGTCGGTCACTGATGCGCCGCGGCCAGTGTCGCACGCGTCCCATACCTCAGATGCTCAGCGCGGGGGGCGCCGGACGAGTTTTTCCATCAGGCTCTCGAGGCAC
Source organism: Vicinamibacterales bacterium (assembly GCA_035537955.1). GTDB lineage: Bacteria > Acidobacteriota > Vicinamibacteria > Vicinamibacterales > 2-12-FULL-66-21 > JACDCA01. The sequence continues at coordinate 21,844 of DATLLF010000076.1, read as the reverse complement.
GCCGCGGGATCGGCGGTGCGTCCCGTATGCACTGGAGAAGGCTGGATGACGGTGCTGCGCGGAGACACGAGCCAGCGGAACCGGCCGCGAGAGGGCAGCTCGCCGATCGGCCCGAGGTCGGCACCGCCGCGGCACATCTTCGGAATCGCGTCGAGGTTGGCGCGAACCGCTTCGAGATCGATCGTGGCATCGACCGCGAGCAGCGCGTTCTCGTCGAGCTCGATTCGCGCGTCGAGAAAATCGACGTCGGAACACGACAGGATCACGCCGACGTTGATCTGCTCTCCCCGTTCCACCCGCGGCACCACGCGGATGATCGAGTAGTCGTAGTGGTAATCAGCGGGCACGTGCCGCCTCCTCCACGAACGTGCGCGGCGACACGAGCCGCTCTGTGAGATACCGCACGTACGCGGCACGTTCCTGAGCGGCGCTCGCGTCCGCAAGCCATTCGTCAGGAATGAACGACACGATCTCAGCGATCAGCCCGCGCGTGAGCCTTTGCGTCATGTCTTCGTCGACGGCGTCGAGCGCCGTCGCGCGCCGCAGCAGCATGTGGTCGCGGATCGCGGGAAACGGCGCCCGCGCTCTCGACGGATCCGATTGCCAGCCCTCCGCGTGATGGAAGTACAGCGTCGACCCGTGATCGATCAGCCATGGCCGGCGGTGCCACATCAGCATGTTCGTGTTCCGCGCCGTGCGATCGACATTGGTTACGTATGCATCGAACCAGACGATTCGCGACGCCAGATCGGCGTCGAGCGTGTGGATCAGCGGATCGTAGCCGACGGAACCGGGCAGAAAATCGAGGGCGACATTCAATCCGGCACTATCGTGAATCAAGGCGTGAATCTCCGGATCCGGTTCGGTGCGCGCGAGCGCCTCCTCGAGCGTCGCAAACACGATCTCCGGAATCGGCAGCCCGGCCGCGCGGCCGATCTCGCCCGATATCAGCTCCGCAATCAGCGCCTTGGCGCCGTGTCCCGCGCCGCGGAACTTGAGCACATACAGTCCGTCGTCATCCGCCTCCACGATCGCCGGCAGCGAGCCGCCTTCGCGCAGCGGCGTCACGTAGCGTGTGACCTGCACTGATCTCGGGGCGGGCACAGCGCATTGTGTCACGCCGGTTTGCGAAAACCGGAAGCCGGAAGCCGGAAGCCGTCTAGCGCGCGAGGAACACCTTGACGCCGTTCAGCAGCATCTGGACGGCGACCATCACCAGCAGCATCCCCATCAGCCGTTCGAGTGCGACGAGACCACGCTCGCGAAGCACACGGTAGAAGAAGGTGGACGACAGCAGGATGACGCCGCTCAGTGCCCACGCAATCGTCACCGCGAGGAACAGCGGCACCGTATGCGTCGGCGCCGAGCGTTGCAGCAGAAGCAATGCCGCGAGCGTTGAAGGCCCGGCGATCAAGGGAATGGCCAGAGGCACGACGAACGGCTCCCCTTCGAACGTTTCAGTGGAGGCGGAGTCAGCAGGAAACATCATGCGCAGCGCGATCAGAAACAGCACGATGCCGCCGGCAATGCTGATCGTCTCCTGTTGAAGCCCTAGAAACCTGAGAACGTAGGCACCGGAAAACAGAAAAACGAGCAGGACGACATAGGCGATGCCGATCTCGCGGACCAGGACGAGACGACGCCTTTCGGGAGGGACCGTCTTGAGGATGGACAGGAACAATGGGATGTTCCCGATCGGATCCATGATCAAAAACAGCGTAACGACGGCGGAAAAGAGGTCCACGCGCGCCCATAGCATACCCGCGGGGCCGAGCCGCTCTGCTGCGGTTCGACGATTGCATTCGGCGGGCGGACGGCTTTCGAGTATCGTTCCTGCACGAGGTAAACGAATGCGTGTGCATCTGGTGAATCCGAGCGATCTGTCGTTCGGCACCGCGGTCATCACTCCGCGATGGCTGTACGTCCTTGCGGCGGCGACTCCCGAACGCTACGGAATGCCCTCGATCGTGGACGAAACGCTGGAGCCGCTGGATCTCGAAAGCATCGCGGCGGGCGACGTCGTCGGCATCGGGATCCACACCGCAAATGCGCTTCGCGGCTACTCACTGGGCCGTCTCGCCCGTGAGCGTGGCGCGCATGTCGTCTTTGGAGGGATTCACTCGACCTTGTTCCCCGAGGAAGTTGCGGAACACGGCGGCGCGCACGCCGTCGTCAGCGGTGATGGCGACCTGGTGTGGCCGTCCGTTCTTGCCGACTGCGAAGCCGGCGCACCGAAGCCACGCTACGACGGCGGCCGCATCGAGGGTGTGTCGTTCTCGCCGGCACGGTGGGACCTGCTTCCGGCCGAAAAATACATGTGGGGCTCGGTCCAGACGGTGCGCGGGTGTCCCAAGCACTGCTCGTTCTGCTCCGTCTGGCGCACCGACGGTCAGAAACCCCGCCAGCGCGAGGCACACTCCGTCGTTCGCGAGATCGTCGCGTTGCGTCGCAAGGGCTTCCGGTTCGTGCTGCTCGCCGACGACAACTTCTACCCGGTGACGCTCAGCGATCTCGCCGCCGCCGACCGCCGCGCCGACAAGACACAACTCGAGTCACTGAAGGCACTGCGACAGGAACGTTTCGACCTGATGGCACAGCTCGAGCAGCTGCCGAGTGACATGGTCTTCTATACGCAGATCACGATGGAGGCGGCGGAGGATCCCGAGTTCCTCGATGCCATGCAGCGTGCGAGGATCCGCGGCGCCCTCGTCGGTGTCGAGTCGGTGACGCCTGAAGGACTGAAGGCGGTCTTCAAGAATTTCAACGACGCGGGAGAGGCGCTCGTGACGCGGCTGCAGGCATTCCGCAAACACGGCGTGCACGTGCTCGGGTCGTTCATCTTCGGCCTGCCCACCGACAAACCAGACACGTTCGATGCGACCGCGGACCTCGCGAGTCGCGCCGGCGTGTCGTTCGCCCAGTTCGTGATGCTCACGCCCTTCCCCGGCACTGTGGACTTCGCCAAATGGGAGCGTGAAGCGGAGAACATCGGAAGCGTCGATGGGGTGCCGCTCACGCGTTACTGGCTCATTCCTCCCTCGAAGCGCCCGAAGGTGTACGCGCCGCACCCACTCATGTCTGCCGACGAGATCCGCGCCAGGACGCAGCAGGTCTGGGATCGCTTTTATGCGATCCGCGAAATCTGGCGGCGATCGGATTGCGTGAAGTCCCTCCGCGCACGTCTAGCCTTCGTGCTCATCTCCAAGCTCTATCGCCAGATGTACGCCAACACCGGCATCGCGACCGACAGCGCGCGCGTCGCCCGGTCCGCGAAACGCGCACGCATTCTTGCAAAGGGAGCCCGGCGCCTGTTCATGGCGAAGCCGATGCCGGATCTGCAGGAGCCGTCGATCCTCGCGGCCCGCGAGCGCAAAACCTTTCCCGTACGCGCGGTCTCCTGACGGAAACAGCGGTTTGAACGGCGTCCGCCCCTAGCTATAATTCGCGGATGCCTGTGACCTTCACTCTCAACGGACGAGCTACGACGGTCGACGCTCCGGCCGATATGCCGCTGCTCTGGGCGCTGCGCGATGTGCTGAACCTGACCGGCACGAAGTACGGATGCGGCGTGGGGCAATGCGGTGCATGCACGGTGCACCTGCGCGGCCGCGCCGTCAAGGCGTGTCAGACGCCGCTGAAAAACGTCGAGGGAGCAGCGGTCGTGACGATCGAAGGGTTGTCGCCCGACGGATCGCATCCGCTGCAGAAGGCGTGGGAGCAGCTCGACGTACCTGAATGCGGCTACTGCCAGGCTGGACAGATCATGGCGGCCGCCGCGCTGCTCGCGGCCCGGCCGAAGCCGACCGACGCCGAGATCGACGCCGCGATGAACGGCAATCTCTGTCGCTGCGGCACCTACATCCGGATCCGCCAGGGCATCCATCAGGCCGTCCGCTCGGTGGCCACCAACAACGAGGAGGCGAAGTGAGCCCCACGATCACGCTCGACCGCCGCAGCTTTCTGCGCGTGACCGCCCTCGCAGGCGGCGGGTTCATGCTCGCCAGCTACATCGAGCCGCTGAGCGCCTTCGCCCAGGGACGCGGCAACGCGGCGCCGCCGCTCGACCCGAACGCGTTCGTCTCCATCGACGCGAACGGCATCGCGACAATCGTCGCGAAGAACCCCGAGATCGGTCAGGGCGTCAAGGTGATGCTCCCGATGATGATCGCCGAGGAGCTCGATGTCGACTGGAAGAACGTCCGCATCGAGCAGGGAGATCTGAACAGCGCAAAGTACGGCGCGCAGTCTGCCGGCGGAAGCTTCGCCACGCCGTCGAACTGGGAACCGATGCGGCGTGTAGGCGCCGCCGCGCGGCAGATGCTCATTGCGGCCGCCGCGCAGGAGTGGGGCGTTCCGGCCTCCGAGATCACCACCGCATCAGGCCGCCTCGTTCATGCAGCGTCCAAGCGGTCCGAAAGCTATGGAAAGTTCGCTGCCGCCGCGGCGCGCATCACACCTCCGGATCCGGCGACGCTGACGCTGAAGGATCCAAAGCAGTACCGAATCATCGGTCAGCGCATCCCGGGCGTCGACAATCACAAGATCGTGACAGGTCAGCCGCTCTACGGCAGCGACGTCAAGCTGCCGGGAATGTTGTATGCCGTGTACCAGCGCTGCCCCGTAATCGGCGGCAAGGCGGTGAGCGCGAACCTCGATGCCGTCAAGGCGTTGCCCGGAATCAAGCACGCGTTCATCGTTCCCGACGGCAACGGGGCCGGATCCATGAGCGGCGTCGCCATCGTCGCCGACAACTGGTGGTATGCCGAGAACGCACGCCAGCAGCTCCAGGTGAAGTGGGACGATGGCATCACCGCGAGCGACAGCTCCGTCGCCTTTTCGCAGCGTGCGGTCGAATTGTCCAAGGAGGCACCGCACAGCACCTCGCGCAAGGACGGCGATCCCGACGCGGCACTGGCGAGCGCCGCAAAGGTTGTCGACGCCGCGTACGAGTACCCATTCCTCGCGCACGCTCCGATGGAGCCGCCGAATGCGACAGCGGTGTTCAAGGACGGCAAGCTCGAGATGTGGGCAGGCACGCAGCAGCCGGGTGGCGTCGTGAACGTCATCGCGCAGGCCGTCGGCATCACGCCGGCGGACGTGACGATCCACCTCCCGCGCATGGGCGGCAGCTTCGGACGCCGCCTTTATAACGACTACGTCGTCGAAACCGCAGTGATTGCGAAGACGATCGGCGCCCCCGTGCAGCTTCGCTGGTCGCGCGAAGACGAGATGCGGCAGGAGGTCTTCCGTCCGGCCGGTTATCACTTCCTGAAGGCCGGACTCGATTCGTCAGGCAAGCTCGTGGCGTGGCGCAACCATTTCGTCTCGTTCAGCGTGGCGGGCGCCCAGCCAGCGCCGGCGCGCGAAGGCCAGCCGCAGGGCCCACGGCCTGCCGGCTCCTCCACGCTCAGCGCCACGGAGTTTCCCGCGCGCTTCGTACCCAACTTCGCGACGCACGTGTCGATGATGCCCCTTGGTGTCACGACGGGTGCGCACCGCGCCCCAGGCTCCAACGCCATCTCCTTCGTCATGCAGTCGTTCCTCGACGAGCTCGCCCATGCCGCCGGGAAGGACCCCGTCCAGTTCCGTCTCGAGCTGATGGCGAACACGCCGATCGCGCTCCCGCAGCAGGGTGGCGGCGGCGCCGTCTTCAATCCCGAGCGCATGACAGGCGTCCTCAAGCTCGTCGCCGAAAAGTCAGGCTGGGGCAAACGAACGCTGCCCAAGGGAACCGCGATGGGAGTCGGCTTCCACTTCAGCCATCAGGGCTACTTCGCCGAAGTGGCCGAAGTGAACGTGGACGCCAACAAGCGCATCAAGGTGAACAAGGTGTGGGTGGCAGGCGACGTCGGTCGCCACATCATCAATCCGCTGAACGCCGAGAGCCAGGTGCACAGCGCTGTCATGGACGGCATGAGCCAGATGATGCTCGAGGTCACTGTCGAGGGTGGCAGGATCAAGCAGGCAAACTACGACGAGTACCCCGTGCTGCGGATGAAGCAGGCGCCACCGGAAATCGAGGTGCACTTCCTCGCGTCCGACAACAACCCGACCGGCCTCGGCGAGCCGCCGCTGCCGCCGATCATCCCCGCGATCACCAACGCGCTGTTCTCTGCGACAGGAGTGCGGGTCCGCTCGCTGCCGCTGAGCAAGCATGGCTTCAGCTGGAGATAGTCACGCGCGTATGGGGTTTCGGTTCAAGGTCGTTCTGTCAGGATCGCTCGTCACCTGGATGGTCGCCGTCGCGCTCTCGAGTGGAGTCGCGCAGGCCGCACCGCAGAAGACCACGACGAACGATGGCATCTACACGAAGGCACAGGCAGATGGCGCAAAGGCACAATTCGAGAAGCTGTGTGCGAGCTGCCACGCATTCACGGTAGCGGAGAAGAAGAAGCCAAAGGACCTTCCGCTCGGCGATGAGCCGTTCTTCGAATCGTGGACGGGCCGTCCGCTGTTGGAGATGATCAGCGTCATCGCACTGACAATGCCGAATGATGGTTCGGCGGTAGTAACGGATCAGGAAGCCGTCGATCTCGTCGCTTACATCCTTCAGCAGAACGGCTTCCCCACGGGGGAGAAGGCGCTCACCAAGGAGACGGCTGCCGCGGTCGTCGAACGTCCGAAGAAGTAACTGAAGGCGAACTCGCGGCAATGCGAGCTGTACGTGATCGCGCCGAGTGCCGGATGTGACTCCGCCCCGGCCAGCGACGGCTCACCTGATGATCAGCGAGTCTTCGTCGTCGGCACCGACGTCGGCGAGCTGCACACGCAGATTCCCTGAATTCGTCGCATAGAGGCAGGCCGTCTTCGCGGTCACGATGCCTCCCCGAACGAGCTTTTCCAGCTCGCCATCGAAGTACTGCATCCCGTCGAGCTCACCGTCGCGCATGGCGTCGAGGAGCGACTTGCCCTCGCCATCGCCTCTCTCGATGTACTCGCGGGTCCGCATCGTCGACTTCAGTACCTCCAGCACCGCGACGCGGCCGCCCGTTTTCTTCGGCACGAGCCGTTGTGAGATGAAATACCTGAAGCACGCCGCCAGGCGCGTGCGGACCGCCTGCTGATCCCCTGCCTCGAAGGTGCCGACGACGCGATCGACTGTGTTCGACGCATCGATCGTGTGGAGCGTCGAGAAGACGAGATGGCCGGTTTCGGCGGCGGTCAACGCGATCTCGATCGTCTCGCGGTCTCGCATTTCGCCGACGAGAATTACCTTCGGCGCCTGGCGCAGCGCCGCGCGCAGCGCCGACGCGAACGTCGGCGTGTCGCTGTGGAGCTCGCGCTGATGCACCGTTCCCTTCTTGTGCTGGTGCAGGAACTCGATCGGATCCTCGATCGTGAGGATGTGCTCCGCGCGCGTTTCGTTGACGAGATCGATCAACGCCGCGAGCGTCGACGATTTGCCGGACCGGTCGGACCGGTCACGAGCACGACGCCGTTCTTGAGGTTCGCCGCTTCGGCGATCGTGGCGGGGAGATTCAGCTCCGCGATCGTCGGAATCCTCGCCGCGATCACGCGCATCACGATCGCGAACGACCCTCGCTGACGAAAGATGTGGACGCGGAAGCGGGAACGCTCCGGGAGCGAATACGAGACGTCGCAGGCGCCATCTGCCTTCAGCGTGCGAAGCGCCTGTTCGTTGCGGCCGATGAGGTGCGCCGCCACTGCGGCGGTATCCTCCGGGCGCAGCACGGGTAATTGGGGAATGTCGACCTGCACGAGCTCGCCGTGCTTTTCGACCTGAGGCGCGCGGCCGGGAGAGAACACGAGATCACTGACACCCGGGCCGGCGTCGAGCATCGTCGTGATCAGATCCGCCGCCGCGATCGGAGATCCGGCTTCAGGCAGTTGCTGGAGAATGTCGTTCAGGTCGGATGCCGCCGTGCGCTGGGGAATCGTCATGTGAGCGTCCGCAAATTATCGTGCGGCCGCCCACACGGTGCAAGAAACCTATTCGTATCTCAATGCGATCAGCGGATCGACCTGGCTCGCTCTCCGCGCGGGTACCCACACGGCGAAGAAGGCAACCGCCGTGAGAAGCGCAGGCACGCCGATGAACACCAGCGGATCCCGCGCCGTCACGCCGAAGAGGAACGTCGTGATCAGCCGCGCCAGACCGAATGCCGCAACGAGGCCGATGACGACGCCAACGATGGCGAGCAGCATCCCCTGACCAACGACCATGCGGCGAACCTGCGTCGCCTGCGCGCCGAGCGCGAGCCGGATGCCGATCTCCTGCGTCCTCTGCTCGACCGAGTACGCCATCAGGCCGTAGATCCCGATCGCGGCGAGCAGCAGCGCGCAGCCGCCGAACACGGTCATCACCCACATGTTGAATTTTTGACGCGAGATCGAGAGCGCGGCGATCTCGTCCATGGATCGCACGTTCGAGACCGGCAGACCCGTCGCTTTCTGCAGCTGGTCCTGGATCGTGCCGGCGAGCGACTGCGGCGGCACCTGCGTGCGAACCACCCACGAGACCGGCGTCAGGCTGACGTTGAGGGCGTTGGCGGCGTCGGGCACCTGCGCCTGCGGAATCCAGACCTGCGGCTCCGGATCGCTGTCGAGTCCGGCGCTGCGCGTGTCGGCGATCACGCCGATGATCTGCCGCTCCCCTTCAGAGGCGAACTCGCGCATCACGCCTTTGCCGACGAGCAGGCGATCGTTCAACGGATCCGCGTTCGGCCAGTACTCGCGCGCCATCGCTTCGTTGATCAGCGCAACTGGTGTTGACGTGCTCGTATCGCGCTCGTTGAACGTGCGGCCCTTACGGAGGGGGATCTTGAAGACCTCGAAGAAGCCCGGAGACACGCTGGCCCACCCGGCACCGCCATGGTAAGGACCCTGGCTGTCGGCTGCCAGCGGACGGCCGATGATACGGAAGGGCAGGCCGTAGCCCCCCTGCAGCGGCACGCAGCACGTCGCACTCGCCTCGACCACTCCCGGGATCGCCTCGAGCTGCTCGGCACCATTGCGCACCACCTGCTCTACCGCCTCGGCTTTCTCGAACGGCGCACCCTTCATCGACATCTGCATGGTCAGCACGTTGTGCGTATCGAAGCCCGGATCGACGCGGCCCACAGCGACCGCCGTGCGAATGAGCAGCGCGGATCCGATCAGGAGCACGAGTGCGAGCGCAACCTCGACGACCACGAGAACGGAGCGCACCTTGTTCTGCCTGAACCCGGTGCCCGATCGGCCAGCACTCTCCTTCAGCGTGCTGGTGAGATCCGACTTCGAGCTGTGCAGCGCCGGGATCAAGCCGAAGATCAACCCGGTAAAAATCGAGACCGCGAGGGTAAACGCCACGACGGTCCAGTCGAGGCCGACGAGCGAGCCGTTCTCGCCGACCCGCGGCAGGCCGGCGGTGTTGATCGAGAGCAGCGCGCGGATGCCTGCCCACCCGACGAACAAACCGATGGCGCCGCCAGCAAGCGACAGAACGACGCTCTCGGTCAGGAGCTGCCGGATGATCCGTCCGCGAGAACCGCCGATCGCCGCGCGGATCGCGATCTCTCGTCGTCGTCCCGTTGCGCGGACGAGCAGCAGGTTGGCGACGTTCGCGCAGGCAATCAACAACACGAAGCTGACCGCGCCGGCGTAGACGAGCAGCGACTGCCTGGTTTGCGGACCGACGATCGCCTCCTGGATCGGACGAACGCCGAACGAGGCCTGCGGCCCGATCCCATTCGGGAGCTTTGCACGGAAGTCAGCCGCCGAAGCATGCAGACGCGCATCCGCCTGCTGCAGGGTGACCCCCGGCTTCAGCCGGCCGATCACCTGGAAGTAATGCGCCTGGTCGGTACTGTTTGGATCAAATTGAAAAAGCACCCATACCTGCGGCGTAGGACCAAACTCGCGGAAGTCGAATTCGCCGAGCACGCCAACGATCGTGTACGGTTCCCCTCCAAGCGAGATGCTCTTGCCGACAACGTTTGGATCGCTGTTGAAGCGTGATTCCCAGAGCCGCTTCGAGATCACCGTGACGCGCGGACCGTTCGGCAGGTCTTCCTCGGGCAAGAACGTGCGGCCGAGCACCATCGGCGGCGACGCGAGCTTGAAGAAGTCCGCCGACACGCGACCGGATCGGAGCTGCTCCGGAAAACCGCTGCCCGTGAAGTTCATGACGCCTGTGTTGAATGCCGAAACGTCCTGAACGACCTGATCCTGCTGGCGGTAGTGCAGGAACTTCACCGGCGACGCGGCGGGGCCAGCGCCGCGCGGTGACACGTTCATGAACACGACCACGCGACCAGGGTCCGGAAGAGCGACCGGCTTGAGAAGAACGGCGTTGACGACTGAAAAGATGGCGGTGTTCGCACCAATGCCGAGCGTCAGCGCGGCAATTGCGGCGAGCGTGAAAGCCGGGCTCTGCACGAACATGCGCAGAGTCTGCTTGAGGTCTCGAAAGAACGATTCCATGAGAGGGTTAGACGCCGGGACGAGCGGTTTTGTTGTAACAGCGCCGCTGCTTTTTTCGCCCTCGACCGCGGTCTCGGCTGCTCCGCCTCTTCAACCGCCTCATCCCGGCAGGCGCGCAAACGGCACCGTCGAACAGCCGTTCACAACATGGCTCAACGCGGGCTTCGGCGTTCACGTAACGTTCGTATCATGTGGATCCGGGCACTCGACTCGCCACTCTGGATTCTGCTGGCAGCGCTCTCCTCTCTGCCGATGAGTGCTGTCGCGCAGAACCAGACGCTCGAAATCACGAAGCTGGCTGACGGCGTCTACGCCGCCATCTACTCCGAGGTGCGAATGGATCCGGTCGAAGGCAACTCGCTCATCGTCGTTGGCGACGAGGGTGTGCTCGTCCTCGACACCGGCCGAACCCCCGATGCGGCACGCACGATGATCTCCGAGATCCGCAAGCTCACCAGCAAGCCGGTCCGCTACGTGGTCAACTCGCACTGGCACGACGATCACATCTTCGGCAACCAGGCGTACGCGGAGGCGTTCCCCGGCGTGCAGATCGTCGCGCACCGTCAGACGCGCGATGACATGCGCGACAAGGTGGTGCCGAGCCTGAAGGAGTACGGCGTCGAGTACTGGACGAAGATGGCCGACGACGTGGACGCGCGTCTTGCCAAGGGAACCACCACCCAGGGAGCACAGCTCACCGAACAACAGAAGTCACGATTACAGGAGCAGTCGAGAACGCTGCGCGCGTTCCTGCCGAAGATTCCGTCGCTTCGGGTCGTTCTGCCGAGTCTCACGATCCGCGACGGACTCACCGTACACGATGGCAGCCGTGAGATTCGCATACTCCACCTCGGGATCGGCAACACGCAGGGTGACGTGATCGTGTATCTGCCGAAGGAAAGAATCCTCGCGACCGGAGACTTGCTGGTTCATCCGGTGCCGTTCGCGTACGGCTCCTCGTGGCCGGACTGGATCGACACGCTGAAGAAGCTGCGGGCGCTCGATGCGGACGTCATCCTTCCAGGGCACGGACCGCTGATGCGCGACACAGCGTATCTCGACAGCGTCATCGAACTGTTCGAGTCGCTCACGCAGCAGGTTCGCGCCGCGATCAAGCGTGGCCTCACTCTGGACGAAACAAAACAGGCAGTCGATCTGGAGAAGCTCCGCATACGCTTCACCGGTGACGATCCCGTGCGGAAGGGGATGTTTGCCGACTCTCTCATGAGGTCTGCGCTCGAGGATGTGTACAAAGCGCTGACGCCGACGTCGAAGTAGTCGGGAACTTCAGGCGCTGTGCCGCCGTATCCGACGACGGATGCCGCGCCTGCTGGCTTGTCTTGCGTCTGCGCTATGGATCATGAGTGCTGCGCCATTGATGGTGCAGACAGACGCCACTGGCATCAAAGCGGTCATTCAGACGAAGGCACCCGAATTCAGCGGTGCGATCCTCGTCGTTCGGGAGGGCAGGATCACCGCCGACCTGCGGTCTTTCTCCGAGGCGCTGTTCGGAGGCCGGCTTCTCAAGTCAGAGAGTCTCGCCGCGATGATGCGCCCGGGGCTCGACGAGTACGGTTATGGAATCTGGATCTACCGCGACGAGATCGGCGGCCACAAGTACACGACCGTGATGCGGCCTGGTCAGATCATGGGCACGAACTGCGTGCTCTATCACGTCGTCGAGCCTGCGCTCACGATCATCGCGCTGAGCAACACGGATCGGTCCAACGTCGACGCGCTCGCGCTCGCGATCACGAAGTCCGTGCTCGGGGCCAGGTAGTGCGCGCGCGCCACTGCACCGACTCGAGGCACCCGCGCTACTATGACGGTATGGGCCTTGACGAACGTGCGTTCTTTACGGAAAAAGCTGAGACTCGCCCCGGCAGCTACCAGTGCCCGAAGTGCCGCCGGACGTCGGAGTATGCAATTCGCTGGGTCCGCCGGACCAAGAAAGATCGTCCGCCGGCCGGCGCTGACGATGCGGATCGGGCGAAGTTTGCGAAATTGCGCGATTACCTGCTGCGGCTCGACGACCAGGTGGTGTGCAAGGTGTGCGGACGGAAGTTCGATATCCCCTCGCAGCATTCGCTGGTGTTCGTGGACCAGCTCTCGGGCCTGCCCGACGCGGCAACACTCGAGCGAGAGATCGCGGCCGCGTCAGGAGAGGAGAAGCCGGCCGAGAACAAGCCGGCGATCCCGGCGCGGTTCACGCGCAAGTCGACTGGCTGGAAGTAACGCGCTGCTGCGGTCATCCGGCTTCGTCGTGTACGGCGTCAGCGTGGGCCGGGGGCCGGGTTTTCGGCTGACGCGTGCTCGAGGGCCAGGGCGCCCATGACGCTCCCGGCGGGCGGACGCCAACACCCGCACCATACAGAATGGCCTCGGAGAGTCCGTCGATCTCGAGATCCCGCTCGATCTCGGAATCGGCCAGCGCGGCCGAGCAGAATGGCGCCAGCCCCAGCCATGTTGCCGACAGACAGAACGTCTGACAGAGGTGGCCGGCTTCGAGCAGCACGACGCGATAGGCACGCGGATGCCGATATTTCCAGCGGGTTCGCTCGAAGAGACAGGTCATGAGCACGACAGCGTTCGCCTCGGCGAACCACGGTTGACCAGGGAAGTAGGTGGCGACGCGGTCCCATCCCCAACCGGTGGAGACAGGCACGAACGCGTGCAGATCGGGAGCGTAGTGGTACAGCCCGTCCGGTAGTCCGCTGATTCGCCTCACCGCCCAATACGCTTCGATCCCGTGACAGGCGCCGCCCGACGGCGATGTCTTGAGCGCGATCTGCTGCCCGTCGATCTCCGCCCACTGCTGCACTGCGAACGTCAGCCCCGCAAGCGTCGAGAGCTGCTCGAGTGGCAGCGATCCTTCAGCGAAGTGGCGCCAGGACCTTCGCGAGAGCAGCACCCGCGGAAACTCGCCCGTGCGGTTGAATGCGGGGAGTGGAATTCTTTCTGCCGGGACCGGCTTGAGCGGCGAAGGAGGCGGGCCCTCGGCGCGATAAGCCGTCAGGATCTCTCGGGACCGTTCGCGCTCGACGTACGCGACGTCTCGCGTTCCGAGGTGGAAGCGGGACGCCACCGGGTGCCACGACATCCACGTGTGCAAGGTGCCGCGCGGATCCTCGAGATCGCCAGCCCTCTCGATGAGCCGCGCGGCATGGAAGCGCGTCAACAGGTCGTCGAGTTCGGCCCGCTGACGTCCGGGGAAGCGGCGGGCCAGATCCGCCCCGGTCCGCCAGAACGTGAGCGCGCACAGGATCGATGCGTCTTCACCGGAAATCAGCAACCGCGTGGGGCCGAGATCGTGACTGACCTCGAATCGCTCACCGGCCCATTCGATCCGAAGCCAGCGGGAACGGCGATACAACGGCGCCATCGAGCCAGCCTGCTATCAGGCCTCGGGCAAGGCGAACGGAATGTATCCGGGCTCCTCCTCCTTGGACCCCTGGCGGCAGAATGCCTCGACCAGCTCCCGCATCGCGCCAAGGAACATCAGCGTCGCGCGCTGTCGACCCGCCTGTGTCTCGGCTACGGGCTGTGCGTATTGCCGTTCGAGGTTGGCGATTGCTTCTTCGAGCGATTTCAGGCTCGGGAGATCCTGCGGATTGGTCGGGTCGGCCATCTGAACGCTCCTTCAAAGTTTGACGACTACGGTTTGCGCAGCAACGATGTCCAGTTCGCGACAACGGCCAGATTCGTGCTGCCTGAGACCGGCGTGTTGACGAGAACTCCGCCGTCTGGCGTCAGGGCGAAGTAGGTTCGCGAAGTTCCGCTCGTAATAATTTCTGTCTGCATCACCAGCGTTGGGTCGGGGATCTTCGCCGTGCCGGACGCGGGAATACGAACGCGCATCAGACGTGATTTGAGGTCCATGAAGTACAGGTTGCCGTCGGCTCCCCACGCCAGACTGGTCCCACCAAAAGTAGAAACGCGGCGGGCGGCCGAACCGAACGGAAAACCCTTCACGTAGATCTCCGGCTGTTCGCTGATCGTCGAGATGTATGCGATCTGGCGGCCGTCGGGAGAGAATTGCCCGTCGGCTTCAAACGTCGTGGTGGTCGCTGCGATCGAGATCGGTGGGGACGTTGCCGGAACGGGCACCACGAATACATCGTAGTCCCCGCCTGGCTTCAGCGAAGTAAAGGACAGATAACGACCATCCGGAGACCAGTCGGTTGGTATCTTGTCTTCCTCGGACCGATACAGCAGTTGCGCAGGCGCATCCGCATCGATGCGCCTGACGAATAGATCCTTCCAGCCATTATCCGTCGCCGCATATGCCAATCGGCCGTCGTCGGCCCAGATCGGGAGCTCGGCGTTCGCCGCATGGGGCAGCCGTGACGCACCGCCGCGAAGCAGGTCGAAGACGCGGATCTCCGAGAGTGAGTCGTCGTACGTCTGAACGGCGAGATACCGACCGTCGCGCGAGATCGCAGGGTTTCTGTACTTTCCCGGCGTTCCAATCGTGTCGAGTCGTTTTCCAGTCCGATCGAAGCGCACCAGATTCGTCAGGTCCGCCGCAGTGAATGGCGTGTAGACCAGCACGCCTGTGCGCGAGGCGGTCACTGCGCTGCGGAAGTCTGGCGTGGCGCTGACCTGGGGGAGCAGTGACACCGGCTCGCCCACCACGCGGGCGCGGTCGGGATCGAACCGCTGCGCCACGATCGTGCCGTCGCGGACAAACAGCAGATACTCCTCGCTCGTTTCGGCGCTGGTATCACTGCCGATCAGGCGCGTGTACTCGCGTGCGCCGAGCCGCCCCTGGTAGATGCCTCTGACCTTCTCGTCGTTGCTCCACACGAAAAACACGAATCTTTCGCCGTCGGGAAGAAACTTCGGCCAGAGAAAGCCCATCTCTCCCTTCGAATGATCGGGCATCAGCGCGCGGGTGGGTGTTCCTCCCGTCGCCGGCACGGTGAACAACCCGTCGCGCGGGCCGGCGGCAAAGAGCAGCACGCCCTTGAAGTTCCAGCTTCCGCCGCGTTCCTCGGTTGGTGCGGCCAGTGTTTCGGAGCGGACACCGTCCACGCTCACCCGACGCAGTCCGTCGCGCGAGAAGAACGCGACGGCGTCGCTCGCCGGCGACCAGAACGGATTGGACGCGCCGGCAGAGTCGGGGATGACATGCACTGCGGCCGACGCGAGCGAGCGAATCCACAGCTTGCTATTGCCTTCCTCGGTTGCCACGAACGCGACGTGGCGGCCGTCGGGCGAGACCGCGGCCACGTTCCGAATGCTCTCGGCGAATCGCGTTCGCGGCGGCGGTTCGATGGTCGCAACGACAGGTGTACGAACCGCCTCCGTCGTCCGCAGCTTCACGAAGAGCGCGCCGGCCGCGATGCCGGCACCGGCAATCACTGCTGCTGCCGAGATGACGAGCCATGTCGGCCGCCTGCGCGAGTCCATTCCCGGCGAGGCGGTCATTCCCACGCTGGCCGTGCCCAGCGCGGCGAGGAACTCACCACCACTTTCGAACCGGTCCTCGGGCTTCGGCGCAACCGCCCGTTCGAGGACGCGCACGAACGTGGCGGGCAGATCCGCGCGAAGGTCCTGCACCCGTTGCCGCGTCCCCGTACGGTGCTTCTCTTTGATCTCCTCGAGCGATCGGCCAGGCACAGGCACCGATCCCGTTACGAGATAGAAGAGCAGCACGCCAAGACTGTAGATGTCGGATCGCACCGAGGGCTGCTGCCCCTCGAACAGCTCGGGCGCCAGGTACAGCGGCGTACCCGCCAGCCGGGCCTTCGTCGGCGCCTCGGCAAGCTCGATCCCGAGGCCGAAATCCATCAGAACGATGCGTCCGCCCCGCTCGCGCATGACGTTCTGCGGTTTGACGTCACGGTGCAGCACGCCGCTGTGGTGCGCCGCCGAGAGCGCGCGGCAGATCGCCTCACCGCAGACCGTCGCTTCGAGTGCGCTCATGGTGCCGTCGCGCTCGACGATTTCGTTGAGCGTACGCCCACGCAGCAGCTCTCCCCAGATACCGACACGGCCTTCGAGCTGCTGGGCGCCGTGCACGGCAACGACGTTGGGATGCGAAATGCGCGCGAGCCGCTGGCCTTCGCGCAGCGCCGCGTCGAACGAGAGATCGCGGCTGGGGCGCAGCAATTTGAGCGCGACCTCCCGATCGAGATTGGTGTCCCAGGCGCGAAAGACGTCGCCGAACGACCCCGACCCGAGCGGCTCGAGCAGTCGCAGGTGGGCCCACATCGGCGCATCCGAACCGGGCGACGGTGCCGCCGGTTGCGGTTGGGTTTCGTCGGCTGACGCCGAGGTCTGATGCACGCGATGGACGCGCGCGATCTCAGAGATGATCTGTAGATCGGAGATTGCGGTGGCGAGGGGTCCCTCGACGGCCGGCGGCCACTGAGGGTCGACGCCGTCCGCGACGGCTTCCGCGAACGGGATCAGTTGTTCTTCGGCGTCAGCACTCACGGCCCATCTCTACCGACAACCGGGCGAGGGCGCGAGTGACAGCGACACGGCATGCGTCTCGAGATGGCTTCTCGAGGATCTGTACGAGCTCCTCGTAGCTGTGACAGAGCTCGATCCTGAGAATCACGATCTCTCGATCTTCGGGCCGCAGCCGGAGCAACGCCGCTTCGTACCGCTCCAGCGCCTCCGTGCCGACCGCCTCCTCGAGCGGGGACGGTCCAACGGCCGGAATGTCCGACCTCGCCTCAGTCGCCGTCGCCTGGCGCGTGTGGCGCCGGTGCGCGTCGACGAGGCGGTTGCGGACGGCCTGCCTGAGATAGGCCTGCAACGCTCCCTCTCCACGGATCTCGAACACGTCGATGCGATGAAGACTCCGCATCACCGTGTCCTGGACAACGTCGTCGGTATCGATCATCCCTCGCGCTGCAGCGGGCACCCGCCCGGACGCCCAGCGGCGCAGACGGGGCAGGTAGCGCTCGAGCAGTTCGTTGAGCGCATGCCGGTCGCCTGCTTTCGCCATCTCCAGCAGGCGAAGAGACGTCTCCCCCGTCTGGTTGTCCATCGTTGTCAAAACGCGCGGATTGTAGCCTCTGTTTACAGAGCGAAGCAATGGCGGAAGCCATGAACGCTGGGACGAGGGCCCGCTATCAGGATGTTCTGCGGTGCTCGGCCGCCTCCTCGTGTTCGGTCCAGCCTTCCCCCGCCGAGTCCAACGGGCTGACCCAGAGGGCGATCATTGCTGCCACGATGGACGCCACGGCGCGAACCGGTTCTTCCTGTTCTGTGCCGTTCGGGAGTTCCAGCGCGAGGACGCCGATACAGCCTGAAGGCGCCATCAGCGGAACGGCAAGCGCGCCATTCGAGTGCGGACCTCCTCGCATCACGCACGTCGTCGCCGTCCGGAAGGCCGCGGCTGTGGCGTTGTCGGCGTGGCGATTGACCGTCGGTAACTGGGTCAGCACGCGCGGCGAGTATCCACACGCCAGTGCCGGCCTGAGCCCGTCAGCGTCATCATCCCAGATCCACACAATGAGACCGGACGCCTCGATCAGCCTGGCCGCGTCGTTCAACACCGGCTGGACGTCGCTCGCGTCGTGGAGGCTCCCGATGGCTGTACACACCTCCGCGAGTCGGGCGAGATCGACGGCTGGTGCAGCCAGGGTTCGCTCAGCGATGGTGCGCTGACTATCGTCGGGGGCGGGCGCCGACGCAACGGTCTCGACGTCATCAACCGCGACGCAATCATCTGCGACGGGATCATCGTTGGCGACGGCCACCGCTCCGAAGATCTCAGGCGGATGCACGTCAGGCTCGTCGGATACCGGCCGGTCGATCTCGACGTGTGCAGGACGCGCAGGCTGATGCGAGACCTCCTGCACGACAGCGGGCGCGCGGCGGAACCGCGAGAGCGAATCGAGGGCCGACCCTACGATGTTGCGGAGCCTGGTCGGGGGACTCGCATTACCCCGCACGCCCGTGGAAAGCGCCGTTGCGAGCGCGGCTTCGAACTCTTCGACAGGCTCCGGGTGCACCTCGAGAAATTCGCGGACGACGACGTCCGGATCGAGGCCGATCACCTGGGCGTAGGCGCGGATGTAGGCGCGGCCGAAGATGCCGGACGGCCAGTGCGACACATCGTCGCGCTCGAGTGCCTCGAGGAGCGACTGCTTGATCTTGGTCTGCTCGGCGATCGAGGCGACAGCGATCCCCTGCTCCTCACGCCGCCGGCGCATGCGCGCGCCGAAATTCTGATGCATGCGGACACCTCCGCGAGTCACGAACCTGCGAACCCACCGTGGTGCTGGAAGGGTGAGAAACGTCTGGCGGGTTCAACGCCCGGAAGGACTGTCACCGCGCTGCCCCTGGCAAGGCGGCCCCGTGGCGGTGAGGGCCGATGAACCTCCACGCGAGAGTAACAACATGCGGGTGGCACTTCAAGGATGAAACGTTGGTGAGTGTCCGGGTGCTGGGTGCCAAGTGCTGTGTGCTCGGTGCTCGTGCTGCGTGCTCGGTGCTCCTGCTGCGGTGCCTCGTGATCGTGCTCGGTGATGTGGGCCGAAAGCCGGGAGCCGAAGGCCGGAGTTTACCGTGCCAGCTGCTGCACGCGTTCCGGCTCTTCACCCAGCCACTCGGGGTGTTCCAGCGTTCCATCATGAACAGTTGAGGTCTTGAAAAGCTCGAACTCGCCCCGGGATGCCGCGGATGCCGTCTTCGCCCGCAGCGCGTCCATCTCTCTTTCGTTCAGAGAACGGAATGTGCGCACAGCGTCGAGGGCACCCTCCAGACGCTCCATCGACTCGATCCCCGTGATCACCACGGAAGTTGGAAGCGACAGCGCGTAGTGAAGGCACTCGGTGGCTGTAACGGTTCCAGACTTCAGGATGACGCCGTTGGCCATGCTTTTCATCCCGAGGACACCGATACCGCTCTTCACGAGGTGCGGCAACACGACCCGCTCGAAGCTTCGGTAGTGCGTATCCATCAGGTTCAGAGGCATCTGCACGGCATCGAACGTGTGCCCGCGCTCCTGCGCCACCGTCAGCATGTGGAGATGAATGTGCGGGTCTTTGTGGCCGGTGAAGCCGATGTAGCGGATCTTCCCCGCTTTCTGCGCGTCGAGAAGCGCCGCGTGTGCTCCTTCGGCATCGAAAATGCGGTTAGCGTCTTCGAACCGGATCACTTCGTGGTGCTGCACGAGATCGATTGTCTCGACGTCCAGTCGTGTCAGCGACTCCTCGAGCTGACGTGTGGCCTCTTTACGCGAACGCCCATCGATCTTCGTCATGAGAAACGCGCGATCGCGATATCCGTCGCGCAGCGCCTTGCCCATGCGGCGCTCGCTGGCCCCGTCGTGATAGTCCCAGCTGTTGTCGAGGAAATTGATGCCGCCGTCCAATGCCGCGCGAATGATGCGGATGCTTTCCTTCTCGTTCAGGCTCTTGAATCCCAGGTGGTGCCCGCCGAGTCCGATTGCCGAGACCCGTTCGCCGGTTCTGCCGAGAGTTCTGAACTCCATTGCTTCACTTTCTCGTGGCGTCAGCAACCTGAGCAGTCCGATGGGCCGCCACCACGTCTCTTTACGCCCCGTTACCAACGCTTACATCGTTGTGGGAGCGAAGATGATTTGATGATCCATGAACCGTGCCGCTTGAAACAGTCTTTTCCCTCGGTCGTAGCCCCCGAAATGCCGACACGGCTGCTCATCGTCGACGACGATGTGGAGTTGACGGGTGTTGGCGAGGCGCCGGGCTCCAGGCGTGACTCCGCCGCAACGGTGCAGCGCATTCGGCCGCTGCATCCCACCTCGATGCAGGAGATATTTGCGAATCACTGTGCACCGGACTAGCTGCAGTAGCGCAGCACACGGTTACACAGCTCTTCGACGTCGGCGGGTTTGGGCAGGCACTCTCTGGCTCCGAGCTGGAGAGCGCGGGCGAGCACGGCGTCACCGGCAGCCGATACGCACAGTACGGGCACGTTCGCCGCCCCGATCCGCCGCATCTCGACGAGGAACGTGAGGCCGTCCATCACCGGCATCATGAGGTCGAGCAGAATCAGGCACGGTCGCATCCGCTCCAGCGTTCCAAGCGCCTCGCGTCCGTTCGATGCCATCACCACCTTGTGTCCGGCGTGCGTCAACGCGGCTCTCTCGAGCTCACGAATATCAGGATCGTCGTCGACGATGAGAATAGTGGGCACGGGCGTGGGGCCGCGTCATCGGGAGAGACTCACGTTCAGCGGGAGCGTCTCGCCGGCCCGTACCCGGACCGTTCGCCGGAAGGTGGCGAATCCCTCCTTGCGGATCTCGATCACGTGTGATCCCTCACGAAGCTCGAGAACAATCGGAGCCGTTCCTGGCGAGGCCGTCCACTCCTCGCCGTCGACCAGCAGCGTCGCGTCCGCGGGTTGAATGCGCACCGCGAGGCTGCCGAACTCAGTCGGCTCTCGACGCTCATCTCCCGCAGGCTCGCCCGCCCGTGGAGCAGGACGCTGCGGCGTCTCGGGAGCCTTCGGCCTGGGGCCACTCGACTCTCCGGGCGCAAGCGGTTGAAGGTCGCTCTTGATACTGACCGTCGCACCGGGACGGAACAGCACTTTTTCCGTGAACGTTTTGTACCCCTCGCGATACACCGTCAGGTCGTGTTGCCCGGCGGGGACATCGAGTCTCTGAAATATGCCGTCGAAGTCGTCGACCAGGCCGGCAATGTAGCCATCGACGTATACCTCGGCGTCGCGCGGCTTCATCTGCAGGCGCGCCGATCCGAGCCCCAGCTCATAGTTCGTCGGGCGATAGTACGGCGCGTACCACCCGTAGGGATAGAAGCCGCCGTAACCCCACCAGAACGGATTGTAGTAGCCATATCCGAAGCCGTAGCCGAAGTACACCGGCGCGGCGACTACGAAAGATGAATGGAAGTGGCCGTGGTGCTGCGCCCTGGCCTCGGCGGGCCAGAGCACGAAGACGGCTGCGCAGAGCACCGTCGCGAAACTGAGTCGGCGTGGGTGTGGCAATGGTTTCAAGGTGAGCTCCGTGGCAGGCAACATTCCAGTCGAGCAATGAAAATGCCACGGCACAAACCGCGCACGCGTGGGACTTCTCTCGCGTTCGGGAATAACGGGACGAAATTCTGTCATCTGGAGTGCACGCTCTGCTCGCGGAGAGGGACAAAGGTGCCGCGATTCTGCGACATCCGTGCAGTGCATCGGCAGCACATGCACCGCGGGCCGATGGTAAGCTTCCCCGCACTTGACGACCCCTGGCACCCGCATCGGTCCCTACGAGATCGTGTCGCTGCTCGGACGCGGTGGCATGGGTGAGGTGTATCGCGCGCGCGACTCCCGTTTGCAGCGCGACGTCGCCCTCAAGCTTCTGCCCTCGGCAGTCGCTGCGGACCCTGACCGGCTCGCCAGGTTCACGCGCGAAGCGCAGCTGCTTGCGACGCTGAATCACCCACAAATCGCCGCGATCTACGGCGTCGAA
>DATLLF010000075.1:0-17415 GCA_035537955.1 Vicinamibacterales bacterium | reverse complement strand
GCGATCACGTACATCGCTTCGATGCTCGTGCGATCCGCGAGCGAGCGGCCGCTCGCATCGCGAAATTCAGAAAGGCTCGTGTCCACGGACGTCCATTGGCCCGACGAGGCGCGCCGCCTCGCGGTGTATCGGTGGCCATCTCCGCCGGCGATGCCGATCTCGAGCTCGCCAGCGAGTGTGGGCGGTTCGAGGCGGTACGAAAATTCCAGCTTTCCTCCCGCTGACGCCACCAGCGGCACCTGCTTGATGAAGCCGATGCGCAGCGGTCCAACGGTCACCGGTGTAACGATGCGCATCAGCGCTCGTCCGCCTGGTGCACCGTAGTCCGCTGTTGGCGTGAGCGATGGTTCGTAGCCGACGTCCTGTGCTGGCGGGTAGCTCGCCCATTGTCCCAGACCGTCACCGCCGAAGTCGTCCTCGACGACGGCGGGTTGCAGCACGGCGGCCGTCGGCGGCGCCGGAGCGGGTCCCGCACCCTGCCAGGCGCAGAAGGCGCCGATGAGAACCGCCGATACCGGCAGCCGGATCACCGGGCGAATGCCTTTTCCAGCGCAGGCCAGAGCTTCTCGCGAGTAATGCTGCTGGCCGCGAAGATGGCGATGCCATCCGGCTTTGCCTTTCGCGCCGCCTCGATGGACGCGATGAGCTTTTCCGGCGGGCAGAACCCCGCCGGCAGATCCGCGCGAATCTTCGCGAGCGCTGCCGACACAGCGGCCACCGCTTGCGACAGCTGTTCGGGAGGTGCCTGCTGCGCTGCCTTGACGAGCGCGTCGAGGTTTCTCGCGCTGTCAGCGGCCACAGGCGCGAGACGCGTCTGCAGCCGTGCGTGCGCGTCCACCAGCCGCTGCATCGCGATCTGCCGGGCCTGCGCAGCATCGCCCGACGCGCCTTCGAGTACGTAGATGGCCGCGTTGAGCTGACGCTGAGCTGCCTGAGTATCCTCGGCCTTCGCCGGCAGATCCTTCAGCGTATCCAGCGCGTCGTTCATGTCGTCGATTGGTTTCAGCTCTTCGCGATACAGGTAGGTCGACGCGATGCCCGCTTCGAGCGGACGGCCGTGGCGTGTCCACTCGATCTGCCGTCGCGTCACCTCCTCGAGGTGATCCACGTAGGCCTCGAAGTCTCCAGCGAAGTGGCTGCGATAGGTCATCGGCGTGTAGACGTCGATCCAGTCGTTCCAGCGGTGCCACTCCTGCCCGAGGAACCTGCCGCTCTGGACCGGGTTCTTGAACACGGCAGCCGTCATTTCGATCTTCGGATTCACCTTCTTCGCGACATCGTGCGCTTCGCGAACGAAGCGGTTGATCTGCTCGATGCGGTAGTCGTAAAAGAAGTGACGCATGTCCGGCGGTCCGCCCGGGATCGTCCGCCCGTTCAGGAGAAAGTCCGCCTTCTCGCGGCGCTCGGCTTTCGCGTACGTCGCCGGCAGCATCGTCGGATCCGTCCACCAGTTCGCCTCGATCCGTTCCTGTCGCGGGTCGACCGTGTAGCGCGCCGACGGCGTGCTCTCGTAGGAGAGCATCGCGTAACGAGGTATGTGGGCGAGACAGAAGTCGCAGAAGCAGAAGCTGTCGGGAGCGACATCGCCGGGATAGCGAACGTAATCGTGGTGGATGCCTTCGACGTTCGGATTGCGGGCCAGTTCCTCGATCATCGGCAGCAGCCACTGGTCCGTGTAGCCTGGGCGGCGCGCTGGACACATCCACACGTAGGGATACGGCCTCTGCCGCGGACCGAGTGTCTCGGTCGCGGTCGTTCCGCCGGCCGGGTTCAGCTCGGCCCATTCCGGGTGCGCGCGAACCGCCGCGCCGTTGACGCCTTCAGCGAAATCGACCAGCCATGCATGCACCTTGATTCCGTGCGGCCGGGCGGCGCGTCCGAGCTCCCCAAGCAGATCGAATGACTCGTAACCTTTGACGACAGCTTCCTTGAAGCGCTGGCTCGGCCAGTAGATCTCTCCGTTCATGCCCTTGACGAGCAGGATGATCGTGTCGATGTGCGCGCGCCTGCATTGGTCGACGAATTTCGCGACCGCTTCGGGAGTGCGGCCGACTTCGGGAGGATGGACCCACAGGCTGTGATGCTCGACTGCCGTACCCGCTTGCGCAGACGCCCGCGTCAGCATCGCGGCGGCGGCGACGATTACAACCAGCATCCCCGCCAGGCACGTGGCAAGTCTCCTGTACTCAGCCCACAGTCGCATTGCTCCCCCTCCTGTCAGTTGCCCGCTTCGAGAACCCGTGGATCGAAAAGACTGGGAAAAAATCGACCGCCCATCGGCTCGCCCGGCGGGATCGCCGGCACCCCTTCGAGCAGCGGCTCGCTCGAAGCCGAGCGGACGCCGTCGCGAAAGACGTTGATCACCGCCGCACGCCGCGGCCCATCCGTGTTGTTCTCGTAGGAGCCGTGCAGCATCAGCGGGTGATGGAAGGTTGCCATGCCCTTCTTCAATTCAATCGCCACCGGCTTGAACTGCTGCTTCTGCTCCTCCGAGAGCACAGTCTGGATCGCGTCCATGTCGCCGGCGAGCGCGGGCTTCGGCAGCAGGTCCCACTGATGGCTGCGCGGGATGTAGTGCAAGCAGCCGTTTTCTCGCGTCGCATCGTCGAGCGCGATCCAGCAGGTCAGGTGCGTCATCGGCTTCGTGCGGGTCCAGTAGGAGTAGTCCTGATGCCAGGCGACTACACCGCCGTGGCCGGCTGGCTTGGAAAACAGCTGGTCGTGCCAGAAGCGGACGCCCCCGCGCAGCAGTTGTGAGGCGGGGACGAGGAACGCCGGATTCCACAGCAGATCGTGAAACCCGGGCGTAATGCGCCACGCGCCGAGCGCATGGAAGAGCACGCGCGAAGGATCCGCGGACTCATTCGAGTTGTACTCGTAGAACAGTTCGTGGCCTGGATGTTCCGGCGACGCCAGCGCCGCGAGCTCGTCGCGCAACACGTCGACCTGCGCGCTCGTCAGCATCGGCACGCCAGCGAGATACCCGAACTCATCGAAGAACCGAACCTGATCGTCACGGAGGCGAAATGCGGCCCAATCGGCTGCGGCCGCCGGTCTCGGAAAGAGATCGCTCACCGGCTCGTGAACGAATGAAAGATCCTCGCGCATGCAGGTCCTCCCGGGAAGTGATCAGCGATGGCGTCGCAGGAGATCCTTGACGTCGCGGATCCCGAGCAGCGACACCACGCCGGCAACAACGAAGAAACAGGCGGCTGAAACGGCGAAGATCGCCATCCATGCGATGGCGCCGGGGCTCACAGGCCGCTCCTGTTCGCCACCGGGGTGCGCACCGCGGCCTGAGGGGTCGCCAGCGACCCGACAACCATACCCGCCGCCGCGAGACCGAAACTGAGAAGACCCGCGACGTTCACGTCGGTGACGAACGCCAGCCAGGACGGCAATCGTTCGCGCATCCGCTCCAGCAGCAGGAAACCCATCGGCGCGGCCGCACCGCAGAGGAGCGCCGCATAGGCGCCGAGCGCGGTCGCGCGCGGCCAGTAAAGACCTGCCGCGACGACAGCGAGCGCCCCGGCGGTGTACATGGCGCCGCTGATGTAGAGATACTGGAACGCGGTGTCGGGCACGTGGTACCAGAGGCCGAACGTCAGCAGAAATACCGCGATGCCCACGGTGGCGTAGCGAGTCGTACGAATCGTGACCGCTTCGGACCGGTCAGCCGGGCCGAGACACCCCACGATGTCGCGCGCGAACACCGAGCTCCACGCGAGCGTGTACGCGCTGTAAGTGGACATCGATGCCGCCAGCATTCCGGCGACCAGTAACCCCAGGAGTCCGCTCGGGACGATCACCCCGAGCAGACGCGGCATGACGGCGAGCGTCGGCATTCCGGGACCGAAATAAGCGAGCGCCGCGATGCCCCACACCATCGGGATCATCGCGCGGCCTGCAAACGTCAGCCCCGTATAGAAAAACACCTTGCGTGCAACCTCAGGACTCTCCGACGAAAGCGCTTTCGACACCCCGGGCTGCCACAGCGCCGCGGCGGCCACGCTGCTCACGAATATCCACACGATGAACGGCCACCCGAACCTCGGATTCGCCAGCGGGTCCATGCCGGCATCGCCGAGGTGGAGAGCCACCGCCGCCGCCATCGTTCGCGGAGGCACCGCGATGAACGCGGCGATCGTCGCCACCATCATTCCGAACGAGAGCACGACGAACTGAAGGAAGTCGGTGACCACGACCGACAGCATGCCGCCAAGGACGGTATAGGCGACCACCACGACCATCATCACGGACATGATCACGGCAACGGCTCGCGGACCGTATCCCATCACCTCCGAGAGGAAGATGCCGTCGAACTTGAGGAAGATTCCCATGTTCAGCACGCCGCCGATGAAGAGGATGATTCCGCCGAGCAATCGTACGGGGCGCCCGTAGCGCCCCTCGTAGTACTCGGGGATGGTCATCACGCCTTGCTCTCGCAAACCCGACACGATGAATCCGGTTCGCCCCACGAGCACGTAGGCTGCCGCCGCCAGCAGGCCGATCACGAAACACGAGAAGCCTGCGACGTAGCCCAACTCGGCGAGGTACACGAAGCTCACCGTTCCGATTTCGGTCGCCACCAGGGTCGCCACGCCGAGAGCGAGACGCACGCGGCGGCCGGCGACGAGGTACCCGCCCAGGTCTTCGACGTAGCGGCGGACCCAGATGCCCGCCCAGATGGTGAAGGCGAGATAGACGATGACGATGACCCAGTCGAGCGCGGTGAAGTTCACGGCGCGAACACCCTCCGCCAGAATCGGCCGTACTGATCCCAGCGCATGAAATTGATGCCCCAGTGAGGGCTGGCGCCGGTCATCCAGCAGCTCACGCGGCCCGCACCGACCGTGTGCCACGCGAGCAGCGGATGCGCGACGTCGCGGTCGAGGATCTCGAGCGGGCAGTCGGCACCAGGCCGCAGCTGGCATTCGTTGAAGCCGAGGAGCGGCGGGGCCGTCGCCCAATCGAAATCGGCGACCAGCGGATGTTCAGGACGACCGCAGCGAATCGAGTACCCGGCCGTCGACTCGATCAGGTCATCGTGCCGCGAGATTTCGACCGGCAGCACGTCGTGCAGGCGCGAGCGTCCCCATCCACCTTTGCCCAGCTCTCCCGAAAAACTCAGCCAGCCGCCGTTCATGTGAAAGTGGCCGCCTCGCTCGATCCAGCGGCGCAGCAGATCGAAGCGATCGGGGAATACCACGGGTGCAGCACCCCATCGCGCGCGCTGAAAGAAGTCGGGGTGCAGCATCAGGCACTTGGTTTCCACGTCGGCGAACACGATCGACGTCGCCCATTGCAGGCGTTCGTCGAACGCTCCGGGTGAGAGGTGATACAGCTCCCACGACGGTTGCGAGATCACTTCCGCGCCGGGTATGGCGCGCAACGCATCGACGAACGGCTGCGCGTAGTTGAGGATCTCGACGTCCTTCACCGGCGCTTCGAAAGGAGACTCGACGTACTTCTGGCCCAGATGGACGCACCAGTTGCCGACATGCCAGATTCGCAGGGCAGTCACGGCATCTCCATCGTCGATCGCGGCGACTCGTTTGGCTGACCTGCGCCGAGTCCACTGAACACGCCGCGGCGTGCCCAGCGAGTGATGAACGCTGTCCCGCTTGCCAGCAGGATCGCCAGCGTCACGCCGAGGAGTATCCAGTGGCGGCCAAGGGGCGCGATGACGCCAACAATGCATGCCGTCGCGAAGACGACGCCGAGCGTGCAATCGACGAGATCGGTGACGGTTTCGCGCCGGATCGCCTCGCGTTGCTCACGAGGGAACTGGCGTACGATCGGCCCCCACCATCCCGGCGGCCGGCAGCGCCCGTAGAAATCGCGCAGCGTTTCGATGGGCTCTGGACGCGTGAGCAGGCTGACCACGATGCTGGTGATCGCTCCGAGACAGAACAGGAGCAGGAATCCCTCCCAGAACGCGTGCTGCTGTTCGTTGGAGAATCCCAGCGGAAACCACACGACATAGCTGAGTGGAAGACCGACCACGAGGGCCGCCGCCTCGCCGTAGATGTTCAGGCGCCACCAGAAGAACCGCAGCCATGACAGCGGCAGGATGAACGCGAACACGACCGAGTTGATGAACAGGAACCAGGCGCGGAGGCCCTGCACGAAGTAATAGGCGACCAGCATCGAGACGGCGAACAGGAAGAGCGACCCGATCCGGCCGATCCAGACATAGTGGCGCTCGCTCTGGCCCGGACGCAGCACCGGCCGATAGAGATCGTTCACGATGTACGACGCGCCCCAGTTCATCTCGGTACTCACGGTGGACATGTACGCGGCGAGCACGCCCGCCACGAGCACGCCGAGCAGCCCCGCTGGCGCGTATGCGCTCACCATCCGCGCCCAGGCCTCGCCTGGTTCCGCAAGCGATCCCTGCGGATAGAGTGCGGCGGCGGCCAGGCCGAGAAACAGGAACGGCACGACGCGGACGATCAAGGTGAGGATCGTGTTGAACAGCTGCCCCACTTGCGCGTGGAATTCGTTGCGGGCCGCCATGAAACGCTGCGCGGTGAAACCTTCGCCGCCGGTCGGCGACGCAGCGAAGAACAGTCCCTGGACGACGAACGCGACGATCGTGAGTCCGTCGAGTCCAGGAGCCGGCAGCGCGACACTGAAGAACTGATCGCCGCGCGACGCAAGAACGGTCGAGTGGATGGCGTCCATTCCTCCCGCGTGCGAGACGACGATCGGCACCAGAATGATATTGCCGGCAAGAAAGATCCCGAATTGCATGGCGTCGGTGTAGGCGACACCCGACAATCCGGACATCGTCGTGTAACAAGCAGTAATGACGCCGGCGACGAGCATCAATTGAAGCGGATCCCAGCCGAGGATCGGGCCGAGCGCCGCGCCGAGCCAGGCCGACACGTAGCCCATGAGGACGACGATGAAGCCGAAACTCATGAACGACGCGTAGACGGCGCGATAGCGGTGCGCGAATCGTCCGCTGTAGCGCACGGTGAGCAGTTCGGCGGACGTGACGGTCCCCAGCCGTCTCCAGTACTTCGACCAGAGCACCGCGCCGATCGGCATCCACACCACGTACGGAATCCACCACACGGCGTTCCCGAGGAGGCCGCTCTGATACGTCAGCATGGTCACGGCCGGTGCAAGGCCCGCGTCGGTGTACGTGGCCACGGCCGACAGTGCGATGACCCACCATGGGAGGTCGCGGCCGGAGACGAAGTAGTCCGAGACGCTGCGGCTCGCCCGTCGCGCGAAGTACAGCCCGACGGCCAGCATCAGCAGGAAGTACAGTGCGACGACGATCCAGTCGATCGCGATCACGCTGCTTCTCCGATGGTCGTATGGAGAGCGCCAATAGCATCGATTTCGCAGACCACCTGGTCGCCGGGGCGCAGAACCGATTCGCTGGTTCC
This sequence comes from Vicinamibacterales bacterium, assembly GCA_035537955.1. GTDB lineage: Bacteria > Acidobacteriota > Vicinamibacteria > Vicinamibacterales > 2-12-FULL-66-21 > JACDCA01. The sequence goes on along the minus strand of DATLLF010000075.1, from coordinate 10,012 downwards.
AATGCCCGCGCCGGCGGGAGTACCGGTCGCGATGATGTCTCCCGGTTCGAGCGTCATGATCGCCGAAGCGCTGGCGATCAACGTCGGGATGTCGAAGATCATGTCGGCTGTCGTCCCCCGTTGCCGCAGCTCACCGTTGACGGTGAGCCGGAGCTCGAGCGCGTGCGGATCGGGGATCTCGTCGGCTGTGACGATCCAGGGCCCACAGGGTGCGAATCCGTCGAACCACTTTCCGGCCAGCCAGTCGAAGAACGGGTCGCGCTCGCGAAGGCGGCGCCCCGGCAGGCGCGAATTCAGTCCCCGCTCGCTGAGATCGTTCAGGATCGTGTAGCCGAAGACGTGATCCATCGCGGACGCGACCGACACGCGGCTCGCGCTCCTTCCGATCACGACCGCGAGCTCCACTTCCCAACCGACCCGCACGTTTTCCGGCGACAGCCGCACCTCGGCGTTGTCTCCGATCAGGCAGGTCGACGGCTTCAGAAACATCTGCGGGGTGATCACGTCCTCGACGGCGACAGGCGCGAAGCCGCTCTCGACGATGTGCTCGCGATAATTTCCGGCGAGGCAGAGGAGCTTTCCCGGCCGCTGCACCGCGGACGCGAGCTTCACGTCCGATCGCTGCCGCCATGACGCTGGCGACACGGACGCGACGATCCTGCGCAGGCGATCAGAATCGTGCAGCCAGGCACGAACCAGATCCGGCGTATCGACCGGGACAGACACCCCTGCACTTCGACACGCGTCGTCGATGAACACGACCGAGTCATCGGCGGCGACGGTCCCGAGCAGCTGGCGATCACCGATGTGCAGATTGAGCCAGCGCATGGCGCCCTACGTCCGATCGACCGCGCGAATCGGCTTCGCATTCGCGGCCCGTCCCAGCCGGTAGCATCCGGCTGCCACCACCAGCACGACCGCACCGGCCGCGACATTGATCAACCGTCCCGCTCCCGCGGATTGGACGGCTCCAGCGATCAGCAACAGCGCGCCGGTGCCGGCCGTGACTTGCGCGATGATCGTCATCGGAGAGAACGCATCGGCTTCACTGGTTGCGGCGGGCACATCCTCGTGCATCGGCCGGGCGAGACGAACGAAGAAGTCGGCGATCCGGCGGCGCTCCTCAGGACGAACGGTCTCGAGAGCGGTGACGATCGCCATCACCGCGACCGTGATGCCGATGTTGGAGAGAATCGTGATCGCCTCGTAGTCATAGCGCAGCCAGTTCGGATCGATATCTGGCCGCCCGGCGAGCCACCACGTCTTGTAGGAGAAAAAGAACGCGCCGGACATCAAACCCGCGGCGATGCCCGCCGATGCTCCACGCACGGTCAGCCGGCGACTGATGAGGCCGGCGAGTGTCGGCAACAGCATCGGCCCCACGAACAGGCCGAAGACGGTCACCATGACCTCGAACAGGCCCCGCTGCGCCGTCGTCACCAGAAGCATGCCGATCAGGATCGTGAGAATCCCGACGCCGAGCGTGGCGAGACGGCCGACGAGAACCAGCCGGCGCTGTGTGGCTGTCGGATCGAACAGCCGACGGTAGACGTCCTCGGTGATGACGCTCGCCATGACGTTGTAGTCCGCACTCAGCGTCGACATCGTCGCCGAGAACATCGCCGCGATCATCAGCCCCATGAGACCAGCCGGCAGGAACTCGAGGGCGAGCGCGGCATATGTGTATTGCGGCGAGTTGGGCGGCACCATCAGCTCGGGCATCAGCGTTCGCGCCGCGACCGCGGGCAGAATGAAAAGAGGCGGCCCGGCGATCATCAAGCCGACGGCGAGCAGGCCGGCCTTCCGTGCCTCGCGTTCGTCGCGCACGCTGTAGAACCGCTGCGCATACGCCCAGTTGCCGTTGTAGCTGAGCATCACGAGCAGATAGAACGCAAACACGTAGAGCGGTGTGATCGGCGCGCCGATCGGCGAGGCGAAATCGGCCGGTACGCCTCGAAACAGCGCGTCGATGCCGTCAAGGCGGCTGAACACCAGCGGACAGAGCACCACCACGCCGAGGGTGAGCACGATGAACTGCACGTAGTCGGTCACCATCACCGCCCAGAGACCACCCATGAACGTATAGAGCAGCATCACCATGCCGCTGACCAGGATGCTCATGCGGAGGTCATAGCCGAGACCGACCGATACGAAAATGCCCGTCGCGTAGATCTTCAAGCCGTCGTCGATCACCTTCAGCGGTATCCCGGTCCATGCCAGGACCTGGCGCAGCGCCGGATTGAACCGCGCCTCGAGAAACGCGACCGGGCTGATGATCCGCGCACGCTGCCATCGTGCGGCAAGGAAAATGGTGCCCGCGAGCATCGCGGCAGCCGCGCTCCAGGCCAGCGTGATGGCGACGAGTCCGTGCCGGTACGCCATCTCCGAGTAGGCGACGAAGGTGAAGGCGCTGAAGCCGGTCAGGTAGAACGAGATCCCTGTGAGCCACCACGGCACGTTGCCGCCAGCCGCGAACAGGTCTCGCGTGTGGCGCATGCGCCGCCAGAAGTACAGACCGATCAGCGTCAGCAGCGCGAAGTAGCCGGTGATGACGATGTGATCGGCGGACTCGAGGGGGTGTGGCATCAGGCATCGCGCCCGGCGATTGATTCGGGACGGCCGCTGGCAAGCGAGCGCGTGATCGCGTCGAGCACGGCCGTGACCTGACGTCCGTCGATCGCGGTCACGCGCGGTTCGGTATCCTCTCTGATCGCCGCTATGAAGTCGGAGAGACACTCCACGAATGCGCCGCGCATGCGACCGAACACCTCCGCGAGCAGGAACGTCTTCGGATACGTGAACCGGGCCGCGGTGCTCATTTCGATCGACTCACGTTTGCGGTCGAAGTGGAGGTGGCCGTCCGTTCCGATGACCTCGACGAACGAATCGGTCAGCGTCGGAAACGCATTCGGATAAATCCATGCGGCCTCGAACGTCGCAATCGCTCCACGCTCGAACGACACCATGGCCTGGACGACGTCCCATGTATCCACGCCGCGGCCAGCGAGCACGCCGCGGACGCCTCGCGCGTACGCGGTGACCGGCTCGTCGGCGAAATACCACCGCATCAGATCGATGTCGTGTGCTCCGAGGAAATGGATCGGCGTCGTCCGAGCGGCCCAGGGGAACATCTCCGTGGGGACGTAGATCGTGTCGTTCTTCCGTGCGTACCCCGCCACGGGACGGCCAATCTCTCCCTTACTGATCGCGACTGCTCCCTGGTTGTAGGAGGAGAGCCAGCGATGATTGAACGCGACCTGCAGTTTCTGGCGCGGTCGCGTTCGCAGCAGTGCGACGAGGTCGTCCGCTTCGGCGAGATCCGTCGTGAACGGCTTCTCACAGAGCACGTGCTTGCCGGCCTCGAGTGCCGCACGGACCGGCGCGTGGTGCGCGTGATCGGGTGTCGCGACACAGACGGCGTCCACGTCACCTCTGGCGAGCAGCTCGCGATAGTCCGCATGGCGTCCTTCGACGCCGTAGCGGCCGCCGATCTCCGCGAGCCGTTCCGGCCGGCGCGTGCTGACCGCCGTCACCTGCGCCGCGGGGTGCGCCTGATAGATGCGCACGTACTGCTCGCCCATGATGCCGAGGCCGATGACCCCGATGCGCACACGCTGAGCCACTACGACACCACCTCGGACAGGCGGCGATCGAGCTCGCGGATCGCGCCGACCAGCAGCTCTTCGGATGCGTCGGTCACCTTCGCCGACACGACTTCGTAGCCGCCAGCCGGGTACGCGTCGCGCGTGGGGAGATAGCCGACGTAACCATTCGTGATGCCCATGATGAAGAGCGGATGACCGGCCGCCGCCTTGATGCGCAGGGCGACTTCGACGAACAACTCGCCGGGGATGGCAACGAAGAGCGCTGGTCCCACGCGGAACGCCTGAATCTCGATCGGCAGCCGTCCATTCGGTGAAGCGGCCGCTTCGCCGGCATAGAAATTTCGAATCGACGCGTACAGCCGGCGCGTCTTCGCCGGGCCGATCTGCTCGACTGGTGCACCCTGGCGTTCGAGCGCGGCGAGGGCTGCCTGCGCTTCGCTCAGTGCGGCGGCCGTCTCCGTCGGCGGGAGATACGCATTGAATGGCAACTGGATCATGCGCGAGGCGTACTCCAGCGTCAGGTCATCGACTGTCGGAATCGACGGCAGCGTCTGGAGCGCGACATCAGCCAGTCGATAGCCCAGTTCCGCGGCTCGTTCGAACGTACGGCCGGGAGTGATGATGCCGATGGCGCTGAGCTCCGACGAGTGCCCCATGCTGATGTTGCCCTGCGCGCCGTTCACGAAGAGCGCGAAGGATTGCGCGCCGAGTGCCCTTTCGACGCGTTCGATCGTGAACGCCGGAAAGTCACCGGTCATGAGCAGGTTGTCCGGCCCGAGGACGGTCGGATGGCACGCATGATTGACCAGAACCCCCCACGGCCGTCCGTCCGGGAATGCCACCTTGAGCAGGCCGACCTCTTCATCGACCGGGAGATGATTCGGCGTGCGCCGGTTCCTGCCGATGCCGGACACCCGACCGGAGCCAACACCTATCCGCGCGGGCCGGCGGTTTTCCCGGGCAGTTACGACCGCCTCGACGATCGCTGATGCGAGCCGGTCCATGTACGGGGCATCGAGGCTCTCACCGGGATTGAAGAACGTCGAGACGGTGACGGGCGCCGAGTGCGTGTGCGTCGCCGACACCATCACGCCCTGTTCCGCCAGTCCGGTCCGCGTGCTGATCTCCCGCCGCACCCGGCCGACGAAGTCCGCCGCGAGACCAAGCACGTCGACCGACACGAATGCCGCCGCACGTCTGCCGTTGTCGAGCACCAGAGCGTGCGCGAACAGCGGGTCATGAACGCCGGTCGAAACCCCCTGGCGTGCGGCGAATCCGGCGAGCGGCACTCCCGCCGGCGGCGTGATGTCGACCCTGTGAAAGCCGGCGGTGACCACCTGAAGCTCCTTTAGAACGTGAACCTCAGGCCGAGCTGAATGTTTCGCGGGTTGAACATATTCCGGTACGGCGGAATGCTTCCCATCGTCACGTTCGTGAGCAGGTTGTTCGCCGCCACGAACTGCGCGATATCGAGGCGGTGCAGCCGCTCGCTCGTCAGGTTCGTCACGTCCACCCGGAGCTCGAGCCGACGGTCTCCACCGATCGTCGTCGCCTTGGCGAGTGACAGATCGACTCGTCGGCCATACGGACCTCGGAAGAAGTTCCGCGGGATGTTGCCGAACGTCCCCGGAGCGTAATCCAGACTCACCGCCGCGGGGTTGATGACATACAACCGTCCGACGCCGTTCTGCCATTCATCGACGAGTCGATCCCACTCATCGCCCGACCAGTCGGGGTCACCGACGAGGTCGCCGCGTTCGGTAGCGAGCGCGTAGCCGGTGTTCGACAGCCGATTGCGAATGAGCGGCGTGAACGGATAGCTCGACTGGATCGTGAGCGTACCGGTGAGGCGGAAGCCACCGAGCGCCACGCTCGGCCAGCCGGAGGCGAGCCAGTGTTTGCCGGGCCCGAACGGCAACTCCAGCGTGCCGCTGGTGACCCAGCGATGCGGCACGTCGAACGTCGATCGCCCGCGGTCGCGATCGATGTTCCGGCTGTCGGAAAGGATGTTGAACGTGTTCCCGACCTGGAACACTTCGCTCCCCTGATCGATGCTGCGCGAATACGTGTAGCTGCTGAGCAGTTGATATCCATTCGAGAACCGCTTGTCGACCTTCAGCGTGAGTGCGTTGTACTCCGATTCGAGGATGTTCGCATTGACGAACGACGTGCTCGAGCAGCAGAGATACGGGCGGCGCAGGTAGGGATTGACCGCGGGGTCCGCGCTGGTGAACGACGCCGTGTTGGGGCTGGCCGGCGGCTGGTTGAAGATCCACTGCGTCGGCAGGTTGCGGCCGATCGCGCCCTGGTAGGTGACGTCCAGCAGCATCCGCGAGAGCAGTTCGCGCTGAAAGCTGACGCTCCACTGGTGCGAGTACGGCGTCCGGTTGTTCCTGGCGACGATGCCGCTGACGCCAATCACGGGATCACCGGCGATCGCCGCCGGCACCCCGCCCTGGATGAACGGAATGACCCCGCCTCCCTGCGTGAAATTCGAGCTCGGGAACAGATTGGGGAGTGTGGCGGCGGGATTCGAGAAATCACCCGTCACCCCCTGGAACACGTCGCCGCGCAGCGGCACGAACGAGCCCCAGTTGAAGAACTGCGTCGTGTCCGAGTAATACATGCCGTAGCCGAGGCGCACGACGGTCGCCTCGTCCTTCGCGAAGGGCCGGAAGACGGCACTGATGCGCGGCGCGAAATCGTTCCGGTCGGAATCGACGGCGCGATCGCCGGCGCAGCAGACGACGAGCGGCGTATTCGAGAGCTCGGCGACCTGCGGATCAACGACGAAGAGACGGCCGTCGCCACTCAGATCCATGGCGGCGCCCCCCATCTCGCTCGATTTCCAGAACTGATGGTATTCGTAACGAAGTCCAAGACCGACGGTGAGGCGATCGTTCACTCTCCAGTCGTCCTGCACGTAGACCGCCCAGGGCCCGTTCGAGACCTTGGTCGCGGCGGCGCGGTTCAGCGAGGTGTTGGCGGCGGTGCCGAGCAGGAAGTCGGCGATGCCGTTCTCCCGGCTCGCCGTCGCGCTGCTGTTGCCGATCGTGTACAAGCCGCTGAAGGTCGCCGTGCCGTTCGAGCCGAAGAACTCGGTGTTGTCGAACTTGTTGAAGCTCCAGTTGAAACCGGCTTTCAGCGCATGCCGGCCGCGAATGAGCGACAGGTTGTCGGAGAGCTGGAAGGTGTCCTGCGTCTCGGCGATGACCGAGGCGGAGAAGCCGCCGTAATTGAGATTGCCCGGGGTCAGGGCGAAGCGCGGCAAGGTGCGCAGCGTCGTATTCTCGATGCCGAACTGCGTAGGGTCGATCTCGTCGATCGAGTCGCCGTAGATTCCGCGGACGTAGCCGACGCGGAACTCATTCACGGACGAACTGCCAAGGATGCGCGCCCAGGTGCTCGAGAACACGCGCCCTTTCCCTTCCAGGTTCTTGGCGAGATAGGGAATCACCGGCTCGTTCGTACGAACGTTGTTCTGCACGGAGAGCCTGGCGTACAACCGGTCGCTGCCGCTGAGCGTGTGGTCGACGCGGACGGCGTATTGATCGTACTTGAGCACCGCGCCCGCCTCGCCGGTGTAGTTGTTGAGCGCATCGCCGAAATTCGGATCGGGCAGCTGCGCCGCGAAGAGGTCCTGGGCCGTCTGATTGATCCGTCCCGCGGGAATGCGATTGCCCGCGAAGGGCTGCCGGATGAACTGCGGGTTCAACGCCGACGCCGCCTGCGCCGCGTTGAAGCGGGGATTCGCCACGGTCGTTGCCGGATCGAAGATCTGACCGGCGCGGACACAATCACCCGTCGGGTTGCCGTCCGGCCCGAGCAGCGGAACCGGCTGTCCGCTGGCCACGACACACGCGCCGAGCGCCGCGGAGAAATCTCCTGACCGATAGGCCGTCGGCGGCACGTACGTCTGTGCCGCGCTCAACGTGTCGTGCCGTCGTCCCTGATACGAGCCGAAGAAGAATGTACGATCCGATCCCCAGACCGGACCACCGAGGGTGGCGCCGAACTGATTGAACCGCAGCCGGGTCTTGCGATTGAGCACCGGGTTGGTCGGCATCAGCGCCTCGTTCTGAAACTGCTCGAAGAGCGAGCCGCTCCACTGGCGCGTGCCGGATTTCGTCGCCACGTTCACCTGTCCGATGCCTTCGTACTCCGCCGAGTAGGCATTGTTCTGGACCTGAAATTCCTGAATGCTGTCGATGGAAGGGGTGATCGTCGGCGTGCCGAAGCCCGGATCCGTATTGGTCAGGCCGTCGATCTTGAACGTGATCGACGACGGCCGCGTGCCCGACACGGAGAAGGATCCTCCGCTCTCCAGCCGAAAGGCAGGAGCGTTGCCGCCGGCAGGCGCCGTGACGTTGGAGTTGAGCGTCAGGACGTTGTAGATGTTGCCGTCGGTGGAGGGCAGGTCGATCAGCGTCTTGCTGTCGAACACCTGGCCCACCGTCGCCGATTCGCGCTGCACCAGCGAGGGCCGGGCCGAGACGGTGACTTCGCTGGTGACGGCCGCCGGCTTCAACGTGATGTCGGCATTCACGCGACGTCCGATGTTCACCTCCACGTCCGCCACTGCGGCGGGCGCGAAGCCGTTCAGCGCCGCGGTGACGCGATAGACCCCAGGGGACAGAAATGGAGCCTCGTATACCCCCTGGTTGTTCGTGAAAAAGGTCTGCTCGACGCCGGTCGCCGTGTTCGTCACCGTGATGGTGACCGCTGGCAGCACGCCGCCCGTCGCATCCTTGACGATTCCGACGATGGATCCGCGCTCGGTCTGTGCCGCTGACAACGAGGAGGCCCCGGCCAGCACGAACGCGAGGAGCACCGTCATTACACGCCCGAACATGGCAACCCTCCTGCGCCGCGGATGCAGCGCCCTCAGTAACGCTTGCGTTTCACGGCCTGCGACGTCTTCTTGATCAGATCGAGGCAGCTCTCACCCACGGCGACGGCCACGGCCACCGACAGCGCGTCGATGACGCACAGTTGCGCGATGCGGGACGTCAGCACCTCACCGCCGAGCGGGGATTCCGACGCAGCCGTCAAGAGGACGATGTCCGCCATCCGCGTGATCGGTGAGGGGCTGTAATTGGTGATGGCGATCGTCGTGGCGCCCGCCTTCCGCGCCGGCCCGAGCGCATCGACAACGTCACGCGTGCTGCCGGAGTGCGAGATGCCGATGGCGACATCGCCGCGCTTCAGCGACACCGCCGCCATGACCTGGAGGTGCGGATCGCCGTAGGCGTCGGCGGTCAGGCCGAAGCGCACGAGCTTCAACTTGGCGTCGAGGCCGGAGAAGTACGAGTAGCCGACGCCATAGATATCGATCCGCCGTGCCTGCGCGATCGCCTTGGCCGCCACCTCGACCATCGCCGGATCGAGCGCCCGTTTCGTGTTCTCCACCGCCTGCTGGTTGGTCTCGAACACTTTCTGGCAGAGATCGGCGGTGCTGTCCTTGAAGGTGATGTTGCGGTGGATGAACTCCACCGGCTGGACGAGGTCCTGCGCGAGCCGCAGCTTGAATTCCTGATACCCCTTGTAGCCGAGGGCCCGGCAGAAGCGAATGATCGTGGACTCCCCGACGCCGATGTCGCGTGCGGCCTCGGAGACCGACATGTGCATGACGCGGTCGGCATTGGCGATCACGAACTCCGCGACCGCGGCTTCGGCCGGCTTGAACAGCTCGCGCGCGCTCTTGATGCGGAGGAGGCAGCCGGCGTGGGTGGGCGGAACGTGCCTGATGGCCTTGGCGCTCATGGAGTTTTACACCAATGTCACGATCATTGGCGTAGTATTACTCCACATCGAGCGATGTCAAGTAGTTTCTGCCACGACGTCAGCCGCCCGCGGAGGCCTTCATGTCTCGCCTGACGCCACTGCTCTGGTCTGCCCTGTCGATCGCGGTGATGGGGTCCGCCGCGTGTGACGAGTCGCGATCGATGCGCACCGTCGGGCGGTCCACGCCGATGCTCGGCGATTACGACAAAGAGATCCGCGAGGCCCATCCACGCGCCGACGGCATCCGTCACGTCGACACTGCGTCGACGATCGCCAGGCTGCGGGAAGCACACGTGACGACGTATTTCTATCTGATCCTTCATGCGGGGACGGATTGGACGGATCTGCAGGAAGAGTTCCTGCCGGCAGCCGAACGGGCCGCTATAGACGTGTGGGTCTATCTGGTGCCGCCGAGCGAATGCTGCTCGCAACCGTTCGGCACCGACTTCACCCGCTGGAGTACCGAGATCGCTCGCCTGTCGCTGCGGCATCGCAATCTTCGAGGGTGGGCGATGGACGACTTCGCATCCAACCTCGCGACCTTCACTCCCGAATACACGGCCGCCATGCGCTCGGCGGCGCGTCGAATCAACCCTGCCCTCGAGTTCTTTCCCGTCCTGTAC
>DATLLF010000074.1:0-12066 GCA_035537955.1 Vicinamibacterales bacterium | reverse complement strand
GAGCTGATGCGGCGCTTTTCTTCAACGATGCGCCGCATCAGCTCGTCGAACTCGGGTGACAGGTGCCGTCGCACGTCGAATTCGAGGTGCAAATACAGGGCCCGATGTGTGCCACCGATTCCGAGCACCTGGTCATTCGTTAAAACAGCAGAGGCATCGTGCGACGTGGACGTGCTCGCTCGCGATCCGCGAATCCGCGCTGAGCAGGACACTCGCCGGAATCGAAGGCGAGTGCTCATCACTTAGAAGAGGCCGTTCCTCCACCGGTGTAGTCCGCCACCCGACCCAACGAGCGGCTGCCAGTTTGCTTCCGCTCAGTTGGGAGGTTCAGAATGGCGAAACGAAGCACATCGAAGCGCGAGCTGATCGATACCGGCACGAACAAGATGTATGCGAAGCGGGACGCGCGCGGGCAGTTCAAAGAGATGGACGACGTGGAGCGATCGCTGAGCGCGGATCGGCGGCAGAGCGCGAAGAAGATCGCGCACTCAGGCTACGGGGATCAAGGAGACCGACGATCGACGAAGAAGCGGTAGGGCATCAGTGATGAGGTCACGAGGATCGACCGCCGCGCGTCTCGCAGGAGTCACTTCGATCGGCCTGTTCTCCCTCCTGCTCAACCCCTTGTTCATTGCACCTGTTGTTGGCGTGGCTGCGCTCCTCGTGCGACGGCAGAACCGCAGTGCGCTACGCGGAGCGCAGCGTGAAAACCATTCCATCCACTTGACTCACGTCTCGACGGAGTGAACAATCGGCGCGTTCGGAAGCACTAATCGAAGGTAGCGCGAGAGCAGGCGCGATGACGCTCAAGCAGATTCTCTTGTTCGACATCAACCGCATCCTGAACTGGGACCTCGATCATCTCCTGCAATGGGATGTTGGTCGCGCTCTGCAATCGGATGTCACGAAGTGGCGCATCCCGTCGATCCTGCTTCGCGCGCTCGCCGGCTGGCTCGTTGCCAGCATCCTGCTGGCCATGATCGTCACGACTGCGACCCAACGCGGCTGGCACGTCTCCGACTGGATGCCTCTGGCCGTGACGGGGGCCTCCATTCTTGCCTTCACTCTCCCCTGGCGCTCGCGCAGCTGAACCCGGGCCGCTCTGCTCCCACCGTCGGGGTTGGGTGGTAAGCTCGTACCGGGCCGGGCGGGGCGACCTTACTGCAGGAGAACAGCGATGCGGTGCCGCAAGTTCACACGAGCACATCGAGCGCTGCTGCTGCCGCTGGCGATCGCGTGCCTGGGGGCCGCCTCCTCCGCCTGCGGCGGCGACACATCGAATGCCGCTGCGAATGCTCCCGCCCGCGCTTCGGCGGAGCCCGGAAAGCCGGCCGTCCCGCCGTCCGCTTACGAGTCCGCGCTGTCGGAGAGCGTCCGCGCATCGCTTGGCAACAAGTTCACCGGCGACCTGGACCAAATGGTCACGCGCCGGCTCGTGCGCATCGGCGTCACGTTCAATCGCACGATTTATTTCGTCGACCACGGCGAACAGCGGGGGTTGGCCTACGAGCTCGGGAAGGCATTCGAGGATCAACTGAACCGGAAGTTCAAGAACGGCGACACGAAGGTCAGTGTCTACTTCGTGCCCCTGCCGCGCGATCTACTCGCCCAGGCTTTGACGGAAGGCAGAGTAGACCTCGTGGCCGCGCAGATCACCGTGCGGCCGGAACTGCAGGCGCTGGTCGATTTCACCAACCCCACGCGCACCAACGTCAGTGAGGTCGTCGTCACCGGACCCGGCGCCCCTCCGATCGACTCGGTGGAAGACCTCTCCGGCAAAAGCGTCTACGCGCGCAAGGACAGCAAGTACTACCAGAGCCTGCTCGACCTGAACGACCAATTGAAGGCAAAGGGCAAAGCCCCTGTGGACATCGCCGAAGTGCCGGGCAACCTCGAAGACGACGACCTGCTCGAGATGACCAATGCAGGGCTGCTGCCGATCGTCGTCGTCGACGACTACCTCGCGGAGTTCTGGAAACAGATCTTCACGAACCTGACTGTTCACCAGGCGGTGAAGTTACGCACTGGTGCCAATCTGGCAGTGGCGATCCGGAAGAACAGCCCGGGGATCGAGGCGGAACTCAACGCGTTTCTCGCCAAGTTCGGCCTCGGCACAGCGTTCGGCAACATCATCCAGAAGCGCTACCTGGTGAGCACCGGCTACGCCAAGCAGGCCACGTCCGAGGCAGAGCGGAAAAAGTTTCTCGCAACGGTAGCGCTCTTCCGGAAGTATGGCGGGCAGTACGACGTGCCCTACCTGCTCATGGCGGCGCAGGGCTATCAGGAATCACAGCTCGATCAGAACGCAAAGAGCCGCGTCGGCGCGGTCGGGTTGATGCAGGTCATGCCGCCGACCGGTCGCGAGATGAACGTCGGCGACATCAGGAAGGTCGATCCCAACATTCACGCCGGCGTGAAGTACATGCGCTTCATGATGGATCGGTATTACAAAGACGATCCCATGGACCGCCTGAACAAAGGGCTGTTCACGCTCGCGTCGTACAACGCCGGCCCCGCCCGCGTGCGCCAGCTGCGGAACGAAGCGCAGACGCGCGGCCTCGACCCGAACGTCTGGTTCGGCAACGTCGAGCAGATTGCCTCCGAGCGCATCGGCCGCGAAACCGTTACCTACGTGAGCAACATCTACAAGTACTACGTTGCCTACCAGCTCGTCGAAGCGGAGCGCGCCAGGCGCGAGGCCGCGAAGTCCGGGCTCAAGTCCACGGGCAAGTAGGCCAATCGTTCTCGCCGGGACCTCGAGCCACCGGGTCTCTCGCTCGCTGCGCTGTGCGCACGGTTATCTCAATTGAATGGCGAACCGGACAGCTCACCTGTCGCATCGCGGCCAGGGGCGACAGCGTGGGCTGGAAGATGCTCGCGCCACCAGCTCTCGGCGCGCTCGTCAGTCCACGGTGTGGTGACCGTCACTTCTCCGAGCTGGTGCCACAGGTCGATCGCCGACGATGGCCGCTGTTCCGGCCTTTTTTCCAGACAGGCCATGACGATCGCTTCGAGACGCTCGGGGATCGGACCCGGGGCCGCCTTCGACGGAGGCTGCGGCGCGGTGCGCACGTGGTGCAGCATCATCGCCATGGGGTCGCCCGCGAACACCGTCCGTCCCGTCAGCATCCAGTACGCCACGCAGCCCAGCGCATAGATGTCGGAACGTTCGTCGGCATCATTGCCCTGCACGCGCTCCGGTGGCATGTAGGCCGGTGTGCCTGTGAGGATGTCTTCGTTGGTCAGGTCCGCGCTGCCTTCGCGGAGCGACTTGACCAGGCCGAAATCGAGCACTTTGACGATGTCGAAATCCAGGCCGAGTCGGCACAGATAGAGATTGTGCGGCTTGATGTCGCGGTGCAGGAGGCCGGCGGCGTGCGCCTCGCCGAGGGATCGGCAGGCCTGGCGCAGCACGACGAGCGCGCGTTCCGCAGGCAGCGGGCCGAAGCGCTGCACGAGCGCGGCGAGATCGAGGCCTTCGAGCATCTCCATGACGAAGTAGAAGCTGCCGTTTTCGGTCACGCCGAAGTCGTACAGACGTACGGTGTTCGGCGAGGTCAGTCGAGCGATGGCCCGCGCTTCGAGGCGGAAGCGCTCGATGGTTTTCTCGCGGTTGCTCTCTCCCAGTCGATCCGGCCGGATCACCTTCACCGCGCACGGCCGCGCCAGCAACTGGTGCCGCGCGCGCCACACCTCACCCATGCCTCCCTCACCGAGCTTCTCCATCAGGCGATAAAGGCCCAGCGGGACCCCTTCGTCGAGCTGCGTCGCATCGATCTCGAGCACCCGCTCGCGCGCGGAGGTCACTGCGCGCTCGACCACACTCTGGAGCTCTCCGACATCGCCCGGCCACCGGTACTTGCGCAGGCGCGTGAGAGACTCGGCGCTTATCGTCTCCACGACCGCACCGATGCGGCGCGCATGCTGGCGAACGAAAAACAGCGCCAGCTCCGCGACGTCGTCAGGCCGCTCAGCCAGCGAGGGCACGCGGAGCTGGCGCCGTTCGAGCTGCGCGAGCAACTTCGCGTGGAACCCGCTCGTGGTGGACAGTGGCGCAGACGTGTAGGCGATAACCCGCACATCCGGGTCCGCCGCCTCCCCCCGTTCGCGCGCGGCCTGGGCCCGTTCGAGGACGGTCGCCAGGCCTTCCTGCACTTCGGCCGGCAGCCGTTGCACCTCCTCGAGGTACAGCGTTCCTCCCGCGGACAGATCGAGCAGGCTGAGGCGCGCACCGCCATCCGTCGATGCGGTACTCGCGGCATCCACTGGTTCGGCCTTCGACCGCGGGTTGAGAATGCCGCTGTCCCCCGAACGCAGCAGCGCGCCGTTCACGTGGATGAATGCAAGGCGACTTCGTGGCGACGCGTGGTGTATTCCCCGAGCCGTCGCTTCATGACCGGCGCCGGCGGGGCCCGTCAGCAGCACGGGTTCCGCATCGGCGGCGTGGCGACCGATCGATTCGCGCAGGGCGCGGATCGCGGGGCTGTCTCCAAGCAGCGCGCCGTCCAGCCGTCGCCGCGCTTCAGTCAGCAGTTGCTGGGCGACGGCCAGCTCGCGTCCGAGCTCCGCGTTTCTGTCCTCCATATCGACGCGCAGCCGCTGCAGCGTGAGGTGGGTGCTGACACGGGCGAGCAGTTCGGGGCCGTTGAAGGGCTTGCCGACATAGTCGACCGCACCTGCGTCGAAGCCGCGCACGATGTCGGCGCTGTCGGTCTTCGCCGTGAGGAAAATGATCGGCAGGTCCCGCCAGCGCGGCGAGGCCTTGATGTGCCGGCACGCTTCGTACCCGTCCATGTCGGGCATGACGACGTCCATCAGCACCAGGTCGGGACGGACGCTCTCGATCGCCTCGACCGCCTGACGCCCGTTCGTGGCGGCACTCAGCTGATAGCCCCGTTCCCGCAGGATCGCGCTCAACATCTGGATGTTGGCTGGTGTGTCGTCGACGATGAGGATGCGTGCGCTCATGGAATTCAACTCTCGTCGCGGGCCGCCGCTTCGAGCTGCCGGCGTATCTCATCACGGCTCACCATCATCGTAGTGCCAGCACGGAGCAACTCGGCGCGCGCGTCTGCCGCGGTCAGCTTGCGCGCAGGCGGCGGACCCGACACGGCCAGCAGCGGCCCTAACGCCGAGAAGATACGCGCGGGGAGAACCGTCTCCAGATATTCGAGAGCCGTACCTCGCAGGTAGGCATCGTCGGTGGCGAAGGACCGAGCCGCGATCCGCACCGGCTCACGTTCCAGAGCGAGCGCGAGCAGGTTGAAGACTTGCTCGCGCACAAGGTGCGGTTCCGCGTCCGCGTGCACTTCACGCTCGACGAACGTCAGAACGCCGGGGAAGGGGGAAAGCAAGTTCGGGTATTCATCTGTCAGCGCGATCAGTGCACGCGCGCAGCGGCGACGCAGCTCGAACGAGGGCGAGTCGAGGGCGGCGAGAAGAGCATCTCGCGCGAGTGGCGACGGACACGACTTGAGCGCGAGCGGCAGTCTTCGCCGCACCACATCCGGCGATGCGGGATCGAGCAGCACCGACGCCATCTCGCCCGCGGCCCGGGCACCGAAGCCAGCGAGCGCCGTGACGACCTGGCGCACGATCTCGTCGCGCGCCAGCAGGGGAACGAGTGCGCCGACCAATAGCGGATCGTCCGGTAAGTTGCGCAGGGCCGCGCGAAGCCGGGTGAGGTCCTGCGAACGGAGCTCCACGATCGCGGCCACCACGGGATCGGCTACCGGTACGTGACTGACGGCCGTCGCGATTTCGCTACCCTCGGCACCGCCAAGCGCCCGCTGGATCGACGCACGATCGAGGCCGGCCATGCCCCCTGCGATCGTGAAGTCGGCCATCGAATACTGCGGGGCCGGTTCGAGCTGTTCACCCTGACGGCGCAGCCCGCCCTCGAGCGCTCGCACGTATTCCGTGCGTAGCCGGCGCGCCACGACGAACTCGGCTCCCGCTGCGACGACGGCGGCGACATTTACCGCCGCGAATGCGCTCGACGGAGCGACCGCCGCAAATATCACGATAAGACCTGCCCCAGCCCCTTTGCCCGCACAGTCGCATGCCACGTCGATCGTCGACTTCGCGGATCGCTTCATTCCCTCTGCGAGCGGCGTGTAGAGGAGTTCGTATCCGGCGCGGAAGATCGAGTTGCGGACGGCGAGGTCGAGGCCACGCGGCAGCACGCCGCGCCACGGGAAAGGCGCAACGAAGCCGAGCAAGGTGCCCGTGCCGACGATGACCGCGTGGCTGGCCACCGATCCACCGAGGCCGAGGCGCACCAGAGCCACACGCCCAAGGGTGTACTGGATCGCGACCGCGCTGAGAGCTGTGCCGGCATAGAAGAGACCAAAGAAACGCACGAGCGCCTCCCCTTTGCCGAAGTAGGTGACGGCCTCGGCCTTGAGGAGATAGTCCACGAACCCCGCCAGCATCGACGCCAGCGTGATGACCAGTGCCAGGTTCCGCAGCAGCGGCTGCCGTCGGATGTGCGCCCACCCGCTGGTCTCATCCATCACCGTGATGGGCGCGGGCCTGGGCGGCGCACCCTTTCCCAGCGCCACGGCTCCGGCAACGCAGGCGGCAGCGACAGCAGCAAGGACCAGAAGGAGCGCGCCCCATGGCAGCAGCGCGGCGACGCGCTCAGCGCCGAGGCCGCCGATCAGGCCCCCGAACGTAGCGGCCGCCGCCACGCGCCCCATCAGCGGCTTGGCCGAGTGCGGGTCGAACCGCTCGTTGAGGAGCGACCAGAACGCCGAGATGGCTATCGCCCCGAGCACGCTCGAATGGAGATAGAGCAGCACCGACGCGGTGCGCGGTAACCAGCCGAGGAGAACCCACTCGGCGACAAACAGGAGCGCGCTCGACGCGAGGATGGCGGGAAGAACGCGATTCGGTCCGAAACGCGTGAGCACACGGCCCGAAAGCTGCGCCGCGGGCAGCGCGAGAACTGCGGCGCCTCCCATGAAGTACGGCAGTCTCGACACTGGAAAGAAGGACAGGAACAGCCCGTCGCGCAGCGCGTTCGATCCGACCTGGTGGGCGATGAGCGCTGCCGCCGTGAAGGACGCGAGGACGTTCGCGCGCCGCTGGACACCGCTAACGCTGTTCACTGGCTGTCCCGACCCGGGATACCAGGCGCGGTCCGACTCGTGGCTTGCGTGCAGGCAAGAAAGCCAGATAGGAAGCGCCACGATCGCCGGTGCCGGCGTGTAGCGGATACGAAGGGCATGGTAGACGTCCTCATACTCACATGAACCCGACCGGAATTCTCGACTCTCTCTCGAGCCGCATCTTCGAGCGATCGGGAACTGACGAGGACGGGAGTCGAGTGCGGAAGGCGGGGATGCAGTCTTCTATAACTTCACGATATAGAAGGATGTGTCGAACGGATTATGGTCTTGGCGGCAGGCCGAGGACTAGACTCTGACCAGTCCTCCTCCCGGGTGTGAAGCGCAGGTCTCGCCCGCATCGGCCAACGCAACTGGTGTCCGGCGGGACCTGCCCACCATCTTCACTTTGATTTTGCTCAAGGCCAGTGTCAGGCAGCCATCACGCCGGGCACCAGGCCGTGTTGGCTTCCAACGTACGGTGACCGCCCAGGCGTGCAGCTCACCCGGAGCCGCTGCCAGGCAGCTCAGCGAAATCCGGTGAGTCGTTCCTTCAGCATCGCCCTCATCTCCGCCTCATCCTTGGCAGTCGTGAGGTCAATGCCCGCGTCAGCAGCCGCATCCACCAGCGCGCGAATCAACTGCGCGCGGCTGACGGGCGTACCCTTCTGCGCGCGGATGTCCGCTGCGACACTGTCGAGAAATCCGATCTGGCGATCGAACAGGACGACGGTCACCTTGCTCCACGCTTCATCGTGGACGGGCGGCCGTCCCGGCCCGCGCCTGGGTTTTTCAGGTGGGATTTCGTCTTCGATGATTCTGGCGATTTTGGACCCCGGCATGTACTCCCCTCTTAATCGGCCGGCGCGCATCCCCTCGGAGTTCGATTAAACCTGGTCCGGCAGCCGCAACAAAGATCGCTGAGGTGGCGCTATTCAACACTGTCGACCCAGTCCAGTGCAAGCTGAACTGCGTAGCATTCTTACGACTCCCGCAGGCTGGCCGTTGACACGCGGGAGCGGGGATAATCAACGGACACACAAATGAAGCTATTCGGCTGGCTCCGAAAGGAGAAGCGCGACAGTGCGCTTGATAATTGGAGAAACGATTGGGCGGCGGCAATCGAACACGGTGAGGACGGTGCAGCCCTGCGAGACCGTCTGACGACGCTCGCGACGGCAGAGCCGGACGTCGAAATGGAGCTCGAGATGCTCGACGCGCTGGATCAGCTCCGCGCAGTTCGGCAGACGGTATCGACGGGCGGGTTGCCGAGGGTAGATACCCAGCACCGGGTGATCGCAGCCGAAACGTGCCACTTCACCGCACCAGCTTCGATAGCCACCGACCACGCGCAGTCGACCGGCCGCCTCCTGCTCACTGCCTCCAGGGCAGTGTTCGTCGGCGCCGGACGTACCTCTGTGAGCGCATGGCACCAGGTCAACGAGATCGTGAGGATCGAGCGCGACGTGCTGCTCGTTCGCGCTGACCGAACGCCTGCCGCGCACTTCCGATTCAACAGCTATGGCGACGCCGTCGTCTGTATGTTCCTTGCGCGGCACCTGCGGACCGCCAGGCGCACCCGCCTATAATCAGCGCATGTCTGTGCAGGCACTGGAACGCACCGCGGTCGTCACGCTCGGTATCGAAAAGCTCCTCTCGAGCGAGCGTCGTCTCGTCGATGGACGCACGGTTGGGTTGCTCTGCAATCCTGCTTCGATCGACAGGAGCTATCGCCACAGCGCGGACCTGCTGCTCGCGCATCCGGCGACCTCGCTTGGTGCCATCTTCGGTCCGCAACACGGTTTCAGGGCCGATCTGCAGGACAACATGATCGAGACGCCGCACGCCTCCGACGCTCGCCGTCGCGTGCCCGTGTTCTCGCTCTACAGCGAAGTGCGCGAGCCGTCCGCCGAGATGCTGCGCGGGCTGGACGCTCTCGTCATCGATGTGCAGGACGTTGGCACGCGCGTCTACACGTTCATCTACACGGTCGCCAACTGCCTCAGAGCCGCCGCGCGTCAGCACGTGCCCGTCGTCGTCTGCGACCGGCCCAATCCCGTCGGCGGCGTCAGCGTGGAGGGGAACCTCCTTCGCGAGGAGTACGCGTCGTTTGTCGGCCAGTTTCCGATCCCGATGCGCCACGGGATGACCGTCGGTGAGCTGGCCTCACTCTTCAATCATCAGTTCGGCATCGGGGCCGAACTGCATGTGGTGACGATGGACGGGTGGACGCGGGAGATGTACTACGACGCGACCGCGCTGCCGTGGATCATGCCCTCACCGAACATGCCGACACTGGATACCGCGATCGTCTACCCGGGGGCGGTGCTCTTCGAGGGAACGAAGCTGTCGGAAGCACGCGGCACGACGCGACCGTTCGAGTTGATCGGCGCGCCATGGATCGACGCAGAACGGCTAGCCGACGCGATGAACGCACGGCAACTTCCAGGCGTCCACTTCCGCCCGGCGTTCTTCGAGCCGACCTTCCAGAAACACGCGGGAAAGACCTGCGGGGGTTGTCAGCTGCACGTCCTCGACCGGCAGGCGTTCCGGCCGGTGCGGTCGTGCGTCGAGTTGATCGAGGAGTTTCACGCGCAGGATCCGTCCCGGTTCGAATGGCGCGACCCCCCCTATGAGTACGAGCGCGAGAAGATGCCGATCGACATCCTCTACGGATCCGACCAGCTGCGCCTGGCACTCGCGGCCGGAAAGGTTCGTACGCTCATCGAGAGCTGGGCGCCCGAAGAAGAAGCGTTCGGGCGGATGCGAGAGCCCTTCCTGCTCTACTGACCGCGATCTATTTCGCCTTGGCGGTGCCCACCGCTTCGACGATCTGCCGCGCGTGGCTGTGCGCGTGAGCGCTGTAGATTTCGAGCCAGCGCCTCACGCTGTAAGCGCCCGACTCCGAGTGCGTACCTTCCCGCAGCCAGTCTTCCTCGCTGAGGCATTCGAGCAGTTGCGCGGTACACTCGCGCGCGTAGCGAAAGGCGGAGAGCGAGGCTTCGTGCGGACGGTCGTAGTGGAGGCGCGCCGCGAACGTGTCCTGGTCGTACCCGTTGATGACCGGACGATCCACGGCGAGCAGCAGCCGCAGGCGAACCGCCGCCGTCATCTCGCTGTCGGCGAGATGATGCACGATTTCGCGCGCCGACCATTTGTTCGGCGCTGGTTTCGCTGAGAGCGCCTCGTCGTCGGCATTGTGCAGCGCATCGACGACGGCGCGGTAGCCATCGCGATACAGCGCGATCATCCGGTCGCGTTCCTTCTTGTCCATTGGCGGATTACCCTCTCGTCTTGGCGATGCCCGGAGCCCTGGCCTCCTGCGGCGTCGCCGGCACCATGTGATTGGCAATCAGGTGCGCCTTGAGCGTCTC
Organism: Vicinamibacterales bacterium; assembly: GCA_035537955.1. Taxonomy (GTDB): domain Bacteria; phylum Acidobacteriota; class Vicinamibacteria; order Vicinamibacterales; family 2-12-FULL-66-21; genus JACDCA01. The sequence continues at coordinate 1,583 of DATLLF010000074.1, read as the reverse complement.
GAATGCGGCTTCCGGTGTATCCACAGGGTGAAGCAATCGCAGGTCGTCTTCACTGATCGCTCCCCACTCGAGCATCGGTTGCAGATTCAGGATCTGGTCCCAGTAGTCCCGTCCGTAGAGGATGACGCACAGTTTCTTCGACAGTTTGCGCGTCTGATCGAGCGTCAGGATCTCGAACATCTCGTCGAGCGTGCCGAACCCGCCTGGAAAGACGACGAGCGCCTTCGCAAGATACGCGAACCAGAACTTCCGCATGAAGAAGTAGTGGAACTCGAAGTGAAGGTTCTCGGTGATGTACGGATTCGGACCCTGCTCGAAGGGCAGTCGAATGTTCAATCCCACCGTCTTGCCACCGGCTTCGACGGCGCCTCGGTTGGCGGCCTCCATGATCCCCGGCCCACCGCCCGAGCACACCACGAATCGTCGACGGGGCTCCTCGAGCGAGAGACTCCAGGTGGTCAACATATGCGCGAGCGTCCGCGCGTCCTCGTAGTACCGGGACCATTCGAGCGCCTTGCGCCCGCGCTTCAACGCCGCCTCGTAGTCGGACGTGTTCTTCGCCTCGTGCGCGCTGAGCCGCGCAAGTTCGAGCTCGGCTCCTTCGCGGCTCAGCGTGCGCGCGGAGCCGAAGAAGACGACCGTGTCCTGAATGTTCTCAATCCTGAACCGCTTGAGCGGTTCGAGGTACTCAGCAAGTATGCGGATCGGGCGCGCGTCGGAACTGTCGAGGAACTCTATATCGCGGTAAGCCAGCGGATGCGGTTTCATGCTCAACGGTCACACCTCGAAAAACTGTATCATTTGCCCATGCGAAACCATCTCATGTGCGTGACACTGCTCGTCGCGGCGATCGCGATGAAAGCGACCGGTTCAGAGGTCGCAGCAGCAGCGTCCGTGCAGGCGCGGGGCTGGACGCTCGGTGAAGATGCCGCAACGAAACAGAACCCGTTGCAGGCCGATGAGAAGACTCTCGCAGCCGGCAAGGCCGTGTTCAAGCAGAAGTGTCAGAAATGCCATGGCCCCGGTGGTCTCGGCGACGGTCCCGATGCGGATCCGGATGCCGCCGGCGACATGGACCTGACCAACCCGAAGCGCGCCGAGCGCAACACGGATGGCGTCGTGTTCTACAAGGTACTCAACGGCCGTGGAAATCCGAAGATGCCAGCGTTCAAGGACGAACTCGGCGAAGAGCAGATCTGGCAGGTTGTGACTTACGTACAGACGCTTCGCAAAAAGGGCTGACGGCCGTTAACTACAAACTTCAAACCACAAACTACAAAAAGAACGAAAAATCCAAGAGAGGAGCGTTTTCGGAGTTTTTGAAGTTTGTAGTTTGAAGTTTGTAGTTGAGTTCCCTCCTACATCCTCGTGATGAGCTCACCGATTAGATAACCCACGCCCGCGACGCCGAAGCCGACGATGAACATGTCGCGGCCGCTGGCCCAGATACCGCGGCCGGTGAAAAGGCTGCGGGCCGCGCCAATGACGAAGTGCGCGCCCATGCTGATGCCGAGCGATACCCACACCGCCGGCCCATGATCCATCACCAGAAACGGCAAGATCGGGATGAACGCGCCGACGGC
>DATLLF010000073.1:0-40671 GCA_035537955.1 Vicinamibacterales bacterium | reverse complement strand
GAAGCAGGGAAACGGAATCCAGGCGGCGCGATCCCGACGACCTGCCGCATCCGTGGATTCAGACCGATTTTGATCGAGCGACCGACAATCGTCGGATCCCCCCCGAGCTGCTGCTTCCAGAAGGAATGCCCCAACATCACGACCGGCGCCGCTCCCTGTTTTCCATCGTCGGGTTGAATGGCACGCCCCGCGACCGGGACCACCTGCAGCGTCGAGAACAGTTCAGGGCTCGCGTTCAGCGACGCCACATCGATCGGCTCGGTGTTCAGGTAGACGACGGTGCGGCCGGTGCCGTACGCCGCGATCGACTCGAAGGCGGTCTGCCTCGCATGAAGGTCCACGTAGTCGCCCATCGCGATGAACTCCTTCGTGATTCCGGTTCGCCGGTCGCGGTGTTCGACGAGCATCAGCCGGTCCGCGTCGGCGTAGGGCAGCGGCCTGAGCAACAGCGCGTTGACGACCGCGAATACCGCGACGTTCGCGCCAACGCCAAGCGTCAGGGTGAGGACGGCCGTTATCGTGAATCCCGGATCGCGCCGCAGCAGCCTGAACGCATGTCGAAGATCGTGCGTGAACATCGAGAACACCTCGGCCGGCGCGAGCCGCCAGCAATCGATGAAGAGAAGGACGGCGGCGAGCCGCGCAGGGCCACGCCTTTCGCGAACACGCTCACCGTCGAGATCGTGGAGGGCCGGTTCGAACACGTTCCGCCGCACTTCTCCCGGAAGGAGGGCTGAGAGCAGGCGCCGAAATCGAGACTCAGGCATCAGACCACCGTGGTGCGACACCGCGCGCGGCGATCTCCGCATAGAAGTCGCGCGCTTCGGTCCAGAGGCGCGCGCCGGTCGGCTTCAGCCGGTATCGCCTCTCTGTGACCGCCTGGTCCCGCACGGTGATCTGTTCGTACCAACCTTCGACCAGTCCGTCCCGTTCGAGCCGCGCCATCAACTGGTAGAACGCAGCCGCAGTGCGCTTGACGCCATGCGCGGCGAGCGCGGCGCGCACCGCCCGCCCCGGCCGTTCGCCGTCTCGCAGCAGGCCGAGGACAAGAAACTGGAGGTGTGTCAGTTGAGGAAGATTCTTCGACCGCATAAGGTCATCTTAGCTACGGTCGGATTAGACGGACGAACAGCCGCGGAAGTTGCTCCGGTCTTGTCCGTGCTGGGTGCTGGGTGCTGGGTGCTGGGTGCTCGGTGCTGCCTCGACCTATGTGTTCCGAGCTCCTTCGAGTTCCGAGTTTGTGCGGACGGCGTTGACGATGAGCTCGAGCAGCTGCGGGGGAGTGAGGCGTTCCAGTTCGAAGCGCGACTGATTGCTCAGGCCGTAGTCTTCGATGATATTTACCAGGTGCCAGGCGGCGAGGGCGCCGAGTTGCCGGCGCAGGAGATCCTCGCCCTTGCGATAGACGGAAAACGGGTTCAACACGCTTTCTGTTCGCGGCGCGGCGTCCTCAACAGCCGGCGGCGCCGGCCCGTCGAAGACGGGAACGGCGGGAACCGCAGGCGGGCCCACGACCGTCGGATGCAGCGCGCGGTCGAGAGCCCCTTCCAGATATACGGGCGTGAGTCCGGTCGCCCAGTACGCGGTATCTGTTCGATTTGGTTGAGTCGTCTCGCGCCCCGAGCGCACGACGGACCCGTTGTTTCCGTCGAACTCGATCCATCCCTCCCAGCGGCCGTCGTCCATCTCGCGGCCGCACGCGCGCGCGAGGTAGGTGATGCCGTTGTCGCCCGTGAAAGTGTCGTTGAAGGTGACGAGTACTTCCGCCATCGTTGTGTTCCTCAATCAGTCGCCGTGCCTGACGCCGTACACACGATCGTAGGCCCGAATGGCGAGCGAATCGATGATTTACGGCACGCGCACGGTCGGGCTGCTCGCCCGCATGCTCGAGCCCTTGCAAGAGGAAGGACCTCAGCAGTGTGAGACCGGGGATGGCAGGATCGGTCGCACGTGCCTTTGCTTACGCCATCAGCGCCTCGCGTTCCGCGCGGCGGCGCATCGGCGCGCTCGACAGGCGGCGGATCAGCCAGACGCCAGGGGCGACGAGCGACCAGTAGTTGCGGAACCTCTGACGCGACTCTTCATCGGTCGCAATCGCGCGTGTCTCGCTTCGGAAGCGCGAGGCGTTGCTGCCGAGCGGGTCTGCGCGCAGCGTCCACGCAATCTTCACATAGCCGGGTTCCGCAAACGCGGCGAACCGCTCCGGCGCCACCGAGCGGAACGTGACGTCTCCTTTCCATGGCTGCGTGACCGCGCCAAGAACCACTTCACGCTCGGGGACCCGGGCGAGCTCGACCCAGCCGAGCGCCTTCACCTGCTCGAGCAGCGGCTTTGGCAACTCGCGCATCTCGAACCCGGCGCCCATCACCACTTGCCGTGCCCGGAAGATAGCGCTCACGCCGGGAGCGTTCATCAGGTCCTGCTGTTCGGCCGTGGCGAGCGTGATCTCGGCAGGCGCCTTCACGTCCACCTGCATCCGATCGACGACGTCGTAGCGGGGCATGAAACTGTCGAGAAGGGAATCGCGCTCCAATGGAGAAGGCGGGCGTGCGCAACCGTAGCGCAGCCAGGTGATCGCCGCCTTTGCCGCGTACACACCTGCGGCGAATGCCAGCGCTCCCGAGATCCACCGTACCCCCGTCGGGCCGACGCGTCGCGCTTGCATGGACGGCCTCCGTTTCTGCTGATTTGAATTCGCACACCAGAGTGTGCAGGAGGTGTTCCAGTCGGTGCGATGACGCACTGGGAGGCCTCTGCACTTCGTTCGAGTCGCGCCGCGGAATTCTCCACGCGCGCAATGGAAATTCCCCACATGTTGGATGCGTCCGCCGCTACTGCCGCACGAACCGGTGTGCAGGCGTCTTGCACCCATAGCGGACGGTGTCGTGGCGGAAAGTGACGGGTCAAATGATTCTTCGTACCGTTTTCATCTGGTTCGGATTGCTCGTGCTGGCGGTGCTCAACGGCGGCTTTCGTGAAGGCGTGCTCGTGCCAAGACTGGGGCGTGGCCTCGGCCAGGCCGTGAGCACCGTGATGCTGTCGGCGCTCATCCTCACCGCGGGCTGGGTCTCGCTGCCGTGGATCGCGCCGCGGACGCTGCAGGAGGCGTGGACCATCGGGTTGCTATGGGTCACGCTCACGCTCGCGTTCGAGTTCCTCGCCGGACATTTCGTGTTCGGGAAGACGTGGCCGGAGCTGCTCGCCGATTACAACCTGCTCGCGGGCAGGATCTGGATCATGGTGCTGATCGTCACGCTGATGACGCCGATCGTGGCGTTCACGAGGCGAGGCTGATGCCATGCCTCCGCCGGGCCATCACCGTCCGCGCTCCATCGTCACGGTTACGCAGGCAGGATGCTGACGCCGTTCCGGCGTCTCGCCTGATCGATAGTCAACGGCAACTCTTTTCAGGAGGCAGTCATGTCTACCAGGCTGATGACACGCGGCTACGGAGATCCACTGGGGATGTTCCGGCGGATGACGTCGGAGTTCGATCGTCTGTTGGAGGAGGCCGCGTTCCCAACGGCAAAGTGGTCGCTGTTCCGTACGCAGCCGGCGCTGAAATCGACCAACTGGCTGCCGCAGATCGACGTGTTCGAGCGCGACAACCGGCTCGTGACGAAGGTCGATCTGCCCGGCATGAAGAAGGACGACGTCAAGGTGGAGGTGAACGAGGGCTACCTGACGATCTCCGGCGAACGGAAGATCGAGATGGACGAGAAGAAAGGGGAGTTCTATCGCTGCGAGCGGGAGTACGGCAGCTTCTACCGTGCCGTCCCGCTCCCCGATGGCGTCAGCTTTGACGATGTCAAGGCGAGTTTTGCCGACGGGGTACTCGAGGTGAGCGTGCCGCTGCCGGCCACGGCCGAGAAGAAACGCCACGTGGAGATCGAGGAGGTGGCGGCGACGTAGTCCACATGCGAGGTGCGGGGTGCGACGTGCCACTGTGCGGTGTACCGTCGCACACCGCACCTCGCACTTCGCACGCCCGCCCCGCACATCGGCACGTCGCACGTCGCACGTTATACTTCCGTCACGTCATGCGAATTCGCGAACTGAGCGCCGAGGAGTGCCGCGAGATCCTCGGCCGGTCTGAGCTCGGTCATCTCGCCTGCTGCCGTCACGGCCAGCCTTACATCGTCCCCATTCACTTCTCGTTCGATGCCTCGCAGAACTGCCTCTTTGCCGCGTCCGGAGCGGGGCAGAAGATCCACTGGATGCGCGAGAATCCGAGGGTCTGTGTCGAAATCGAAGACATCGCCGACAAGGACCACTGGACGAGCGTCTTGATCTTCGGCGAGTACCGGGAGATCCACGACACACCAGAGGAAGCGGCGTTGCGGACGCGTGCGCTGGAACTCTTCCGGTCGAGACCCGAGTGGTGGCTGCCGGCGCTCGGAAAGAGCGAACAGCGCGTGCTTCACTCGATGGTGCTCTATCGGATCCGCATCGATCGCCTGACCGGCCGCCGGGCCGCACGCAATCGGGTGTAGTCACCTGGAATTTCCGCACGGCCGGGCACAGGGCCCCGCGGCACAAGAGCCCGATCAGAATCGCTCCGCAGTCCAGGACACGAGCCGGAGACGTGCCCACGTGAGAACGCGTGAGTCGGCGCGACGGGAGCGTGTGTTCAGCTCGCTGCAGAGAGGTTCTTCGCGGCGCCGGCCGTCAGGATCGCCGCCACGTTCTGTGCGATGGCGCCGGCCGTCTCGGATTGAGTCGTGAGCACGTTGCGCGAGCGCGTCGTGTAGCTCTGTGCCCAGCGATTCTCGTCAGAGGCCGTCTCCACGAGCTGCGCGCTGATGCGCACTTCGCTTCCGGCCTTCACCATCGAGGCCAGCACGACCCAGTCGACGTCGAGCTCTTCGGCGATATCGACAACCGACTTATTCCGGCCTTTGTAGAGCATTGACGAAGCGCGAGAGATCACATGAATGTGGTCGCGTCGGGTGAGCTCCGTGATCAGCGCGTCGGTCATCGCGTCGGCCAGTGCCTGCTGGCTCGGTTCAGACGACAGGCTGAGGACGGGCAGGACGGCGAGCGAGGCCTCACCACTGGCCCGCCGCGTCGGGCGCGTGCGACGCGACTCGAGCAGTTCTCCGAGGTGTTCGCGAACGCTCGCCAGGTCGCGCGCGAGGTCGCGCGTTATCCCGTAGCGTTCGTCAGCGCTCTTTCTGAGACAGCGCTCGACGATCCAGCGTACTGGCGCCGGCACGGCGGGATTGAGGTCCGTGATCGGCAGTGGCTCGTCACGGATCACCGCCGACAGGGTCTCAGCGAATGTTCGCCGATCGAATGCCTGCCGACCGGTGAGCATCTCGTAGAGAACAGCGCCGAACGCGAATTGATCCGAGGGGAACTCCGCCCGCCCACCGCTCGCCTGTTCGGGCGACATGTAGGCGGCCGTGCCGACGATGACGCCGGGACTGGTCTCTATGGATGTGACTGTTTTATCCAAGGCCTGACGCGGCACGCCGGAAATGCGCTTGGCGAGTCCGAAGTCGAGGATCTTCGCGAAGCCGTCGACGCTGACCTTTATGTTTTCGGGCTTGAGGTCGCGGTGCACGAGACCCGCTTCATGCGCTTTCGAGAGGCCTTCGGCCAACTGCCCCGCGATCCGAAGCGCTCTCCGCAGCGGCAGGGCGCCGACGTGAAGGATTTCCCGGAGCGTCTCGCCGGCGATGAGCTCCATGCTGATGAAGGCGTGCGCGCCGATCTGTCCGGCGTCGTAGATCGTCACGATCGCGGGATGGTTGAGCGCGGACGCGATGCGTGCCTCGAGCTCGAATCGTCGCAGCCGCTCGGGATCGCGAGCCAGATCGGCCGGCAGCAGCTTCAGCGCGACGATCCGGTTCAGCTTCGTATCGTGCGCCTGGTAGACCTCTCCCATGCCGCCGGCGCCGAGAAAATCAGTGATCTCGTACGGGCCGATTCGCATTCCGCCAGACAGACGCCGTGTGTCAGGACCCATGATGCAACCGACGTGATTCTGAGGGCTTCGCTTCGGGAATGAGCAAGCCAGCTGCCAGCGGGTCGTCGCGGGAAATTACACGGCGAGGACGCTGAGCGCCGGAGGATCCCGCGCTGTCTGGGGACTATTCCGCGGCGCTCTCCCGACCTGGATGCTGGCGGCCGAAACGGCCAGTGCGCAGGAGCGCTGCCGCCAGTACTGCGAGCAGCCCGCCTCCTATGCTGACGAGCGCGCCCATCTTGATTTCCGAGAGCGTCGGTCCTGGTGCCACCGCGGCCGTCGCGAAGAACAGCGCGACGGTAAACCCGATGGTGGCAATGAAGCCGAGAACAATGAGCTCCCGCCAGCCAACGGTGCGCGGCAGGTGCAGCCTCGCGGCCTGCGCGACACCGGTGCCGATCATCAGTCCAATCGGCTTGGCGACGAAGATCGCGATCGGCAGGCTCATGGTTCCCCAGAACAGCGCACTCAACTGAAAGCCTGCGTTGACGAAGCCAAACAGGAACAGGGCCGCCTGCGCTGGATGCCTGGCCCACAGCTCGAACCGACTCAGGGCATCCTGCGCGTCAGGTGATGCGTCCACGAAGAAGCCCGGATCCCGCTGAGCATGCGGCAGGAAAGGGATGATGGGAATCAGCGCGAGCGCCGCCTCGAATCCGCCGAAGTGGAGAGCGCACCACGAGAGCGTGCCGCCGGCGAGCACGTACGGCCAGAAGGTGCTCACGCGCGACTGCCGCAGGATCAGCACGACGGCGAGCGCGGCGGCCATCAGAACGGAGAACACGAGCAGGTGCATGTCGGTCGCCGGAGCGGCCATGGCCAGCGCGATGACGCCGAGCGCGTTCGTACAGATTGCCAGCAGGAGGAAGAAGGGGATGATCGCGTGACGGCCGAATATCAGTCGTGCGAAGACGTACCCAACCGCCAGATCCGTGGCGAACACGACCGGCCATCCTTCGACCACCCGCGGTTCGTCGAACAGCGGCACGACAAGGCTGAAGGCGACGAGTGGCACCAGCGTGAGACCGACCGATGCGACGAGCGGTAGAAGGGCGCGGCGCCACGGGTGCAGCACACCACCGGGCACCGTGGCTTCAGCGACCTCCTTCATGATCAGGCCGAAGAACAGCACCATCGCGACTTCGTTCACCCAGAACTCGATGGCGAGTGTCGTACGGAAGTAGCTTTCCGGTTCGACGTTCGCCCACGCAAGGGCGATGGCCGCGCCGATCGGAAGCAGGAGCAGATATTCCGTGGCGAACCGCCAGATGCGAGGCATCCGGCGCGAGGGGCGATCGAGGGACCCGGCTTCGGCGCTGCTCATGTGTCGTCGTCCTCAGTTCCCGGATCTCGCCGGGCGCTGATACTCGCCCGAATCCACCGTGGCGCCCGTGCGCGATATCGCCTGAAAGTGCAGCTTGTCGGCCACGATCTCGCAGGCGAGGAACGCCTGGTCCCGATCGAAGCCGGCGGCCGTCGAATTGGATTGGCCGAGGTTACCCTTGCGCAGCTGACCGCTCGAGCCGACGACGAAATAGAGGATCCCATTCTGGGGGGTCAGCCGCTCGTAGACGTGATCGTGCCCTGAAAAGACGATCTGCACGCCGTACTTGAGGAAATACGGCTCGAGCCGCACCCGCAGCTGCACGTCGCCGCCGTGACGGCCCCCGTTTCCGTACAGCGGATGATGAAAATACGCGATCTTCCAGGCTTCCTTCGCGCCCTGCAGGGCGTTGTCGAGCCACGTCAGCTGTGTCTGATCGAGCGCGTTCGTGTCGAGTACGAAGAATCGGGCAGGGCCGCGCACGAACGTGTAGTAGCGCTGCCCCCCCATCCCGATGGGCGCGTAGTTGACCGTGTGGATCTGATCGTGATTGCCGAGCGACGCCTGGAATTTGACGCCGGCATCGAGCAGCGGCTTGTAGGGCACCCCGAACTTCTTCTCGAGATCCGCCGGGCGCTGACTGCCGTAGAAGTTGTCCCCCATCATCAGCACGAGATCGAAGGGGAACTGCTTGTGGAAGCGGACCATCTGCTCGGCCACATCGTACTGCTCCCTGCTTCCCGTGCCGTTGTCTCCAATGACCGCGAACTTCAGCGAGCCCGCGGCGTTCGGGAGAGTGGAGCCTTGCGTGCCCGCAAGTGCGGCAACCGCCAGCGACAACTGGACGACCGCCGCGACCGCCCGGCGAACCACACTGGTGGACCACGCTCGCATCAAGACTCCGATTCGTTTGCACGTGCGACGTGCGATGTGCGATGTGCGATCTGAGATGTGCGAAGGCCGCACCCTGTTCCGCGCACGCCGCACCCCGCACGTTCAGAGAACGGCAGGCGCCGCGACTCTTACCCTGACATCGACGGCGTAGGCGTCGCGGGTGGTGACGATCACCGGGTTGAGATCGAGCTCCTCGATCTCGGGGCAGAGCCGCAGCAACGCCGATACTCGTAATAGCGTAGTCCGGAACGCGTCTTCGTTTACAGGAAGCCCTTCGCGGAAGCCGCGAAGGAGCGCCTTGCCCCTGATCTCCTCGATCATCTCGGACGCGCCGCGATCGGTCAGCGGCGCCAGACGGCAGGAGGTGTCGCGCAGCAGCTCCAGGAGAGTACCGCCCGACCCGCACATCACCATGTGGCCGAACTGCGGATCCAGCATGCCGCCGGCGAACATCTCCACGCCACCGGCGATCTGCTGCTGCACGATCACATGGGTCACCTCGGGTCTGCGATTGAGCGCGTGGAACGCGCGCTTGACCGACTCCTCGCTTGCGAGACCCGTGTGGACGGCCTTCGCCTCGGTCTTGTGCAGCAGGTGCGGCCCGGCGCCTTTCAGCACGACGGGGTAGCCGACCTCCTTCGCGGCCGCGAGTGCGCCCTCGACGGTAACCACGGTGCGCAGCGGCGCGGTGGAGAAGCCGCACGAGTCCAGCAGCGCAAACGCGTTCAGCGGATCGAGCCACCCGCCACCCGTCGTCCCCGCGTGTTCGATGATCGTGCGGCACTGCAGGACGTCGATGTCGGTGAAGCAGGGAACCGTGCCCGCAGGCCTCAGGCGCCAGCCGGCATACTCGACGACGCGTGCGAGCGCAGAGGCGGCCGACTCGGGGAAGACGTAGCAAGGGACCGGCGCGAGTGCATCGGGCACGCCGGCAGCGCCGAAGAACGTGGCCAGCACCGGTTTCGACGAGCCGCGCGCCGCCTGTGCGATCGCCCCCGCCACATCGTCGGTCTTCGTCACGAGGGGCGGAATGAAGATCACGAGCACGCTGTCGACACCTTCGTCGTCGAGGATCAGCGGCAGGGCGCGGCGGTAGTCATCGGCGGACGCGGTGGCCAGCATGTCCACGGGGTTGCGCACGCTCGCCGCGCGCGGGAGGAACGAGGCGAGCAGCGCGTTGGTTTTGCTCGAGAGCCGCGCGAGCTGCAGTCCCCGCGCGTCACAGGCGTCTGCGGCGAGGATCCCGGGCCCACCGCCATTCGTCAGGATGGCGACCCGCCGTCCCGCCGGGAGTGGTTGATGCGCGAGGAGCGCGCCGACATGAAAGAGCTCCTCGACCGTGTCAGTACGGATGACACCCGCATCGCGGAACAGCGCCTGGACTGCGGTGTCGCTCGCCGCCAGCGCGCCGGTGTGCGACGACGCGGCAGATGCGCCGGCACACGAGCGCCCGCTCTTGACGACGGCGATCGGCTTCTGTCGCGCGACCCTCCGCGCAATCTCGCCGAACCGGCGCGGATTGCCGAAGCTCTCGACGTAGAGCAGGATCACTGACGTGCGCGGGTCGGTCTCCCAGTACTCGAGAAGGTCGTTGGTCGACACATCCGCCTTGTTGCCGATGGAGACGAAGGTCGAGATCCCGATGTTCAGTTGTTTCGCGCTCTCGAGGATGGCGAGCCCGAGCGCACCGCTCTGACTGGAGAAGCCGATTCTCCCTGCAGGCGGGAACACCGGGGCGAACGTCGCGTTCATGTGGAACATCGGATCCGTGTTGACGATCCCCATGCAGTTCGGGCCGACCATGCGCATCCCCGCCCGGCGCACCTTGTCGAGGATCCGCTCTTCGTGTCGCCGTCCTACAGCGCCCGTCTCGGAGAAACCCGCAGTGATCACGACGACGGCCGGCACATGCGCGGCAATGCAGTCGTCGATCGCGCCGTCGACCGCCTCGCTCGGCACGGCGATCACCGCAAGATCCACGGGCCAGGGAATCGAGGCGACGGAAGGCCAGGCGGGGAGCGCATCGATGGTGTGGAGGTGCGGATTCACCGCATGAACATCGCCGCGAAACCGTGTCAGCAGATTGTGGAAGATTTCGGCGCCGATGCGGCCACGCTGCCGGCCGGCGCCGACGACCGCAATCGACCGCGGCGCAAAAAAGGGGTTGAGAGTGGAGTGAACGCGTTGAATGGCGGTGCTCATGGCGTGTTCACCTGGGCTGCATGTTGCAAGCCACGTCAGGAACCGCCGCTGCTGGATGAATTTCCGGCAGACTCCACGGCCGTGGCACGAATTAGTCCGCAGAGCGGGGCAAATTTCACCAGCCGCTCTGCGCGCCGCAGCGGCCGTCGGAGCGGTGTGGCTCCTCCGGTAGAATCAACTCATACATGACGAATGCAACGATCCTCGTGGTCGACGACGAGGAACTGATCCGCTGGTCGCTTCGCGAAGGGCTGAAGGCCGAAGGGTACGACATCCTCGAGGCGGGGACCGGGCGCGAGGCGCTGGAGCAGTTCAAGCACGGCGTCGATCTCGTGCTGCTCGATTACCGGCTGCCCGACATCGACGGCCTGTCGGTGCTGCGCGAGCTGAAGAAGCACGACCCGGACGTCCTCGTGATCCTCCTCACCTCGCTCGTCAACGTCGACATCGCCGTCGAGGCGATGAAGCTTGGCGCCTTTCACTTCGCGAACAAACCGTTCAACGTCGACGAAGTCGCGGCGACGGTGGCGCGAGCGCTGGAGACGACTCGTCTCCGTCGAGAAGTGAAACAGCTGCGCGAGAACGAGGCACGTCCGTATACGCTGCGCGCCATCGTCGGCGAATCGCAGCAGATCGACGCGCTGCGGCAGATGGTCGCCAAGGTGGCCGGCAGTCCAGCCTCTACCGTGCTCCTGATGGGTGAGAGCGGCACCGGCAAGGACCTCGTCGCCAAGACGATCCACTACAGCAGCGGGCGGGCGGCGCGGCCGTTCATGAACATCACCTGTTCGGCGCTGCCGGAACAGCTCCTCGAGAGTGAGCTGTTCGGCCACGAGCGCGGCGCGTTCACCGACGCACGCATGCAGAAGCGCGGGCTGCTCGAGAGCGCCGATGGCGGTACCGTCTTTCTGGACGAAATCGGCGAGATGGTGCCGGCGCTGCAGGCCAAGCTGCTGCGGTTCCTCGAAGAGAAAAGCTTCAAGCGTGTGGGAGGCGCAGCCGACATCCGCGTGGACGTGCGTGTCGTTGCGGCGACGAACCGGAATCTCGACGAGCAGGTGGCAAAGGGCGCGTTTCGCAGCGATCTCTACTATCGCCTGAACGTGCTGCCGATCCATCTACCTCCGTTGCGCGAGCACGCGGAAGACGTGCCGGTTCTGGTGACCTTCTTCATCGACCAGTTCAATCGGGAATTCAAGAAACGGATTTCGGGTGTGAGTCCGGCGGCTGACGTCATGTTGCGGTCGTATGGGTGGCCGGGGAACGTGCGCGAGCTGCGCAACGTCGTCGAACGCGCGATGCTCCTCGGCGAGGGGGACCGTCTCGAGGCGAAAGACTTCGGCGCGCTGAAGACCGGGCTGAACGCCGGCGACGATCCGTTCGAACTGCCGGCGGCCGGCGTGCACCTCGACGATCTCGAACGCAGCCTGGTCGTCCAGGCACTGCGCCGCGCGGGCGGCAACCAGACGAAGGCTGCCGCGCTGCTCGGCCTCAATCGCGATCAGATCCGCTACCGCATCGAAAAGTTCGGTTTGACGGCGACGCACTAGATCTGAGGGCGACGCACTGGACAGGCCGACGTGCCTATGCCGGCACGGTCGATCCCGCGAGCGCGTTCTCGCGGACGGGTTGCACGTCGTGCGGATGCTCGCGCAGCGTGAGCACCGGGCACGGCGCGGAGCGGATGATCTTCTCCGTGACGCTTCCCATCAACAGGCGCGCGACTCCGCCACGTCCGTGCGTGGCCATGACCACCAGATCGATGTTCGGCTCGTCCTCGAGCCGGTCGAGGATCTCCGCGGCCGGATTCCCCAGTCGCGTGCTCAACTCGATCCTGACGCGCGCCTGCTGTTCCTGCGTGAGCGAGCTGCGCAGCCGCTCTTCGGCCTGACGTTCGATGTCATCGAAATATGCCGGCGGCGGAGGCGCGTACATCTCCATGAATGCGCCGGGGGCGAAGGGATTCTCGAGCACGTGCATGATGTGCAGCGAGGCTCCCAGGCTCGAAGCCAGGTCGAATGCGTAGCGGACGGCTTCCTGTGATCCCGCGCTGAAATCGGTGGGGACGAGGATGTTCTTGACTGTCATGGCGGCCTCCAGCCTGGCTGGTGCAACGACCGCACCACTCGGCGAATCAATGATTCCGGTTCGATCCGGCGGCTCATCGAGGGCGTGCTGCGGAAAACCCGGCGGTCGGCCGGTATGATTCCCTGAATGCATCCATCGCCGCCGAGGGGTGATCACGCGCCCCCGGTCGAACGCAGCCCTCTCTGGGGCCGCATCGGAGGCATCGTGGTGATGGGCCTGATCTTCTGGGCCGACGCGATGACACCGATGGGCGTGGCGGTTCCGGTGCTCTACGTCGCACCGGTCCTGCTGTTCATGCTCGGGGGCTGGTATTGGGAGCCGCTCGTCGTCGCCGCCGGCGCGACGGTGCTCATCGTGGCAGGGACCTACCTCAAACCCGCGGGAGAACTTGCGAGCCCCGGACTGGTCAATCGAGTTCTCGAGACGCTCGTCGTCTGGATCAGCGCCGGGATCGTGTCGCGCTACCGATGGACGCTCGTGCGCTGGGCCGCGCAGCACGAGGTGGACCGCGCGGCGCGGGAGCGATCCATGCAGCGGCTCGAGGAGATCCGCCAGGCGCTCGATCAAGCGGCGATCGTCGCTGCAACGGACCAGCGCGGTGTCATCACCTATGCCAACGACAAGTTCTGCGAGATCTCGCAGTACTCGCGCGAGGAACTGCTCGGCCAGACCCATCGCATCATCAACTCCGGCTACCACTCGAAAGATTTCTTCCGTCAGCTGTGGACGACGATCGCGGGCGGGGAGGTGTGGCGGGGAGAGATTCGGAACCGCGCGAAGAACGGCACGTTCTACTGGGTCGATACCACCATCGTTCCGTTCCTCGATGCATCCGGCAAGCCCCGGCAGTACCTCGCGATCCGCAGCGACATTACGCAGCGGAAGCGCGCGGAAGCGAAGCTCGCCGAGCAGTCGGCGCTCGCGCAGCTGGGGCAGCTCGCGGCTGTCGTGGCGCACGAGGTCCGCAATCCGCTCGCCGGTGTGAGAGGAACGCTGCAGGTGCTGCGCTCGCGCGCGGCGTCCAGCGAGAGCGACCGCAGCGTGATGGACGCGATGATCGCCCGGCTCGACGTGCTGAACAACAAGGTCGAAGACATTCTGCGCTTCGCGCGTCCGCGCTCGCCCGTGCTCGAGCGCATCGACCTGAAGTCGGTCCTGGTAGATGCCGCCCACAGCGCCATGGCGTCGGCCGGACCCTCGTGCCCGCGCATCGATGTGCCTTCGAACGCGCCGCCGATCGTCGGCGACCGCGAGATGGTCCGCGATGTGCTGCTGAACGTGCTGCTCAATGCCTGCCAATCGGGTACGAGCGAACCGATCGAGGTGTGGGTAACGGAAAACGCCGGAATGACGGTGGTCGAGATTGCGGATCGCGGGGCCGGCTTTGCCGAACAGGATCCTGAACGGCTGTTCGAAGCCTTCCACACCACGAAGAAGAGCGGCACCGGACTGGGGTTGGCGATCGTGCGCCGGCTCGTGTTGCTGCAGGGCGGTGAGGTGAGCCTCCTGTCGCGCGAAGGGGGAGGGGCGATCGCGCGAATCACGCTGCCGTCTGCCACCACTCCCTAGCCTGTTTCCGCGGACCCGATCTTGCTCCCTCTCCGTACGGTCGCAGTTTTCCGGAGAAAGCGCATGAATCCCACCAGTTCCTGCGGGAAATTTCGCGGAGGTCGCACGGAAATTCCCGCGAGCATCGTCGTGATCGACGACGAGCCGCTCGTCCGCTGGTCGCTCGTCGCGGGCCTTCGCCAGGCGGGTTTCGATGCTGTGCCTGCGGCGACTTTCGAGGAGTCATCCGCGCGCGGGCAGCGCGCCCCTGACATCGTGCTCGTCGACGTTCGGCTCGGGGGACGCGATCCGGTGAACCTGATGGAGCAGATACGCTCATTCGCGCCCGGCAGCCGGATCCTGCTGCTCGCCGTCGAGGGCCAGGACGTGCCGCTGTCCGGCTGGAGCGACGTCGATGTGATCCGGAAGCCGTTCGACCTGGCGGCGGTGGTCCGGCGTGTCGAGCACGCGCTCGCCTGTCCGCCGCATGATGTCAAAATGGCGGTGTAGAGGAGGTCCGCATGACGTCCCGTCCAACGATCCTGTGTCCCGTGGATTTTTCGGATGCGAGCCGCACCGCGCTGCGCTACGCCCGGCTCGTCATGGAGCACTTCGCCGCGCGCCTCGTGATCCTCACGGTCGAGGACCCGCTCCTCACGGAGGCGATCGACCTCGGTACCGGTCATGTGTGGGATCCGGAAGACACGCGCCGCGAGCTGGCGCGCTTTTCGTCTCACGCACTGGGCGGCAATCCGCTCAAAGACGGCGACGTGGAATACGAAGTCGCCGTGGGCAAGCCGGCCAAACAGGTACTGCACGTCGCGCAGGAAAAAGACTGTGACCTGATCGTGATCAGCACGCACGGGCTCACCGGCATGCGCAAGATGTTCTTCGGCTCGACGACCGAGCGCGTGCTGCGCGAGACGACGATCCCGGTGCTTGCTGTTTCACCGAGCGAGACGGTGCTGCACTCGCTCGAGGATCTGCGTCGCAGCATCGGCCGTATCCTGGTGCCGGTCGACCTGACTCCCGCATCAATTCACCAGGTGCAGGTCGCGCGCGCGGTGTCGGAGGCGCTCCACGTTCCGCTGCTCGTCACGCACGTGGTCGAACCGGTGCGGAGCCCGCTTGCCGCCAAGCTGCACCTGCCAAGCATCGAGCTCGAGCGCAAGACGCGGGCGGAGGACGCGCTGGCCGAGATCCTGGCGACCGTGCCGCGGCAGCTTCATCCTGAAGCCCTCGTCGCTTACGGCGACCCGGCTGAGGAGATTGCCAAGGTCGCGCGCGATCGGAACATCGGCCTCATGATCATCGGGTTGCATGGCTCGCCGCCGTTGGGGCCCAGAATGGGTTCGGTTACGTATCGAGTGCTGTGTCTCGTTCCCTCGCTGGTGCTCGCGGTGCCCCCGAGGCAGACACCAGGACAACCCGATGGCCCTGGCACGACCGAGGCACGGAGCCTTGTGCATAAATAATGGGTGGCGTGATTAGCGCCGAACGCTGAACGTCCAGTCGCTTGACTTCGGGCATCGTCGGAGTAATCCTTCCTCGATCAGCAGCGCTGCTATCGGAGGCGAGATGACCGTAAGAATCGTTGGATTGGCGTTGGCGTTCGGGTTCACCACGGCGTTGTCGGCGGCGGCACAGGATGCGGCGACGATCGCGAAGGGCGCGAAAGTCTACGCGGCCAACAAATGCACGCAGTGTCACTCGGTCGAAGGAAAGGGCAACAAGAAGGGTCCCCTCGACGAGGTCGGAAGCAAGCTGTCGGCCGACGAGATTCGCGAGTGGCTGCTGCACCCGGCCGATATGACCGCGAAGGCGAAGGCGGAGCGCAAGCCGGCAATGAAGGCGTATGACAAGCTGCCGAAAGACGATCTCGACGCGCTCGTCGCGTACCTGCAGAGCCTGAAGAAAAAGTAAGCAGCGTCCGTCGTGCGTTCGTTGAGGATCCCCGACCTCGCGCGCAACCCCATCTCCTGGGCGGGTGGCACGATCGCCACAACGGCGGCAGGGCTGTTCCTGTTGCTCGTCGCTTTCGAGCTGCTCGGCTATCTCACCAACCCCTACGCCGGGCTGCTCGTTTTCGTGGCCGTGCCGGCGGCGTTCGTCCTCGGTCTTCTGTTGATTCCAATCGGCATGCTGTGGGCCCGCCGGGTGCGCCGACGCGATCCCTCGGGCACCTACTGGCCGGTGATCGACTTCAGCAACGTCTACCATCGCCGGATGGTGGGGGTGATCTTCTTTCTGACGATCATCAACGTGCTCATCGTTTCGCTCGCGGCGTATGGCGGGATGCACTACATGGAATCGACGGAGTTCTGTGGAACCGTCTGTCATACGCCGATGGAGCCGCAGTACGTTGCCTATCTGGATGCCCCACATTCGAAGGTGGCGTGTGTGTCATGCCATGTGGGTTCGGGGGCGCGGAACTTCGTTCGCGCCAAGGCGAACGGCACCAGGCAGCTCTGGCTGGTGGCGACCGGCGGGTACTCGAAACCGGTGCCTGTGCCGGTCCACGACATGCGTCCGGCGCGCGAGACGTGCCAGCACTGCCACTGGTCGGAAAAACAGCACGGTGATCGGCCGCAGGAGATCCGCGAGTACTCCGATGACGAGGCCAACTCGGAAACCATCACGACGTTCGTGACGCACGTCGGCGGGGGCAGCGAGAAACTGGGGATCGCGAAGGGGATCCACTGGCACATGAACATCGCCAATCGGATCGATTACGTGGCTGGAGACGAGAAGCGGGAGACGATCCCTTACGTGAGGTTCACCGGGCCCGACGGGTCCGTGCGCGAGTACGTCGCAGACAAAGCGTCCCCCTCACCGCCGGCCGGCAGCGAATGGCGTCGCATGGACTGCATCGATTGCCACAATCAGCCGGCGCACGCGTTCACCTTCACTCCGCAGCGGGCCGTCGACAATGCGATGGCGGCAGGGCTCATTCCGCGAGCGTTGCCGTTCGCTCGACGCGAGGCGATCGCGGCGGTCTCCGAGGAGTACCCGACCAAGCAGTCGGCGATGGACGGTATCGCCACGAAGCTTCGCGATTTCTACAAAACAACCCCGGCGGATCAACAGCTTGTGGAGAAGGCGATCCGGGCGACCCAGACGGTCTATTCGCGCAACGTGTTCCCGGCGATGAACGTGAAATGGGGCACCTACCCCAACAACATCGGTCACATCGACTCGCCCGGCTGCTTCCGGTGCCATGACGATGAGCACAAGACCAAGGACGGGCGTGCGATCGGCCAGGATTGCGCGCTCTGTCATACCGAGCCCGAGGTGAAGTAATCCAGAGCCGCCGCGGCCGTCCCCCGCACACTGACGTTTTCCGCTTTCTTCAACACAGAGAGACACAGAGATCCACAGAGATTTTTCGTTTCCTGAAAGATAACCGGTTTCTCCGTGGACTCTGAGACTCTGTGGTGAAGAAATCACACGTGGAACGTTTGAACATACAGGAACACAGAGAGACAGACGTACACAACGTCAATCCTCTGTTCTGAAAAACGATGTGGTTCCTGCAGAAGGCGTTCCCGTCAATTTTCCACCCGGAATTTGCGGTTGCCCGCGGGTTGACCGTTGAAGAACACCTCCACGTCGTAGTCCCCGGGAGGAAATCCTCCGGCATTCTGAAGGTGGAACTCGGTGACGGCGTTGCCTCGAAATGAGACCTGCTTTTTGGGCTCACCCATCACGCGCCCTTCGTAGATCCAGCGCACGCCGATCTCGCCCGAGCCCGATCCGGCAGTCAGAACGGACAGGTATACCGTCTCGTCGCTCTTGAACACGGTCGTGTGGTGCGCCACGGTCTTGTCGGCATTCACCGATCGACCGAGCTGCAGCGAGCTGACCCGGAGATCCGAGGCACAGGCGGTCAGCGCGGCGACGAAGACCAGCAAGATCACGTGGACATACAGTTGACGCATACAGGAGGATGATCGCACAGCATGCTTGCCGCCAACGACTTCCGCCGGATCGCACTGGGGATGAGAGACGCCGTTGAAGCCGCGCACATGGGGCACCCCGATTTCCGCGTGGGCGGCAGAATCTTCGCGACGCTTCAAGCGAACGACGACTGGGGCGTGGTGATGCTCACGCCAGAGCAGCAACAGTATTTCGTTCGGAACTATCCAGACGTGTTCGTGCCCGCGGCCGGCGCCTGGGGACTTCAGGGCTCCACGACCGTACGACTCAGCGCCGCCGACGAGGAGGTCGTGGGTGAGGCACTGACGCTGGCGTGGCAGAACAGGGCGACGCCACGAACGGCAACCAGCCGTACGTCGCGTCCTCGCACACAGCGCCGTACTCCAGCCGTCCGCATGTCGCGGCGGCGCAAGTGACCCGCGGGTGTTGCGTCAGTTCGACCTACGCCACCGAAGAAACACACCGAAAAAACACAGAAGAAACACAGAAGAAACACAGAAGAAACACAGAACACGCACCGAACAAACACCCGGAGGAAGCATAGAAGAACACCTCCATCGTCGGCCGCGCTTAGCGCGGCGTAAGAGGGGCTTCAGCGGATCTTCAGGACTGCGCCAGTACTGAAGGAGACGGTGCCGCTCCCTCGCTCAGTATTTCCCCGGTGTTCCCCTGTGTTCCCCGGTGTTTCCCCTGTGTTCCCCTGTGTTCCCCTGTGTTTCCTCCGTGGCGTGTTTCCTCCGTGGGCCGCCGCGCTTTACCACACCACTCGAATGGCACTACAGTGGCAGAACGTCGGCGGATCCCGCTGACGCGGTAACTGCATGCCGAAGCACGACACCGCCGCCTGGCGGAACCTCGGGTACGCCACCTTTTCTCTGGCACTTGGTTTTGCGGCCTGGGGGCTGATCAGCGCATTCGCCTCGAGCTTCCGATCGCAGTTCAATCTCAGCGCGCAGTCCACCGCGTTTCTCGTCGCCGTTCCGGTTCTGCTCGGTTCGCTCGCGCGGCTCCCGATCGGGATCCTGACGGACCGTTTCGGGGGGCGCCTCGTTTTTACCGTGCTGTTCCTGTTCGTCGCCGTCGCGGCGTGGATCGTCCCGAGCGCCGCCACCTACGGTCAGTTGCTGCTGTTCGCATTCCTGCTTGGAGTGGCGGGCTCCTCGTTTGCCGTCGGCGTGGGGTTCTCGTCACGCTGGTTTCCACCCGCACAGCAGGGCACAGCCCTCGGCATCTACGGTCTTGGCAACATGGGGCATTCCGCCGCCGTGTTTCTCGGACCGCTCGTCGCCGCCCAGTTCGGGCGCGACACCGTCTTCCACACGCTCGCGGTACTTTCAGCCGCGTGGGCCGTGCTGTTCTTCGTGCTCGCGCGCAACGCACCGGTGGCCGTCACACCGCCGACGTTTGCCGACATGCTTGCGGTGTTCACGAAGGAACGGCTGTCGTGGGCGCTGTCGGCGTTCTACTTCCTGACCTTCGGCGGGTTCGTCGCCTTCTCCGTGTACCTGCCAACCTTGTTGCGCGATGAATTCGGCCTGTCCATGGCGGACGCCGGGTTCCGCACCGCTGGCTTCGTCGTCCTCGCAACGCTGATGCGCCCCATCGGCGGGATCCTCTCCGACAGGATCGGCGGCGCGCGCGTGCTTTCCGGCGTGTTTGCGGGGGCGGTGCCCTTCGCCCTCCTGCTCATGTGGCCGGCGATGCTTCCCTTTACCGTCGGTGCGCTCGGGTCCGCGGCGCTCCTCGGCACCGGCAATGGCGCCGTGTTCAAGCTCGTGCCGGAGCTGTTCCCCAAGCGGACCGCGACGGTGACCGGACTGGTCGGCGCACTCGGCGGTTTGGGCGGCTTCTTCCCCCCACTGCTGCTCGGACTGTTTCGCGACCGCTTCGGCGTGTTGTGGCCCGGCTTCCTGCTGCTGGCGATGACCTCCGCCGGGCTGTGGTTTCTGAACGCGAGGCTGTTCCTCACCCGACAGCATGCCATCGAGCGCGGCGGCGCGTCGCTGCTTACCTCACGACAGGCGGAGCAGCTTCGCGCGGGTGCCTGGGCGACCATGGCAACCGGTCTGCTGGTCGCGGCGATCGTGGTCGGATCACGCAACCTTCAGAACTTCGATCCCGCGCTGGTCATTTACACCTTCGCGGTGATCTTCGCGACGTGGGGGATCGTGTATCACTACGCGATCTGGCTGAACAAGCCTCCGACGCGCCGCTTCTTCGAACGCACGTTCGATCTGCTGCGTGCCGAAGGCGTCGTGCGCAGCAGCCTTGTCCTCGCGAGGGCGTTCGCGACGCACATCGCCGGTCAGACGTTCATCCGCAGGCGATCGCGACTGCGCTGGTGGATGCACCAGATGCTGTTCTGGGGATGCCTGCTCGCGGTCGCCATCACGTTCCCGCTCGTCTTCGGGTGGATCCACTTCGGATCCGCACCCGACGATCAGATGACGTATGTGACCTACCTGTTCGGATTCCCGGTGGGCTCGTTCCGGATCCGGACCGTGATCTCGTGGCTCCTGTTCCACGGCCTCGACGTGGCGGCGGTTCTGGTGCTCGGCGGCATTTCGCTCGCGGTCTGGCGTCGCTTGCGCGATCGCGGCGCGCTGGCGCTGCAGGACTTTGCAGCGGACTTTCTCCCGCTGATCCTGCTGTTTGCGATCTCCATCACGGGACTCGCGTTGACCGCGTCGACACTCTGGTTCGGCGGCGCATTCTATGAGTTCGTCGCGATCCTGCACGCGATCACGGTCATCGGCGCGCTGCTCTACCTGCCGTTCGGAAAGTTTTTCCACATTTTTCAGCGCCCGGCGCAGCTTGGAGTGAAGCTGTATCAGGATCACGGGGCGGGTGATGAAGGCGCCATCTGCGCGAGGTGTGGAGGGCGGTATGCGTCGCAGATGCAGATTCAGGACCTCCGCCGCGTGCTGCCCGAGCTGGGCTTCGATTACAGGATCGAGGGCCCGGCCCTGACATGGCAGGGGCTTTGCCCCATGTGCAAGCGCACGTCGCTCGCGACGGCACAACTGCGATTGAAGAGGCAGCCCTGACAGGCTGCACTCCACGTTAAAAGTGATGCGGCCTGAAGGTCCGCGCTGCAACATCGGAAAGATCAACTTGGCTAAACCACCACTTGCGATCGACGTGCTCGCGCATTCTTACGGCCCGCACCCGAACTATGAGCCCCCGGGCGGGTGGGAGGAAGCGTCGCGGCTTCCGCCCGATCGCCTCGTCAAGACGCACTGCTCGTTCTGTGGCATGCAGTGCGGCATCCAGTTGAAGGTGCGCGACGAGAAGCTGATCGGCTTCGAACCGTGGGAGGAGTTTCCCTTCAATCGCGGAATGCTGTGCCCCAAAGGTGTGAAGCGGTACCTGCAGGGCACGCACCCGGACCGGCTGACGACGTCCCTGGTCCGGACCGATTCGGGATTTGCCCCGATCTCGTACCATGGCGCGCTCGACCTGGCGGCGAAGCGCTTTCGTGAGATCCAGGACAAGTATGGACGCGATGCCGTCGCCGTTTATGGCGGCGCGTCGATGATCACCGAGAAGGCGTACGTGCTCGGCAAGTTCGCGCGCGTCGCGCTCGGGACCAGGAACATCGACTACAACGGACGGCTCTGCATGGTGTCGGCGGGCACCGCGTACAAGCTGGCGTTCGGCATCGACCGCGCCACGAATCCGTGGACGGATCTCGCCGCGGCGAAGGTGATCATGGTCGCTGGTTCCAACACCGCGGAGTGCGCCCCGATCACGACGCATTACCTCTGGCAATGCCGCGAGCATGGCGGCCGCCTCATCGTCGTCGATCCGCGCATGACGCCGATCACGCGGAACGCGGACCTGTATCTGCCGGTGCGTCCGGGAACCGATCTCGCGCTGTTCCTCGGCATGCTGCACGTGATCGTCCGTGATGGCCTGACCAATGTGGAGTACATCAACGCGCACACCACCGGTTTCGATGCGGTGCGCGAGTCGGTGCAGGGCTGGACGCCGGAGCGCGCCGCGCTGATCACCGGGATTCCAGCGGCGAACATCGAGAAGGCCGCGCACTGGCTGGGAGAGAGCGATCGTGCGATGGGCATCCATGCCCGTGGGATCGAGCATCACTCGAAAGGCGTCGAGAACTGCCTCGCGATGCTCAACCTCTACCTCGCCACCGGGAACTTCGGTCGCGAAGGCGCCGGCTGCATGATGATCACGGGTCAGGGAAACGGGCAGGGCGGACGCGAGCACGGTCAGAAAGCCGATCAACTGCCGGGGATGCGTTCGATTACGGATCCCGAGCACCGAAAGTACGTCGCGGGAGTGTGGGGGATCGAGCCGGACAGCTTGCCCGGGCCAGGGTTGACCGCCGCCGAGATCATGGAAGCGATTCATCGCGGAGAGATCAAGGCGCTCTTCTCCATGTGCTTCAACCCGCTCGTGTCGCTGCCCGATGCGACCTTCACGCGGGCGGCGCTGTCGAAGCTGGAGTTCTTCGCGGTGATCGACTTCTTCCTGTCTGAAACCGCTCATCACGCGGACCTCGTGTTCTGCGGCAGCATGCAGGAAGAGGATGAGGGCGTGATCTGCAGCGCGGAGGGGCGCGTGCAGAAGATCAACAAAGCGGTCGAACCACCCGGCGACGCAAAGTCGGATGCGCTGATCATCTGCGACCTCGCACATCGACTCGGCAAGGGGCAGTACTTCAACTTCGCTTCGACGAAGGAGATCTTCGAGGAACTGCGTGTCGCCTCCAAGGGAGGGATCGCCGACTACTACGGCATTACGTGGGAACGCATCGAGGACGAGCTCGGTGTGTTCTGGCCCTGCCCCGAGATCGGCCATCCGGGAACACTGCGCCTTTTCGAAGACGGCAGGTTCTATCACGCCGACGGCAAGGCGCACATGCAGATTACGGAGTGGCGCGAGTCAGGTGACAAGCGCGACGCCGAGTTCCCGTTGTTCCTGACGACCGGGCGTGTCGTGAGCCACTACCTCTCGGGAACACAGACCCGTCGCATCGGGCCGCTCGTGGAGCAGTATCCCGAACCAAAAATCGAGCTGCATCCCTCGCTCGCGCAGAAGCACGGTATCGTCACCGGCGATTTCGTGCGAATCACGACGCGGCGCGCGCAGGTCGTTGTGGAAGCCAGCGTGGTTCGCACGATCCGGCCCGATACGGTATTCATTCCGTATCACTGGCCGGGACGGCGTTCGGCGAACCTGCTGACGCATCGCACGCTCGATCCGCGCAGCAAGATCCCGGAATACAAGGTGTCCGCGTGTCGCATCGAGAAGACGGCGCGACCTGCGGATCTCGATGCCCAACGTATGGAGGAAACGGGCTGGTTGCCCGGGGTCAGATCTTGATTCTTGCGCGACTGTCCTCACGGGATCCGTCGGGCCGATTTCCTCGGCATGTCGCGTTTTCTACGAAATGCCTGGACCACGCCGCTCGCAAGCGTGGGGTCAGATCTTGTTTCTTGCGCGATTGTCCTCTGACGACGCCTGTCCACCGTTGTGGACAATCGCGCAAGAAACAAGATCTGACCCCGGGACAGGGGGCCTGATGCACGGGTACGAGTTCTACGTCGATCCGTCGAGGTGCATCGGCTGCGGCGCGTGCATGGCGGCGTGCGCCGAGTGCGATACGCATCGCGGTGCGTCGATGATCCACGTCGATTTCATCGACCGGCCCAACAGCATCGCGACGACGCCGATGGTGTGCATGCACTGCGTGGAGCCCACATGCGCGCTCGTGTGCCCGGCCGATGCCATCAAGCAGGGTGAGGACGGCGTGGTGCGCAGCGCGCTCAAGCCGCGTTGCATCGCGTGCAACAACTGCGTGCTCGCGTGTCCCTTTGGCATTCCCACGGTCCACATCGGGCCCGACCTGATGATGAAATGCGATATGTGTTACGACCGCACGTCGGTCGGACTGCGGCCGATGTGCGCGACGGTTTGTCCGAGTCAGGCGCTCACCTACGGGCCTCCCGACGTGATCGCCAGGCAGCGCCTCGCGCGCGCCACCGACGATTTCCGTTTCGGCAACGAGCACGTGAAGACCAAGGTGTTCATGATGGCGCCGGAGTCGGCGCCGGTCATCGCGGTGAACGTCGAAGACTACATGGAGAAGGGACCTGATGAATCCGAAGGATGGATCCTCGACGACGCCGGTCTGGGCTGAGGAGTTCTCGGTCCACGCGTCCGAGGACGCCTATGTGCAGCGGCGGCAGTTCACGAAGTTCCTGGTGCTCACCAGCTTCGGCATGGTGGCCGGGAACGGCTGGATCTGGCTGAAGGCGCTCACGGCAAAAGAGCGCTCGGCGTGGCCGCAGGTCGTGATCGGCCGTGCCTCCGAGATCCAGGCGGGCACCGTGCGATTCTTCTCCTATCCGGAGGAGACCGACCCGTGCATTCTCGTACGGCGCACGAACGGCGAGTTCACCGCTTTCAGCCAGAAGTGCACCCACCTCTCGTGTGCGGTGTATTACGCCGCCGAGCGGGACCGCCTCGAGTGCCCGTGTCACGAGGGGTATTTCTCAGCCGCGAACGGGCAAGT
Source organism: Vicinamibacterales bacterium (assembly GCA_035537955.1). Classification (GTDB taxonomy): domain Bacteria; phylum Acidobacteriota; class Vicinamibacteria; order Vicinamibacterales; family 2-12-FULL-66-21; genus JACDCA01. The sequence goes on along the minus strand of DATLLF010000073.1, from coordinate 16,164 downwards.
GCTTCAGGGACCACCGCCCCGGCAGCTGCCACAGGTCACACTCGAACAGCGAGGCGATGATCTGGTCGCCGTCGGTGTGACGACACACGCATCGGAGTAGGTCCGATCTCGAGGTCGGGCAAGAACAGAAGGAGCCGGCGCGACCTTGTGGTCGGGCCAGAACGACCATGAAAGGTCCCTTGAACCCGGCACGCCGAAAGCGTGGCGTCGCCATCGACGCCGCGATGGTGATGGTCATCCTCGTGCTGATGGTGCAGATGTGGCTTCTCACGGCGACGCTCGAGTCCTATCTCGCCGGTCACCACGGTGTGGCACTCCCGGGCTTCATCTCCTCGCTCGCGCTCTTCGGCGTCTGCGCGTTTCTGTACCGGCTCGTCCTGAGAATCGATCGGATCAAGGAAAAGGAGCACGCCTCCGAACAGACGCGTTCGGGTCCCTGGACTATTGGCTGACCAGTTTCAACTGCAACTCCAAATTCCAAATTCCAAACTCCAAACTCCAAAGTCCAAACTCCAAAGTCCGAAGCCGGAAGCCGGAAGCCGCAAGCCGGAAACTATCGAAGTGCCTGCGCGGCTCCGATGCGGGTCGCCCGATGCGCCGGGATCATTGTCGCGGCCCAGACCGCCAGGAGCAGGATCGCCGCGGCCGCGGCGTACGAGGTCGTGTCCCATCGCCTGACACCGACGAGCATCGATGCGGTGAGCCGTGTGGCGGCAAACGCCAGCGGCAGGCCGGCGGCTATGCCGATGGCGCCAAGACCCAGGCCGTCGCGCAGCACGAGCCTGGTGACCTGCCGGTCCACCGCGCCGAGCGCCATCCGGATGCCGATCTCCTTCGTGCGGCGGCTCGTCTGATACGCCACCACTCCATAAACGCCGATGGCCGTGAGCACCAGACCGACCATCGCCAGCAGCGACGCGAGCGCCGCCGTCATGCGGTGCAGGCTCGTCGCGTAACGGATGTAATCGGTCAGCGTGATCATGCGTCGAGGCTCCAGGCTGGCGTCCACGCGCCGCAGCGTGGAGCGCGCCGCTGCGGCGAGCGCGCCCGGGTTGCCGCTCGACTGTAAGAGAAACGTCTGTTCGCCGTAGCTGCCCCGTCCATAGGGGAGGTACATGTACGGCTGTGGATCCTCGCCGATCTCATTCACGATTGCATCCTGCGCGATTCCGACGATCCGGTGCGGCGTGTTCGCGATGTTGACGAGAGCGCCGAGCGCATCGTGCGCGGGGAAGAACTGTCGCCCGAACTGCTCGCTCACGACGACTGTGAGTTCACCAGCGCGTTCCTCCTCACGCGAGAACGCACGGCCGCGGACGATCCTCGTGCCAAGGACGTGAAAGTAGTTCGCGCTGACCGCGTTGAACTTCACGCGCGACACCCCGGCGGCAGGATCGTGTGGCGCGCCAGGAATTGACACCGGCTGCGCCAGGCCGCCGCCCGAAAGACTGAGTGGCGCTCGCACCGCGATCGCGACGTCGCCAACACCGGGCAGTGCGCGCAGCTGGCGCACAGCTTCGTCCGACGTGGCGCGGTCCTGAGAACCGAACGTCGTCCACAGGGTGAGCAGCGGTGTTCGCGCGAAGCCGATGTCAGCCGTCGCGACCGCAATGAAGCTGCGGGCGAGGCTGATCGAAACGCAGAGCAGGACGAGCGACACAGCGACCTGCGCTACCACCAATACGCGCTTGAGAGTGCCGCGGCGATCGGCCGCTCCGCTGGTGCCCTTGACGACCGACAGGATGTCGGCGCGTGCACCCACCCAGGCAGGCGCGAGCCCGAACAGGAATGTCGTCACGAGCGTTACCGTTGCAGTGAAGAGCACCACGCGCCCGTCGGTTCCGAAACTGACCATCGAGCGCATTCCGGGTGGGTTGGCGAGGAGGGCAGGCAGCAGCCGGATCAGCCAGCTCGCCACGATGAGCCCGCCGACCGCGCCAAGTGCGCCGAGTAAGAAGCTCTCGGCGGTGAGTTGCTGGAGCAGTCTCCAGCGCGGCGCGCCCAGCGCCACGCGCACGGCGAGATCCCGTCCGCGCGCGGCACCCCGGGCCAGCAACAGGTTGGCAACGTTCACACACGTGATCACCACGATGAGGAGAACGAGCGACAGTATGACCTTTGCAGCGACGCCTCCGCGCTCCAGCCGCTCGGCGCGATCGCTCACCGCGCGAGCGGCGCGGCCACCATTAGTCTCAGGACGATCCGCAGCGAACGCGGCCGCAATGGCGGCGACTTCGTCGTTCGCCGTTTCGGCACTCACGTGCGGGCGGCGGCGCGCGATCATCTCGAACCAGCGGTTGCCCCATGCCTCGAACTCGGTGGTTTCTCCGCCGATATGCGTCCAGGTTTGCGGCGGCAGCCAGAGGTCGCGATCCGCCGAGGCTTCGAGATCGCGGAACGTGCCCGGAAGCACGGCGACGATCGTGACCGCCGACGCGCGTCCTCGTCCGAGTTGGATGGTGCGGCCGACCACGCCCGGGTCACCGCCAAAGTACGTGTGCCAGAACGCGTGACCGAGCACTGCCGCCGGAGCGGCCTCGAGCGCCGGATCGTCACCCGTCCGAAACAGCCGTCCGAGCGCAGGTCGCACGCCGAGCATCTCGAAGAAGTTGGTGGAGACGACGTTGACCAGCAGCAGTTCCTGTGAGCCGTCGGGCGCCGTCAGAATCGCGCCGCGTCTGCCTCGCACCGCCACGTCCTCGAACGACGATGCGCGTGCCGTGATCTCCTTGTATTCGGGCCATGACCATGATGCGTCGCGCTCCGTAGGGGTGGTTGCGTACACGCGAACGATCGTCGCGGCGTCGCGAACGCCGGGGGGGCGGAACCAGAGCGCATCGACGAGCGCGAAGATCGCGCCGTTGGCGCCGATGGCCAGCGCAAGCGCGAGAACGGCGGAGAACGTGAACGTTCGCGCCTGCGCGAGCCCACGTGCCGCATTTCGAAGATCACGCCACATCGGAATCACCCACGGAGATTCGTGGCTCGGAGCAAGAAGCGATCCGAGACGCTTGGCGGGCTGGCGGTACGCGAATCGGCTTACCGTGGCTTCTTCGGCACCTCGACCCAGAACCAGCCGCGGATCTCTCCTTCCTTGAAGCCGACGGCCTTGTCTGCCGGATAGCGATCCGCGAGCTCCTGCCGCACCACGTCACTGAGCTTGTCGGTGGGACCATGACAGTTCGCGCAGATCGGTCGCTGCACGAGTGGACGCATGACGCCGACGGCATCGCCGAGGTCGACCGCGAATCCGTCCACATCTCGCGCCATGCGCCCCGCGTTCGCCTTGACCAGCTCCGCCGCCCATGCTTTCGGTGTGTTGGTCGGGTTGCGCAAGCGGTCACTCGTGCGCCCGGCGGCAGCCCCTTCGCGTGTGATGCGCTGAGCCATAAGGAGGCTGTCGATGTGACAGGACTTGATAGCCTGGTCGGCCCCGCCAGCTTCGAATCCTCTGTTCAACTCACGGATCATGGAGTCGTGCATTGCCGCGATCATCAGGTCGGCGCGGGCGATGACGGGCCGGAACTCTGCTGGCGCGTCGCGGATCGGCCATGTCTGCGGCGACTGAGCGCTCGCGACAGCCGCACTGACCAGTAGCAAGCCGATATGTAAGATTCTCATGGCCGTTCCCCTCAGCGGAAGGATCATTGGTCTACCGAACGAGCTCGAAATACCCGATCGCTGCGACCAGATATCTGTCACGCGGCACGCCCCTTGACCACGTCAAGCGAATCCCGCGGAACGGGCCCCCGATTCGTCCAACGCGTCCCGGACGGTAAGGGAAGTGCAAAGAGCTGACCCGCGGGGCCGAATTCTCACGCGGGTGGCGGGCGCCGAGGTCAAGCGCGGACGCGGTCGCCAGTGGGGAATTTCGCGGCCCACTTGCGAAGAATTCCGCGGCGATGTCGCGAAACAAACGCTGGCGCAGCGGATATCGGGGCATGCACTTTGCGCCCCCGTTGCCCATGACGACACTGGCTCTGGCGCGTCGAGCTCACGGACTGCGGCGCCTCGTCGGCAACACACCGATGCTGGCCATCCACTACCGCATCGGAGAAAAGGAGAGAACCGTCTACGCGAAGTACGAGGCACTCAATCTGACGGGCAGCATCAAGGATCGCATGGCGTTACACATCCTCGAGGCGGCCTACCTCGATGGCCGGCTTGCGCCCGGCGACACGATCGTGGAGGCCACCAGCGGCAACACGGGGATCTCGTTCGCCGCAGTCGGCGTCGCGCTCGGTCACCCGGTGACCATCCTGATGCCCGACTGGATGAGCCGTGAGCGGCGAGAGCTCATTGCGAGTTTTGGCGCGACGGTGGTGACGGTCAGCCGCGAGCAGGGGGGATTTCTCGGCAGCATCCGGCTGGCGGAGGAGATGGCAGCGACGGATCCGCGCGTCTTTCTGCCATCGCAGTTCTCGAATGACGCGAATCCCTCGGCTCACGAGGCGACCACCGGCCCGGAGATTCTCGAGCAGCTCGCGCTGCACGGGTGCACACCGCACGCATTCGTCGCGGGCGTGGGCACCGGCGGCACCGTCATGGGCGTCGGCCGATATCTACGCGCCTGGAACGCATCGGTTCACATTCACCCGCTCGAGCCCGCCGAGTCGCCGACGCTCTCCACGGGACGCAAGAACGGACATCACCGGATTCAGGGGATCTCGGACGAATTCATCCCACCTGTGGTCGATCTCGAGGCGCTCGACGCGATCGTCGCCGTTCACGATGGCGACGCGATCCTGATGGCGCAGAAGCTCGCGCGGGAAGCCGGCCTCGGTGTGGGAATCTCCTCCGGCGCGAACCTGGTAGGCGCAATTAAGGTCCAGGACCGGATGGGCGGGGAGGCAGCAGTCGTCACCGTGTTCCCGGACACCAATAAGAAGTACCTCAGCACCGATCTGTTGCGCGCCGAACCGGTGAAGGACGGTTACCTTTCCTCGCAGGTGCAGATCAGAGGGTTCACGGCGCTGCCACGCGTCTGTTCCGGGTGCATCGACTTCTGAACGCCCACGGTCGCGACGCATTACGGTGGGCAAGCCCTGAAGCCGCGGAAGCCGGAAGCCGCAAGCCGCAAGCCGCAAACCGCAAGCCGCAAGCCGCAAGCCGAACTTAGGCAGACGCGCGGCGAAGACGCTGGCGGAATACCGGCCTGGCTGCGAGGCGCAACGACCGGCGCCACAGTTCGTAGGAGTAGAACGCGGCATCCCGCGGCGCCAGCAGCGCCGCATCGTCCGGATTCACGACCAGGCTGACTTCGATATTCGGTGCGAGGCCGATCGGAATCCGGTGCCGCCGGCACGCGTCGTACGCGGCGAGCATGACCGTGCGCATGTCCTCGTAGGACGGAGGCGGCCAGGCCGCCATCTCGGAACCGATCGTCGGCCGGAAGATGCAGACTGTAGGGAATGCACCGGCAGACGTGATGCGTTCGATACCTTCGATCGTCCGAGCGATCGGTTCGAGGCCCGCGATCAGTTCGCCTGAAACAGCGCCCTTTGGCATCCGGCTGGCGCAGTATTCGATCATATCGAAGAACAGGTGCTGACCGATGGACCGTGCCTTGCCGGGGCAGATGCGCTGGAACCACTCCGGATCGATGAGCTCCACGCAGAAGGAGAAGTGGTCGACACCGAGGCGGATCAGGCGGTCGTAGCGCGGCAGTTTGCGCTCGGGCGTGAGCTGCACGCCGACGAGCAACCCCACCTGCTCCTTGATCGCCCGGACGAACGGTTCGACGAATTCCAGCGCGTGACCTCCCTGGAATCCGCCATTCAGGTGCACGAACGTCACGCCCGACAGCTCTTTCGCCGCGCGGCAGGTCTCGACGACGTCCTGGATCGTTTTGGCTTCGTTCTCGACGCCGCCGACGTTCTGCCCCGTCGTGCAGAAGCGGCAGTTGAGCGAATTCGACCAGAACTCGCAGACAGGATTGATGTAAATCCCGAGATAGGTGCCCTGAAGTACGCCGACACGCGACATCAGCGTACCGCGCGAGGTCTCCCAGTTGTACCAGACGGGCTGCGCGGGCATCCGCACGGGATACCGCTCACCCGATCGATCGTCGTGGATCTCGAATTGGCCGGCGCCCCCGCGCAGGACATACGGGGATCGCGCGGCGAACGGCTCGGTGACCGGCGCGTTCATCCAGATCTCCGGCTTCAACCAGGTGTGTGTCGGGATTACGAGCTCGAGACCGGATCCGAGCCCCGCGCGCGTGCGCCGGACGCCCCGTGCGCCCTCCAGCACGATGTCATCGGGGACACGCAACCCGCGGCAGAACAGATCGATCTCGAGCTCGCAGGCGTTCAACATGGTGACTTCGCTTTCAGAATACAGACGACAGAATTGAGCAGACAGAATTCAGGAAACAAGATTCGTGCCTCGGGTGTGCTGAGTTCCGTGTCCCGTGTCTGTCTTCTGTGTTCTGTCTATTTCACAATCAGCGTGCCGCTCATCCCCGCCTGATAGTGCCCGGCGAACGTGCAGATGTATGGATACTTCCCGGGCTTGCTCGGCACCACGAACGTTACCTGCACGGCCTCGCCGGGACCGGCAAACGGTGTTTTCGCGATCACGTTGCCCTTCATCGCGGGCGGGATGAAGTCGGTCTCGCGACTGGGCGCGCCGTCCTTCAGCAGCTTGAGAATGTCGGTCCCGATCTTCAGCACGACGACGTTGTGCGCCATCGCGATCTTGGGAATCTTGCCCTTCGCCATCAATCGGATGCGCAATTGCTCTCCGGGCCTGGCGGTGATCGTCGTCACGGTGTACTTCATGTCGTCGGTGGCAACGATGTCGACGGTGCGCGGCGGATCGGCGGCGGTCCTGACCACGGTGGGGTGGAGCGAGGCCATCGCAAGCATCAGGGTGAAAACGGCGAACAACCGCATCGAGAATCTCCTTTTACAAACAGGCGGAATCGTCTGTTCCGTAAGCTTCTCGCGCTGGCCGGCGTCGGCATATGACCGGCGTCATACAATCGGGGAATGCAGCAGCCGGCCACGGAAATCGAGGCGGTCCTGAGGGTGACACCGGTGTTTCGGAAGCTGGCGCCGCAGGACCTTCACACCATCGCGCAGCACGCAGCCGTCAGGCACTACGACAAAGGGCAGGTGGTCTTCGAGCAGGACACGCCGTCGGATGCGTTCTACACGATCGCGTCGGGGCGGGTGAAGATCTTCAAAATGCTGCCGACCGGGAAGGACATGATCCTCGAGGTGTTCGGCAAGGGAGATCCGCTGGGCGCACTGGCCGCGTACGACGGGCGGCCGTTTCCCGCGAGCGCCGTCGCTCTCGAAGAAACCGTCTGCATTGTCATTCCCCGGCCGGTATTCTTCAGGCTGCTCGAGGAGCATCCATCATTGGTACGCGGCCTCATGCTCGGCCTCACGATGCGCCTGGTCGAATTGACCAACCGCCTGGCAGAGCTTTCCGGCACGCGCATCGAGCCGCGGTTCGCGCGGCTGTTCCTCAAGCTGTCTGGCGAGATGGGGAAGCAGGAGCGCGGCGGCACGTTCATCCCGCTGGCGCTGTCGCGCCAGGAGCTCGCCGACATGACCGGCACGACGATCGAAACGGCCATCCGCATCATGAGCCGATGGGGGAAAGAAGAGATCGTCCACACGGAGAAGGACGGGTTCGTCATCCTCGATCGGCGCACGCTGGAGGCGACGGCGGCAGAGTGAACTGCAACCTGCAACGCTGAAAGCTGAATGCCGAAGGCTGACGTGGAAGTTCACCGATTTCACTCCCGTCAGGACTGCCCGCCGCGAGCGGTGCGCAACATGTGGACGATGTACGCGCCGCCGGTGGTCACTCCCGTGAGAAGAAGAAGAGCCGACACGCGGATGGCGATTTCGTTTCGAGCCGGAAGACCCCACGCCAGCAGCGGCACGCCCGCGGCCCACAGCAGGAAGATCGCGCGAGCGAAGGTCGCAGAGGGCAGTGAATTCGCGGCAATCTCCGGCGGCGCTCCCCGGGACCCACGAGCTCGATACCAGGCGTAGAGCGGTACGAGGCGGCCCTGCATGCCCGTGACGATCTGCGCGAGAAAGCCGACCACCCCCGCAACGCCGTAGACCCACATTGTCGCCAGCCGGCGCTCGTCCGAGACTCCGATGCCGAGCGCCAGGCCGAGCGCGGCAGCCGCAAGCAGCCATACGAGCGCTGCGTGGACCTGCCATGTCGACCAGTCACGAGACGGCAAGGCGGGTGGCCGTGGTAAACGATGCGCAACCGTTCGCCGGATATGCACCACGAAGCTGGTTAGTCCTGCTAGGATCAACATCGCGCCGATCCACACCTCCTGCGATTCGCGCAGCAGCTCCACGACGAGCAGGGCGAGGCCCGCTTCGATCAGGACGGCGCTGAGCGCGAGCGATGCGCCCGTTGGCATGGCCGCCGGCAGGATCATCGGGATCAGGCGGTACGACAGACCGATCACCATCATCATCGCCCACCCGATGGCAGCCACGTGCGCGTGCGCGAACATCAGGGCCAGCGGAGACACGCCGAGGGAGCCACGCGTGCGGTCGAAACCGATCACCATCCCGAAAAGGGCCGCCGTCAGGATGTTGATGAACGCCAGTCCGACATGCAACGTCACAGGCCAGGGAGCCGTCGCTTGGGGCAGCCCGCGCGCCGCACGCCAGCCGACGAATGCGATTGCGACGAACACGAGGACCGCCGACCACGCCATGCCGTCGTAACGGTTTACCCAGAAGTGCGCGACCATCCCGACGCTGCCCGCGGTGAAGCCGGCGAATGCAATCCAGTCCCGTCCACCCACGGCCATCGGCACACGCAGCGCGAGGGGGCCCACGACGTAGAACGAGCCCAGGATCGATCCGCTGAGCCACGCGAGCGTCAGCAGGTGCGCGAGTGCAACCACACGCGGCTGATAGAACGATGCGCCGGGCAGCGTCGGGTCGATGGCAAGGGCAAGAAAGGCCGCTGCGATGCCAGCGTGGGCGAAGCCGTAATAGGCCAGGGGCACTGCCGATGTGGGGGCCAGCTCCTTCATCCCGAATCGTCCAATCGTATGACGTCCGTCATAACACCGGACCGCGCCGATGGCTATCCTGCGAACATGCGCGCGAATGGCTTTGTGCTCGATGCCCTGCTCGCGGAACATCGCGAGCTCCACAGCCACATAGAGGGCCTGCTGGCCAGCCCGCGCGAGACGCTTGCGGCAGGCGAGGCGCTGCTGGCGTTCGCGAAGCACGAGGACGCGGCATTCGCGGCGCTCACTCCGTTGCTCGATCCGGCGGTGCAAGCTGAATTATCCGCGGAGCATCAGCAGATAGCCGACGACCTGGAGCTGCTCCGCTGGCTGCTCCGTACGACGCCCGATTCTCCGGACCTCTCCGTGCTCACCACCTCGCTCGTCCGGCGAATGCGCCGGCACATCGATCGTGACGGACGCCTGCTGGCGCGAGCCGCCGGTCTCGGACAGCGAGCCAACGACGTGCGGTAACGAAACTTCACCGTGAACTAACCGGTGTGCCTTCACTGAGCGATCGCACGTAAGCGACGATGGCGGAGAGATCGTCGCCGCGCAGCTGCGGATGGCTCGGCATGAGCGGCTTGCCCTTCATCGCTCCACCCATCTGGATCGTGTCGCCGATCTCCTTGTCGGTCAGCTTGCTCATGTACTCGCGGTTGGTGTGATCGCGCGGCGGCGGCTTGAGCACCCCGGCGCCGGGACCATCGCCCTTGCCCGTTTCACCGTGGCAGGCGACGCAATTCGCCTTGTAGATCTCCCGGCCACGCTGGAGCATGGCGGGCGTGACCTTCGCGGTGGCCGACGCTGATACTTTCTTGTCAGCCGTTGATTCCGGCGATCCCGGTTCCGACGCGCACGCTATCGCAATGGCGAGCGCACTGGTCGCCAGCAGCAGACTGAATCCTCTTCTTCTCATTGGAACGCACCCTCCTCAAGGGACTTGAAAACCCGAACACCGCCAGAGCAAGCGGTGCGGCCGTCCAGGCGGCCAGCGACGCGAGCAGAACGGCGGCGGCCCCGTGCGGCGAAAGTTCGGCCGCGAGAAACGCTCCCGCCGGCCCGAGCAGATATAGCTCGGGCTCGAGCGCGAGCACACCGAGAACACGCGCGGCGTCGACCGGGTTTGCGACGAGCGCAGCCGCCAGCCATTCAGCGCGCATGCCGCTGACCGCAAGCGATCCCATGAGCACCAGGTCGTACAGCAACACGAACGCAAACCACGTGAAGACCGCCGTGCCCTGTGCCTGCACCGCCGAGCGGCTCGTCACCGAGATGAGCAGTCCGATCGAGGCCATCGCCATTCCAGCGAGCGCGGCGATCGCCGGAAAGAGCAGGTAGTGGCCGATCATTGCGAAGCCGGCCGCCGCCGCGATGAGCACCCCGGCAGGGAGGAAGCCGAGAACCGTCGCGGTCGTGAGCGCAACCAGGAGCCCGACGTGCTTGCCGAGGAGGAGCGACGTGCGCGACAGCGGCTGCGCGAGCAAGTGCTCCAGCGTGCCGCGCTCCTCTTCGCCCGCGATCGATGCGGCGCCCATCAGGACTGCAACGAGCGGCGAGAGCAGCAGGCACAGGTTCATGAGCGTCGCCGTCGTGCGGCCAAAGGCCTGCAGCCCGAGTCCGGTTGTGCTGTCCAGCCCCGTGGACGTCGCGGCAAGACCGAGCGCGGCGAGAAGCAGGGAGTAAGCAAGCAGCCACCGATTCGTGAACGCATCTCGAAGTTCTTTTTTGACAATCGGCAGCACGCGGCCTCGCCTCGGCACGTTGCCCGGTATACCGCGACACTCTTCGACCGCCGCCTCGGTGCTCCGGACGACGGAATCGCCTTGCGGATCCCTTGTCGCGGGCCTGAGCTCCGAGACGCTGACCACGCGCCCTTCTTCGAGCGTGATGGTGCGATCACCAGTTGACAGAAGTTCCTGGCCCGCATGTGTGGACACGAGCACGATGCGTCCTTCGTCGGCGACGAGCCGGAGCCGCTGTGCGAGCCAGCTCCGACTGGCGGCATCGAGACTGGCACTGGGCTCGTCGAGAACGAGGATCCGCGGGTCCGTGAGCAGCGCGAGCGCGAAGCCGAGACGCTGGCGGAGGCCGCCGGACAGCTCGCCGACTTTCGTCGACTGGTGCCCGGACAACCCGGCTTCGTCGATCAACCGCCTGCCCCGTTCGCACGGCGCCTGCCTGATGTCGGCGTAGAAATCCATCGTTTCGAGCACGGTCATATCGAGGTGAAGGCCGCCACTCTGCGGCATGTAGCCGACAATCGAGCGAACGGCCGCGCCGTCGCTGAGAGGATCCAGACCGAACACGGAGATCGTGCCCTCGAAGCTGATGATCCCGAGCAGGCTCCGCAGCAGCGTGGACTTGCCCGCGCCGTTGGCGCCGAGCAGCAGCGTGATCTCTCCTGCGTTCATCGTCAGCGACACGTCCACGAGCGCTTCGCGGCGTCCGTAGCGCTTCGTGAGATTTCTGATCTCGATCATCGCGTGTCTCCTCGTCCCTTCGAAGCTCTCGCGGCGGCAGACGCCGCCGGGCTCATGAGTGGACGTTCATCGACGAGCACAGGCGGCTGCCGGTACAACGGGAACATCCGCGCCGCGGCCTCGAGCGCGAGATGGGCCGGGGTGTAGAGAAATGTCTGGATCAGCGGATTGCGGCGGACGAGCGCGTCCATCGCATCCTCCACGCGATACGGCACGTCGCCGATTCCGTCACCGTCCGCGTCGTAGCCGCGGTACTGTCCCCAGGAGTTCCCTCGCCCCTCGCGGGTCCAGCGCATGCCCTGCGACAGTTGCCGGCCGAGCGGACGAACGTCCGTGAGGTTCTCCGCAATCCGATTGCCGCTCATCGTCAATGCGGCCGTACTCTGAAGCGCAAGACCGACTTCATTGCCGGCGATGACGTTGCCCGTGAACCGCGCTTCGTGCGCGGGGTTCGTCGGAACCGATTCTGCATAGATCCCCACCCGGTTCGACGTGATCTCGTTGTCTGCGGCATCGAGATCGCCGATGTCTTTCAGCAGCACACCGTAGGCCGCGGGGCCCTGGCGATGCTGGCGGATGCGGTTGCCGCGCAGGATCAGGCGGTCCGACATCATCAGCGCGGCACCGAGCAGGTTCGCCGTCGCGGTGTTGTTTTCGAAGGTTGCCTCGTGCGAGTACATCGAGTGCAGGCCATAGCGGCAGCCGGTCACCGTGTTGCCTGAGACGACGACCCGATCCGTGAACGAGAGATAGATGCCGTCGCGCGCATCGGAAATGTCGTTGCGAACGAGCGCGCTGTCCTTCAGATGCCAGGCGCTGATGCCATGCCCGGGCCGCGCACCGTGATGCTGCCCGGGAACGATGCGATTGCCCTCGACCACCGCATGCTCGCCGTCTCCGATGTGAATCCCGAAATAGACGTCGTGAACGTAGTTGGAGTCAACGCGATGGCGGTTCCCGGTGATCTTGATGCCCGACGCTTCTTCCGTCACCTCACGGCCGCTGTTGCGCACGGTGAACCCGCGGAACACCACGTCGTCTCCCTGGATCGTGACGACGCTGCCATGGCCGCCGCCGTCGATCGTGGCGCCAGCCTCCGCAATCAGCGTGAGCGGCCCGCGAATCACGATCGGGCCCGTATAGATGCCGCGGGCGACCACGACCGTGCTCCCGCGCGGCGCCGCGTCGATCCGAGGCTGGAGGAGGTCGGCCCGCTGTGCCGACGCTGGCGCCGTGGGAGCAAGGAGGATCAACGTCAGCATCGCCGCAATTGCCGGGGTACGCGCGTGCGTCGATGTCTGGCGCCGGCGCTCGAACCGCTCCCCGATACGGCCGCCGATCCAGAGCAGCAGCGCCGCAACGACGATGCACGCAAATCCCCAGGAGACCATCGCGTGCGATTCGAAGTTTCCCATGTGCGTCTCGCCGATGACCAGCGGCGTGAACGGCTTCAAACGGATGGGCGCCTTTGGATTCAGCGTGTGGCCGAACTGGTACAACCGCCACTGCAGGTCACCGAGGATCGTCAACGGCACGACGGCGACAGCGAAGACCGCCACGCGTCGAATCCATCCGTGAAGCGGCGACGCGACGCAGAGGAGGACGAGCGCGGCGATCCCGATAGGGAACATTGACGTCTCGAACTCCGGCGCCTCGATCGGCGGCATGCCGATGTAGTGGTTGAGGATGCTCAACTCGCGGATGTCGCCGGTCATCGCCGTGCCGTACGCATGGAGGTACAGGCCGTGGCGATACTGTGGCGCCTCCATCTTCATGCTCCACAGAGGCAGCTGGGTGCTGAGCGCGATCAGCGCTGCGGCGCCGAGTGCCGTGGCCATCCGGATCGCCCGCGCGCGTGTCATCACTGTTCTCCCTTCATGGTCATCAGGTCCGGAACAGTCCGGATCACACGGCCCTGGTGCTTTGCGGCAACCTGCCCGGCGCGGGCGCCATCCCGATAAGCGACGATGCCGCCGCCCATCGGCGTCCTGATCTCGGAGGAGAGGACGAACACCGCCGAACCCTCCTCGATCCAATTGCCGTCGCCTGCATCGCGAAACCAGATGCGTAAGCCGCTGCCTCCAGAGTGCAGGCCCTCGCGCCGCATCGCCTCGAGCATGCAGCCGATATCATCGAAGACACGCGCCCCGGCGCCCTGCGCCTCGTACGCCGCGGCATACGCCACTTCGCTGACGAGCATCGTGCAGTGGCTGCAGGCGGTGCGGTCGACCACGATGTCAGGTGGGCCGGACGCTTTCGCGCTGCACGCTGCGGCTGCGAGCGCGAAAGCACTCAGAATCGTCAACTTCAAACTCCAACCGCCTCCGCCAAGGCTGCGACGAGTCCGCCGGAGCGCTGTCACCCCTATTTCTCCACGATGAGCCAGCCCTGCATCTCGAGGTGCAGTGCCGAGCAGAACTCGGTGCAGTAGTAGCTGTAGGTGCCGGGTCGATCGACGGTGAACTCCACCGACGTCGTCTCCCCCGGATCCAGGCTGACCATCACGTTCTTCGTGGGAACGGCGAAGCCGTGTGTTGCGTCCGGCGTCTGCTCGGTGTTCGTCAGGTGGACGATGATCCTGTCGCCGACTTTCGCCGTCACGATGTCAGGCGTGAAGTGGCTGCGGACGACGTTCATCCACACCTCGACGACTCCCGGACGGCGTTCGATGCGCGCTTCCTTCTCGCTTGCGATCGCGTTCGGGCTCTTCGTGTTCGAGGCAGGCGACACCCCCGGTTCGTACACCTCATGCGCCTTGATGATGTCGGCCTTGACCATCTGCGCGTAGTGCGGCTCACCGAAGCCGATCGGCATGTCCGCGAGCAGCTCCATCTTGGGTCCCGAGATGTCGATCAACTGGAAGTTCTGCGGGTGCAGCGGCCCGACGTTCGTGTGGCGATCGATGGACCACTTGTTCATGGCGATCAGGTACTTGCCCTGCGGGTCCATCGTGTCCCCCTGCGTGGTCGCGAGGTGGCCGATGTTGTAGTGAATCGAGACCTTGTCGACCAGCTTGAACGCGTCGTCCTTCGAGTGATACGGCTCGCCGAGCGTCCACTTGGCTACTGCGCTCTCGAGATAGAGGCTCGTGTAGGCGTTGCCCTGGTTGTCGTACTGCGTGTGCAGCGGACCCGCACCGAGTTCGACCTTGCCGGCCACGACGGCATCGAACTTGAGGATCGGCACTCCGTAGCGATCCTTGCCTTCGTAGGTCTTGGCCGCGATCGCTTTCTTGATCAAATCGATGCTGTAGACGGTGACATGCGGATCGAGCTTGCCGGCAACGCTGATGTAGTCTCCCTTCGGCGCCACGTCGACGCCGTGCGGGCTGCGCGGCTCGGGCGCGAGGTGCAGGATGCCTTCAGCGGCGGCGGTCTCGAGCGAGATGACGCGGATGCCGTTCAACTGCGTGTACTTTCCGTCCGCGACCACCTGTTCCGCCTTCTTCCAGTCGATGATGTGGAGATAATCGAAGTCGAGTTGCGACGCGCCCACTTCTAGCGGCGGCCTGCCCTGCTGGATCCCGCCCGTGGCCATTTCGGCGTTGTAGGAGTTGATGAACGCGAAGCCGTCGCTGGCGCCCTTGCCGGAGTCGGCGAGGTCCTGCGTGTAGGGCGGGAGCTCGATCTGAAAACTCTTGCTGAGATCCATGCGGCCGGTTTGCGGATCCACGGCGACGAAGGTCGAGTAGCCGCGGTAGATGTCCGCGTAGCGATTCAGGTGATCGTCGAGCGTGACCGTCTGCCCCTTGCTGGCGTTCCATGCCTTCAGCGCCGGCACCTTGGAGGAGATGTGGACGTACTTCGTATCGGGTGTCGCGAAGATGCCGCCGTGTGAGGTCATGAGGTTCGGCACCTGCAGGATCTGCTTGGCGCGGAAGTCGGAGAGATCGACCATGCCGATGCGTCCGTGCGCACGATCGTTGATGAAGATCCAGCGGCCGTCGTACTTGCCGCCGGTCTCGCTCAATGCCGGATGGTGCGCGTCACCCCAGCGAAGCGGATCCTTCGGGCCGATGCCGCTCGGGTCCGTGAAGCCGTTGCCGTTGCCGTTGGCGTGTGGACCGTGGTCCGCGTCCTCGCCAGCCAGCGCCATCTCCGACCAGTCGGCGCCGTAGCCGTAGCCCTGCCACGGTTCCGGTGTGAATACCGCGATCGTCTTCAGCAGGCGCATGGAGGGGACGCCGATGACGTGGATCTGGCCCGAATGGCCGCCGGAGGCGAAGAGCAGGTATTCGTCGCGTCCGCCTGGCGCCACGAACGTCTTGAGCGCGTGAGCCGCGTCTTCAGGGCTCAGGCCCCGTGACTCCGCGATCTGTAGGAGCTGGGCCTGGCCGCCGCCCGTCGCGCGGCGGCTGCATGCCCCGATTGTGGCCGCCGCGACCAGCACCAGCGGCACCGCTACGAGCAGAAACTTCTTCATCACCTGTCCTCCGTTCAAACGGCATCAATGCGGAATGAATGTTTGAAGGAGTATTTGCGGTCCCGTCCGGGGTGCCTATGACGGGCGTCATACTCTCGGCTTGCGGCTTGCGGCTTGCGGCTTGCGGCTTGCGGCTTGCGGCTGGCGGCTGGCGGCTGGCGGCTGGCGGCTGGCGGCTGGCGGCTGGCGGCTGGCGGCTGGCGGGAAACCAAACCTCAGTCGCTGCCAAACGCCAATCGGAAAAGCCAGTCG
>DATLLF010000072.1:0-29720 GCA_035537955.1 Vicinamibacterales bacterium | reverse complement strand
GCGATGCCCAGATCGATCAGCCGGTTCGCCGCAGTCGTCACGCCTTTCACCCACGCTTCACCCGGCCGGCCGATCACCAGATTCACGGATGGATGGAACACCGCGTAGCCGTGGTTCGCCAGGAACGCGGCGCGCGCATTGAATGCGTTGTCGAAGAAGGTTTCGTAGAGTTCGAAGACCGTCGGGTATTTGCGGCCCTTTTCGTAGCCGACGGGGTAGCGGAGCACGCCGTAGAGCTGCTTGCCGTCGACATCACGGTAGCTGACCAGTTCCGACTTCGGCAGCGCCTTCGCGCCGATCCACGGGTTCAAGTCGGTCAGGCGCTTCAGGGCGCTCAGTTTCGCATCGGCGGAATAGAGCTCCGCGGGACGATCGCCGTCGGACACGGTCATCACGAAGCCGCTGCCGTTGCGAGCCATGCGAACGCCTCCGTAGAGACGTCCGTCGCGAAGGAGCGGTGTCATGGTTCCGCTCAGCGCATCGATCGACACGATGCCGCGCTCCCATTTCTCGCGCGCCGACCACGTGGCGTAGATGACGCGCCCGTCCGGCGACCAGTCGATGGCTGACAGCCGGGGATTCTTGTCTTCATCCTCGTCCATCGGCACGATCAGCTTGCGAGTGGTGTCGGCCACGTTCACGACATACCAACCCTTGCGGCTTGTCGCGAGAAGATGCGCGCCGTCTCGGCTGAAGGCAACCGGCGAGAAGTCCTCGACGGCATCCTTCTTGTCCTTTTCCGCTGCGGGGTCGTCGACGGGTTCGGATTTCGCATCCGTCTTTTCACCAGCCGCCGGTTTCGGCCGCGGCGTCAGGCTTCGCGCCGCGGAACCGTCGACCTTCTGGACGAATATCTCCCCCTTCTTCGCAAACGCGAACGATCGACCGTCGTCGGTCCAGCGCAGCGTGACGCCCTTGAGGTCTTTTGCCGGCAGCAGCAGCCGTGTTTGTGCGGATGCCGTGTTCACGAGCTTGAGGTCGTTCTCGGTGCCGCCGATCGTGTCGTAGTCGGTCTTCTTCGTGACGTCTTCCATCACGGTAAAGAACGACCCGTCACGTGCCATCTGGTAACTGGAGATGCGCCCCTGCGGGAGCAGCGGCGTGACTGCGCCCGTCGCCGGATCGAGGCGGGCGATCGTGCGTGTCCGGGTGCTCCGATTGAGAAGATCCCATTCGAGAAACGGCTCGCTGGATTTGTGGACGATCACCGGTCCTTCGGTCAGCAGCTTGAAGGTGTTCCGTGCCTCCCGATCGAGATCCGCGTTTCGCAACGCGACGATCAGGGCGGCGCCGTCAGGCGTCCAGGAGACGTTCGAATTCATGGCGATCGGCTGCGCGGCGCGCACTTCGTTCAGCGCCTTGCGTTGAGAGTCCCAGGTATAGAGCGCCGTCGCAGGGAAGCCGTCGCTCGACGTCGCATCTCGCGCGAGCAGGATCGCCAGGCGACTGCCGTCCTGCGTCCACGCGGCATCGCGGATGTTGACGAGCTCCTTGAACGGGGCGTCCGTCGCGCCAGTTCGCAAATCAATCACCTCGAGCCGGACGCGTGATGGCGGCAGGTACGTCGGATCGCCATAACGCCGATGATCGGTGAAGTCGTTGTCGAGCGGGCGGCGGACCGACGCCGCCAGGCGCGCGCCGTCGTCGGTGATGTCGAGCACCGATATCGTGGCGACGTTCAGCATGTCATCCGCCGTGAACGAGGACGACGGCGTCTGCGCAACCAGCGACGTGAACAGGATTACGGGAATCGAGAGGACGCCAGCGATTCGTGCGAGCGGGTAGCGCATGTCAGCTCCTGCGATTGTTACTGGTAGCGAAGACTCTTGATGAAGGCGTCGAAGCCGGGCATTCCCGCGGCGACCGTTGCGGCTGGCCCCGTGAACTTGACGAAGTACGAACCTTTCGGTGTTTCGACCACGGCCGCTCGCATGCGGTAGTTCGGCTTGTTGTGGCGCTCGGTCGCGCCCGGGCGGACCTCGGCGATGTATGTGCCGCTCACGTCCACGGTTGTGACCTTCAGGTTGCCGACATTGAAAGACGTGCGGCCGCCATCGGCCGGGGCGCCCTTGGGACGCTCGAACTGACCGATCCACCGCTGAATATTGGCATCGACACTCCCGCCTGTCCCGCCGAAGAAATAGATGATGACTTCGGCGTCCTCGGGATCGCCCGCGGTTTTCGGGACGACGAATTCCGCGACGCGCATGGTGCTCGCCGGCGCGCGCGTCTGCCAGCCGGTCGGGGCAGTGAAGGCCAGAGACCCGGTTTGTGGAATGAATGCGAGGAGGAGCAAAGTCGTGATTAGAAACATGCGCGCATATTAGCAGCCAAAAAGGCTTCCGGCCTCCGGCTCCCGGCTCGCGCGCTTCGCTCCGTCGGGCTTCCGGCTGCCGCACTACACCGCGTCGAGTGCCGTAGCGAGGCGCGCGAGGCCTTCCTTCAACCGGTCGGTCGCGCCGCTGAAGCCGACGCGGATATGTGCGGGCGCATCGAAGAACTGGCCGGGGACAACCGCGGTCTCACGTTCAGCGAGCAGGCGTTCGGCGAACCGGCCCGTGTCCGCGACGCCACGGATCCGTGGAAACACCACGGTTCCGCCATGTGGTTGAACGTAGTCGAGATCGGACCGGGACTCGAGAAACGCACTCATCAGCACTCCGTTCCTCGTGAGCAGCTCGCGCGTACGCGCCATGAGCATGTCGAGATGCTGAAAGGCGAGCACGCTCAGACGTTCGGCGACGATCGAGCCGGTGCCATCGACGACATCCCGCGCCCGCTGCAGACGCTCGGCCAGGCCTGGCGATGACAGGATCCACCCGCAGCGCAGGCCTGACAATCCGTACGACTTCGTCAGGCTGCCCGTCGAAATGAATGGGTCACCCTGACGTGCCGCGGGAGGAGTGGCTTTCCCGGTCGAATCGAGATACACCTCGTCGACGAGGACCTGCGCACCGCGCCGGGCGGCGATCCGGCCGACTTCCTGCAAGTCCGCGGGATCGGCGAGGGCGCCGGTCGGGTTGTGCAGGCTGGTGACGATCACGAGCTTCGTTCGTGGCGTCATTGCACCCGCGACGCGCTGAGGGTCCAGTCGATATCCATCCTCGAACGCGCGGTCGTAGCGAACGACATTCGCCCGCAGCAGTCGCGCCGCTGCCATCAGCGGGTCGTACCCGGGTCGCTCCATCAGCACGTCGTCGCCCGGCGACAGCAGTGCGGCGCAGACGAGAAAGTTTGCGCCGGACGTGCCCTGTGCTGTCGTCACGTGGTCCGCGGCGACGCCGTAACGCTCGGCGATCGACTCGACGAGAGGTCCGTATCCGTTGTCGTTGTCTCCCGTCAGCGCCAGCGCATCGGCCGCGCCGGGGAGGTCGTCGATTGAACAGGCGAGCACGTTGCTGATTGCGAGATCGAAGCGTGCGGCCGGGCGGGTCTTCGCCCAGTGCATATAAGAAGAGAGCGCGGTGGATGCAGAGCGCGCAGAGGAGGCAGAGCGCGCAGAGGGTTCAGTTTTTGACATGGTGTTTGCCGGGAATGCGTGCACGAAACCACAGAAAAACGGGAACGCCGGCCGCGAGGAGCAATGCGCCGCGCAGGGCACTGGAGGGATCGTTCCGCACGACGCTGAGCACGACCGCGGCGGCAATCACCACGAACACTATCTGGACGACGGGATAGCCGGGAGCACGGTAGGTGTCCGATCGGCGGTCGACGACAGGAACGCGGCGTCGGAATACGAGAACGGTGCCGACCGTGAGGCCAAAGAAGATCCAGTCGGCGAACACGACGTAATTGAGAAGACGCTCATAGCTGCCGGTCGCGGCGAGGATGCACGACCACGTCGACTGGATCAGGATCGCGAGCCACGGCGTCCGGTAGACGGGATGCAGCTTCGCAAGAGCCGCGATGAACACGCCATCAGCCGCCATTGCGTAGTAGACACGCGTGGGCGCCAGGATGGCCAGGTCGAGAAAGCCAAACGTGGAAATCGCGATCGCCGCGGTCACGAACCGGTCGCCCCACGGGCCGAACATCCCTGACGCTGCTCTGGACGCGGGAGTCGTAGTCGCCGCCAACCCTTCGAGCCCGAGTGCGCGCAGGTACACGAGATTCACCAATACATAGATGACGACCACCGCGGCGGTACCCGCCAGCAGGCTCAGCGGAAGGTTCCGCCGCGGGTCGTCGATCTCCTCCGCGATATAGTTCGCGTTCTGCCATCCGCCGTACGCGAAGAGGATGGGGATCAGCGCCGCCCCGAAGCTCACCGCGGTACCGAGGCCGGCGGCTTGTGTTTCGCGCGACGCGCTCCACCATCCGGGCGATGGCGGCGCCAGCCATCCCGCCACGATGAGCATGGCGAGTGCGCCCACCTTCAGGAGGACGAGGACGTTCAGCACGCGGCTGCCCGGTTTCACACCGAGGAAATTGATGATCGACAGCACCACGACCGCGGCGATCGCCAGCGGCACCGGCGCGATGTCAGGACGGCCGACGAGCCGCAGCGCGTAATTCGCGAACGTGATCGCGACGGCCGCGATCGCGCCGCTTTCGATGAGCGCGAGCAGGGCCCACCCGTAGAGAAATCCCGCGAGCGGATGATACGCGTCGCGCAGGTAGACGTATTGGCCACCCGCTTTCGGAAACTGCGCGCCCAGTTCCGCGTAGGAAAATGCGCCGGCCAGCGCGATGGCACCCCCCGCCACCCACGCACCGAGGACGAGCGCCGGTGAGTCCAGCCGCTGCGCGACGATGTATGGATTGATGAAGATGCCGGAACCGATGATGCCGCCGATCACCACCATCGTGGCATCGAATGGGCCGAGCGCGCGTTTGAACGACAAGCGCTAAGGATACAGCCGCTCGATGCGCCAGCTGGATCCGTCACGCACGTACAGCACGCGGTCGTGCAGCCGGTCCGGACGGCCGTACCAGAATTCGATCCGGCGAGGCACGAGGCGGTAACCGCCCCAGAAGGGAGGGCGCGCGACGGGACGATCCTCGAAGCGGCGCTCGATGTCGCGATATCGTTCCTCGAGGGTTTCGCGGGAGGGAAGCACCTGACTCTGCTCGGATGCCCACGCGCCGAGCTGACTCCCGCGCGGACGGCTGGCGAAGTAGGCGTCCGACTCGTTGTCGGACACGCGCTCGACGGCCCCTTCGATCCGGATCTGCTCGTCGAGCGCCACCCAGTGAATGCACAGTGATGCCTTCGGGTTCGCGTCGAGCTCTCGTCCCTTGCGGCTGTCGTAGTTCGTGAAGAACGTGAAGCCGCGCTCGTCGACGCCGCGCAACAACACCATCCGCGCCGACGGTTGACCGTTCGTATCGGCGGTGGCCAGTGTCACCGGCGCGGTGTCGATCTGGTGCGCCTCGGCGCGCTCCTTCGCGTTCAGGAACTCGGTAATCGGGTCGGCGCTTGCCATCGAACTCCCTACTTCCGCGCGTCAGCGATGCGGTAGCGCATCCGCAGGCCCAGGATCTCCATGCACAGCGGCGCGATGTCGAGCGAACGCATCGCCAACGGCAGCCGTACTGGAGCGCTGCCGCCGGCGACGATCACCGGGCTGAGCGAGTCGAGCGCGTGAAGTGCGCCGTGTGATGCGCCGCCGACGTGCGCTTTGCCCCCCGGAACTTCGAACTCATACCCTGGACGCGCGGTCACCCAGATCTCGCCGCTCTCGTCGAGATCGAGCACGCCTGCAATCCGTTCGAACGCGTTCGGATAATCGCGGAAGCAGAGCGTGCGGCCGTCCTGTTCGAGAGTGAGCGTGGCCGCCTCGCCGCTCCAGTGCCAGAACCCTCCGAACTCGTCCATCGCGTTGTCGCTCGATCCTTCGCGGCGAAACGTGAGCCGCCCCGCCCGCGTCTGCACGGTATAGCCGCTGCCGGTTCGAATCAGACGATTGCGCCAGATGACCTGGTCGACGCCCGGGTGTCGCAGCACCGCCGCCGCGATCTGCTCGATGTGTTCGGGCGTCGGCTCCTTCACATAGATCTGCGCCGCGCGCATGTTGGGGCAGATCATGATTTCGTCTTTCGCCCGCCACGCCCGGCCGAGATCCGCCTGGCTGAAGTCGCTCAGCACCTGGTCCAGGCGTATGACGATCCCCGGATCATCGAGGATGTCGCAGTGGCCGTGATCCGACGTGATGATGACAGCCGTGTGCTCGAGGAAACGGTCCATCCCGCCGGCGGCTTCGAACGCGGCGCCAAGCGCTGCGTCGACGCGCTCGACGACGGGTAGCGCGGCAACCGGGCCGATCTCGTGGCTGATGTAGTCGTTGTCGGCGAAGTACGCCACCGTGAAATCGGCGAGCGCGTTTCTGCCCGCGAGATCCTTCAGCATTGCCGCGGTCGACGCATCGTCCATTCCAAAGCGGTGGAGCAGCCCGCCCTTCTCATCGGGCTTGTGCCCTCGCGGCGTGCACGCGCCGACGAAATCCCCGAGACTCAACAGCGAGGGACCTTCAACCATTTCTGTGAAAGGGACCCCGGGCAGGGCAGCCATCAGGCCGGGCAGGTTCACCTTGTGCGGCACCGTGCCCTTGAACACGAGATAGTTCAGGCACGCCGCCGTCCGCCCGGTCCGCTCGACCATTTCGAAGAGGGTGGGCGCCCGCATGCGGTCTCCATTGAGCCGCAGCAGAAAGTCATTCACGAACCGGCCGAAACCCTCGCGCGCGATGATCCAGAAATCGTCGCCGTAGTACGCGACCTCTTCCCGCGTCGCGTCGAACCACGAGGCGCCGGCGATGCCGTGCTCAGCCGGATAGGCGCCTGTGATGATCGTGGACGTTGCCGCCGGCGTGATGGACGGAAAGATGGACGCGGAGCGCTGATGCATGACCCCCAGCTCGGCGAGCCGCCGCATGACAGGCAATCGTCCGGTCTGGACGGCAGGGCATACGGCGTGAGGAGTGGCGGCGTCGATGACCACGAGGAGCACTTTCGAGGGCACGGGCCCCAGTTTACACTTGGGGAACTTTTCGACCCGCCGCGACCTGACCCATCTCAGGCCACGATAGCTACCGTGAAACGGCCACCCGTGAGCACGAAGGGCTGATGCACCCCGCAGGTGCGGGCTTCCGTCGGCCCCCACGTTTACCGGCCCCGCTGGTTCGCCCCCGTCCCGAACCCGCGAACGTGAATCCACGCCGCGCGACGCGCGGCTCCGCACCTGCGGATTTCATTCGCAATTGCGCTGGCACGGCGCTTGACTCTGGCTCGTGCATGGACGCGCTCTGGCAGGACGTTCGCTACGGCGGGCGGAGCTTCCTCCGCCAGCCAGGTTTCACCCTCACCGCCATCCTCGCGCTCGCACTTGGTATCGGCGCCAACACCGCGGTTTTCAGCGTCGTCTACGCGGTTCTGCTCAGGCCACTGCCGTATCCCAATCCTGACGCGCTCGTCTACATCATCGACACGTATCCCGCCGTGCCGTCCGCGTCGATAAGCTTCGCCAAGCTGAAGGCGCTCGAGTCGAGAACGAGAACGCTGTCGGCGCTCGGCGGCATGGCGCCAGCGGGTCTGACGCTGACCGGCGGCGGCGCGCCCGAACAGGTCGCCGCGACGCGCGTGTCTGCCTCGCTGATGCGCACGATCGGCGTCCAGCCCCTGTTGGGCCGGTGGTTCACGGACCAAGAGGACCTTCCGACGGGGCCACCGGCAATCATCTTGAGCCATCAGCTCTGGCAACGGCGCTTCGGCGGGAATCCCGGCGTGCTGGATACGCAGATCGACGTGAGCGGCGTGTCGCGGACGATTGTCGGTATCATGCCGGAAGGCCGGGGATATCCGGCGCTGACCAGCGCCTGGGTGCCACTCGCGATCGCACCGGGAACGTCGCCGGGCGGTAACTTTCTTCGACTGATTGGCCGCATGCGCGCCGGCGTTTCGGTGGAGCAGGTGCAGCAGGACCTGGCCTCGATCAGCGACGAGTTCAACACACAGAACGGCCTGGAGCGCGACGTTCTGGTCACGCCGCTGTACGAAGCGCAGGTGAGCGGCAACCGCCGGATGCTGCTCGTGCTGCAGGGAACCGTCGCCTTCGTTCTGCTCGTCGCGTGCGCCAATGTCGCCAACCTGCTTCTCGCGCGAAGTGTCGCGCGGCGCCGCGAGCTGGCGATTCGTTCCGCGATTGGCGCCGCGAGATCGCGCCTCTTCAGGCAGGTCCTCACGGAGAGCCTGATGCTGTCGGTCGCGGGTGGTGGTCTCGGCGTGCTTCTCGCGAGCTGGCTGATGCGGCTGTTTCTGTCCCTCTCGCCCAACCTGCCGCGCATGCAGACGATCGGCATCGACAGTGGAATCCTGACATTCACGCTCGTCGTCGCGATGCTGACCGGCGTGCTCTTCGGGCTGGCGCCGGCGCGGCAGGGATTCCGCACGGATCCGAACGACAGCCTTCGAGACAGCGGCACGAGGTCGGCTACGGGCACCTCGAAAGGTGCGAGCCGAACGCTGGTGACAATGGAAGTCGCGCTTGCGGTGGTACTCGTGATCGGCGCCGGCTTGCTCGTGAAGAGTCTGCTGCGCATGCACAGCGAGACGCCTGGATACCGCACCGACGATATCTTCACGTTCAACATCAGTCTGCCGGCGAGATACGACCAGGCTGCGGCGGGGGAGTTCTTCCATCGGTTATCGACGAGCTGCGCGCCGTCCCCGGCGTACAGGCCGCAGCGGCCATCAACTACGTGCCCACGATCAACTTCGGCTTCAACGGGCCGTTCACAGTGATCGGCCAGCCGCCGTTCGAGCAGGGCAAGGCGCCAGTGACCGAGTACCGCATCGTGACGCCCGGATATTTCGCGACGATGGGCGTCGCCGTGCGGCGCGGGCGTGAGTTCTCCGAGGCCGACAGCGCTGCAGGCCGGCTCGTCGTGATCATCAACGAGACGATGGCGACGAAGTACTTCGCGAACACGGATCCGATTGGTGCGACGATGCAGTTCGGCGGGGATCCTGCCAATGTCTCACGCGAAGTGATCGGAGTGGTGGGCGACGTTCGCGACGCGTCACTCGATCGCGCGCCCGTCGCCGAGGTATTCGGGCCGTACTCGCAGAACCCGCTGAACGCGATGGGTCTGGTGGTGCGGATTGCGCAGCACGAACGGCTCGAGGCGATTGCACCGAGCGTCCGGCAGCGGCTCGCGGAACTGGACCCCGATCTGCCGATGATCCGACCACAGATGCTGTCGAGCGCCGTGGATGCGACCATCGGCAATTCCCGCATGGTGTCGCTGCTGACGAGCGTCTTTGCCTTCGTGGCGGCGCTTCTCGCGAGCATCGGGATCTACAGCCTGATCGCCTATTCAGTCGCGCAGCGCACGCGTGAGATCGGCATCCGGGTGGCGCTCGGTGCCAAGCGCGTCGCGGTGGTGAGGATGATCGTTGCGGAAGGGCTCACGCTCGCCGCCGGTGGTGTGGCCGTCGGACTCGCCGGCGCGTACTTCCTGACGCGGACCCTGCAGACGCTGCTCTACGAAGTGACGCCAGCCGATCCCGCCGTCCTTGCCGGCACATGCGGCGGCGTTTTCGTCGTTGCGTTGCTCGCCTCGGTCGTACCGGCAATTCGGGCGCTCCGCGTCGATGCGATGACCGCCCTGCGCGCGGAGTAGGGCAGGAGACACCATGATCCAGGACTTGCAGCACGCGATGCGGGCGCTCCTGAAGCATCCCGGGTACTTCGCGACGGCGCTTCTGACGCTGGCACTCGGGATCGGCTTCAGCACGGCGACCTTCAGCGTCATCTACGCCGTCCTGCTCCGGCCGCTGCCGTACAAGGATCCCGACCGGCTCGTGGTGTTCGCGGAGACGCATCCACCGCGGTTTCCGCGGTTCGCGGTCTCGCCCGGTCATTATCTGTTCTGGCGGGATCACGCGACCGCGTTCGAAGGCATCAGCGCGTGGGCTGTGCAGAGTGTGAATCTGGAAACGGCGACCGATGATCCGCAGCGCATTCGCGCCGATCGCGTGTCAGCCAACCTGTTCTCGATCCTTGGCGTGCAGCCGATTGCGGGACGCGACTTCGAAGCCGCCGACGAACAGGCGGACCGGGCCATGGTCGCGCTGCTTTCTTATGGTGCGTGGCGCCGCCGCTTCGGCGGGGATCCAACCGTCATCGGACGGACCGTTCGTATGGATCGCAACCCGGTCACGATTGTCGGCATCATGCCCGAACACGTACGCATCCCCTCCCGGGAAACCGAGATGTGGGTGCCGCTCGTGTTGACGCCGCAGGAACGCCGCGCCTTTGGCAGCCATTTCATGCAGGCAGTTGCGCGGCTGAGGCCGGGGATCACGCGCGAGGCGGCGGCCGCGGACATGCAGGCTGTCTCGCAAAGGCTCTGGGAGTTCAACAAGGGAAGCGCGGGTTGGAACGTGTTGATCCTCGGCATGCACGGGGAAGCCGTTGAAGATGTCCGTTTGTCGCTGCTGGTGCTGTTTGGCGCGGTCGGACTCGTCCTCCTGATTGCCTGCGCGAATGTCGCCAATCTGATGCTGGCGCGAGGGGCGGCACGGCAGAGGGAGCTCGCGATCCGCGCCTCCATCGGCGCGACGCGGATCCGCCTGTTGCGGCAACTGCTCGTCGAACAGCTGGCGCTTGCGGCTGGCAGCACGGTGGCGGGCGTGCTGCTGGCCGCCTGGCTCCTGAGAGTCGTGATCGCGATGGTGCCCGACGCATTACCCGCGCACGCCAACGTGACGCTCGATCGTACGGTCCTCGGGTTTGCGCTGCTGCTCGCGGTGCTCACCCCGCTATTCTTCGGGCTGCTGCCGGCGGTCCACGCCTCGCGAGCGGATCTGCGCACGCTCACGGCGCCCGGTGGACGTCAGGGAGCGGCGGCGCCGGCGCGCCGAACCCGCACGGCCCTCGTCGTCGCCGAGATTGCGCTGGCGATGACGCTGCTCGTGGGCGCGTGGCTCCTCATCCGCAGCTTCGACAACCTGGTGGGGGAGCCTCCAGGATTCAATCCGGAACGCGCCATTCTTGCGGGCGTCAGCCTCCCCGAAGAAAAGTACCCGCAGGGGGAACCGCGCGAGCGGTTCTTCGCCGAGTTCCTCGATCGGGTGCACGGGCTTCCCGACGTCGAGGCGGCGGGTCTCTCGATGCCGATGCCGCTCGTCGACGCCTTCAACTCGGGCCTCGAGTTCGAAGGAATACCGACCACGCCTGACGATCGTCCGCTCACGATGTTCTACGCCGTCAGTCCCGGCTTCTTCGAAGCGATGCAGATCCCGCTGCTGGCGGGCCGATACATCACGGCGGAGGACCGTCGCGGCGGTACTCGCGTTGCGGTGGTCAGCAAGGCTCTGGCGGATCAGCACTTCGCGGGAGTGGATCCGCTGGGAAAACGCATTCGCGTCAGCCAGGGGAACGGCGACTGGCGCGAGATCGTTGGCGTGGTCGGCAACGTCAAGCAGCTCGGACTGGAGGACAAGCCGCAGAACCAGGTGTACGAGCCCTATCTCCAGCACCCGTACTTCTCCGGATTCTCGCTGGTGGTCCGAACGAAATCCAGCCAGCCGACCGCCGTCGTGCCGGAGCTGCGGGCGATCCTGCGCAGCATGGACCGCGAGCTGCCGCTGGCGCGCGTGCGCACACTCGAAGAGCTGGTCGAGGCCGCGGTTCGACAGCGACGCTTCTCGACGGTGCTGATCGGAGTGTTTGGCGCTGCGGCGCTGCTCCTCGCCGCAGTCGGCGTCTACGGCGTCATCGCGTACACCGTCGGCTTACGTCGGCAGGAGTTCGCCATCCGCATCGCGCACGGCGCACGAGCGAGCGACATCCTCCGGCTCGTGCTGCGCGGCGCCGCGGCGATGTCCCTGGCGGGCACGGCCATCGGACTCGGCGTCGCGTGGCTGCTGCGGGGCGCGCTTCAGAGTCTGCTGTTCAACGTGTCGGCCACGGATGTGTCCACCTATCTGCTCGTCGCCGGCGTTCTCACCGCGACCGCGCTCACCGCGAGCGCTGTGCCCGCGTGGAGAGCGACGCGCGTCGATCCTGTTGAAGCGCTGAGAGGAGAATGACTGCCAACTCCAACTCCCAACCTCCAAATCCCAATTCCCAACGAGCAAGCCTCGGGATCCAGAACATCCGCGACGAGTGTTTTCTGGGAGTTGGAAGTTGCCGTTCAGTTTTTGGATTCTGGAGGTTGAAGTTTGAAGTTTGAGAATTTTCCTTAGACGACCCCGCCCTGGCTCTGCACGAGGCAGGAGCGGACGGTCTGTATCAACTGGTCGGGCGTAACGGGTTTCCGGAGCAGGCAGGCGACATCGAAATCGGCCGGGTCGACGTAAGTGCCGGTCACGATGACGATCGGGATGTCCCTCGTGAGGGCCTGCGCCGCGAGCTCCTGTTGGACGGCCGCACCAGTCAGGCCTGGCAACACGAGATCCAGGATGACGAGGTCCGGTACGAGCAGGTCGACGCGCTGCAGCGCCTCGACGCCATCGCCGGCTTCGATCACGTCATATCCGGCCAAGGTAAGCGCGGTTCGAAACAGACGTCGCAGATCCTCGTCATCTTCGACGATGAGGATCGTCTTTCGCGCGGCCATCTGACCAAATATATCCTCATTTGTTCCTTCCGAAACTCAGCCACAGTTCGTTCACGCGATCACTAATCATTGTTCGACGATGGTTGCCGTCGTCTCGCCGGCAGGAACGCAGGGAAGCAATATCCGCGAGAGACTTCGCGTCGTAACTCGACGCAACGCCTCTGCGACGTCGCACCTCA
The DNA here is from genome assembly GCA_035537955.1 of Vicinamibacterales bacterium. Classification (GTDB taxonomy): domain Bacteria; phylum Acidobacteriota; class Vicinamibacteria; order Vicinamibacterales; family 2-12-FULL-66-21; genus JACDCA01. The sequence goes on along the minus strand of DATLLF010000072.1, from coordinate 16,978 downwards.
GCGGCACGTACAATAAAGGCACGCCGGGGTGGCGGAACAGGCAGACGCTCGGGACTTAAAATCCCGTGGCCTTCGGGCCGTGTGGGTTCGATCCCCACCCCCGGCATTGACCGTAGTAATCGACCGAGAGGCGGAACCACCGATGGGGTCATTATGGTGGCACCGCTGACGGCCAATCCCCGGGCACCAACAAATCAATAAGGCCTTCGCTTCGTGTGCGAGCCACCGGCGCGCAACGTAGTGCCGCACTTCCGTCAGTTGGTGATCCGTCCTGTAATCGGGCAGTCGTCTGAATCGGGTTCCCGACGCAGTGATCAACCTGCGGCTCGCAGGTATCCGATTTGCTGCGGACGGACCCGTGAAGCTCGTGTCCCGATTGCTTGTCGCTGCCGGCGCGCTAGGATGCCTGCCTGGATGCCAGCTCCCGGGCGGCCCTGGACTCCCGACACCGCGAGTCACAGGAAACTGGAGCGGCACCGTCGAGTCGAGCTGGGGCGTGTTGCCTGTGCGCGCGACCCTGACTAACGAAGAGTTCACGACCGTCTCAGGCACATTCACCATCGATGGGCACAACGCGAGTGGCACCATTCGCGGAAATCTCGAGACGAAAGACAGTTACAGCGGGACCTCGTTCTGGGGAACGCTCGCGATCTCCTATCTGACAGCGTCAGGTGAGACGTGCCGGAGCGAAAGCATCGCTGAAGCGACATCGGGTCCGGCAACGGAAAATGCCGTCGACATTTTTGCCCCGGGTTTTCCACGCGGGACCTGCACGGATCCCCCGACGAACTTCCACGTCATCCTGCGACGCTGACGCTGCCGCAGACGGTGGTACTGCATCCCATCGTTGAAGATTTGTCACGACGCCCCATACGAATTCAGCTGCATCAAAGTCCGGCCGCCAAGACCCGCGTTCACGTCAACTCGAGCCGGGCCTCTTCTGTATTCGGAACCACCCGCCTCACGTTCCCGTATTCTTCCGAAGGCTCCCCTAGATCGGAATAGGAAGGACAACCCAATGTTCCAGAGAGACGCCGCTGTGCTGCAGGGCACCATTGAATTGCTGGTGCTGAAACGGTTGTCGTGGGGAGCCATGCACGGCTACGGGATCGCGAGCTGGATCGAAACGGCTACCGACGACGTGCTGCGTGTCGAGGAAGGATCGCTTTACCCCGCGCTGTACCGAATGGTGCAGAAAGGATGGATCAAAGGGGAGTGGGGCATCTCCGAGAACAACCGGAAGGCCAAGTTTTACCGGCTGACCAAGGCCGGCGAGCGTGAGTTCGAAGAGCAGGCGCACGGCTGGCTGCGCCTTTCGCATGCGGTGAGCCGCGCCGTTACCACCACGGCGCTGCGTGGGGGAGGAGCGCGCCGATGAAGGGGCATCGTGGCTGGCGCTGGATCTTCCCGCCGGATCCTGAGCGTGAGCTCGACGAAGAGCTGAAGTTCCACATCGAGCAGCGGACGCGCGACTACATTGCCAAGGGAATGACTGCGGAGGCGGCGCGCGATGCTGCGACGCGCAGACTGGGAGATGTGTCTGGCGTCCGCGAGGCGTGCACATCTGTATTGGCCGCAGAACGGGCGGCGGAAGGACGACGTACGATGCTGAGGGTGTCGTGGCTCGATGTGAAGCTCGGACTGCGGATGTTCGCGAGGTATCCGGGGCTGTCGCTTGTCACCGTGGTGGGCATGGCCGTCGCGATCGCGATCGCCGCCGGCTACTTCGCCGCGTTTGGCACGATGCTCGATTCCAACTTGCCCTTCGACAAGGAAGGCCGCGTTGTCGTCATCCGGACCCGCGCCCTCGCCGGGCAGCCGGGGCTCGGCGCCGGCGCGTCGATGCATGATTTCGAGGAGTGGCAACGCGAGCTGAAATCGATTGGCGATCTCGGCGCGTTCCGGGAGGACAGTCGGAATCTGATCACCGGAGACGGCCAGGCGTACCTGGTCGATGTCGCCTCGATCACCGCCTCTGGCTTGCCTTTCACCGGGGATGCGCCGTTGCTTGGACGGACGCTGCTCCCCGAAGACGAACGGGCAATGGCTCCGCCGGTCCTTGTGATCGCATACGACGAGTGGCAGCGCCGTTTCACTGGTGACGCCGGTATCCTCGGACGAGTCGTACGGCTGGACGAGACGCCACACACTATCGTCGGGGTGATGCCGCAAGGTTTCGGTTTTCCGATCAACCATCGATACTGGGTGCCGCTCCGCCCGACCGATACCGATCGGACCGCGGGTGCGGGTGTATGGGTGAACGTCTTCGGCCGCATTGCGCCCGGTTTCTCGCTGCAGGACGCGCAGTCCGAAGTCGCGGCGCTCGGCGAGCGGATGGCGGTGGCGCTTCCGGACACGCACGAGGAAATCCGGCCCCAGGTCCAGTCCTACACGCACACGTTCATCGGCACGGAGGGACCGGAGGCGGAGCTCGCCGTTCGTGGCCTTCAGTTCGGTGTCTGCCTGCTGCTGCTCATTGTCGCGGTGAACGTCTCCATCCTGGTGTACGCCCGCACGGCCACACGGTCGGGTGAAATTGCAGTGCGAACCGCGCTTGGCGCGAGCCGAAGCCGGGTCGTTGCACAGTTGTTCGTGGAGGCGCTCGTGCCAGCCATCACCGCGGCGGCGCTCGGCCTCGGCGTCGTCAGCATCGCGTTCCGCTGGTTCCGCGAGTACATCGCGAACTCGTCAGAGCGCATCCCGTACTGGATCACGCCCGAATCCTTCAGGGTCACGCCCGGCGTCATCCTCTATGCCGCCGCGCTCGCCACCTTCTCCGCATTGATCATCGGTGTGCTTCCCGCGCTGAAAGCCACGGGCCGGCGGGTGCAGTTGGGGCTTCAGCAGTTCTCGGCGCGTGGCGCAGGGATGCAGCTTGGTGGCACGTGGACCGCACTGATCGTCCTCCAGGTGGCCATTACCGTCGCCGCGCTGCCGGCCGCTCTTTATAACGCGGAGGCGGGCTATCGGGTCGGTCTGCGCGCCCCCGCCACGGCCGCCGCGCCCCTGCTGCGAGCGACGGTGAACATGTCACGCGATATGTCGACGCGCACGGATCAGGGGAAGATGGGCGCGGAGGTCATCGCATCATTCAAGGTACGAATGAGTGCCTTACTCCAGAAGCTGGAGGCGGAGCCGGGTATTTCCGCGGTGACCTATGCGGACCGGTTCCCTGGGCAAGAAGGATATGTGACGTTCGAGGCCGAACCGGAGACGCGCGGCGGTAGAGCCGAAGGACAGGTGCAGCCCATCGCGATCGGCACCCGTCCGAGCCGCGTGGCGCAGAACTTCTTCGAGGTGCTCGGCGTGCGAACGCTGGCAGGGCGCGGCTTCACCGCGGGCGACGCGAGCCCTGGCGCAAACACGGTCATCGTCGACCAGGCATTTGCAGAGCGGCTTGGCCCTGGGGGCAGTGTCCTCGGCCGCCGCGTTCGCCTTTCGAAGAAGTCGGCCGATGGAACGGTCGAACACGACCCGTGGCACGAGATCGTCGGCGTCGTGCCGGCGTTTGCAGATGGCATGGCGCCGACCGTGAGTATCGGAGACCCGATGCCGCGGCTGTATCTGGCGGCGAGGCCCGGCGACAATCTGCCGGCCACCGTCATCATCCAGGTGAACGGTGGAGATCCCACGCGGTTGTCGCAGCGGCTGAGAGAGATCAGCGTGTCGGTGCATCCGACTCTGAAGCTGGAGGACGTCCTCGGGGTCGTGCAGGACTTCGATCACAACCGTCAGGCCTTCTGGTATGTGTCGCTCGGCGTCATGACGGTGACGGCGAGCGTGCTCCTCCTGTCGGCGGCGGGTATCTACGCGATGATGTCATTCACCGTCGCCAAGCGCCGGAGGGAGATCGGCATTCGCGCCGCGCTCGGCGCTGACGCTCGTCGTGTGCTGTTGGGGATCTTTGGCCGCGCGAGCGCACAGATCGGCGCCGGCGTCGCCGCGGGCCTCGTACTGGCGAGCGCCCTCGAGTGGCTCGGCGGTGATTTCATGGGAGGGAAGGGACACATCCTTCTGCCCACCGTCGCCGCCGTGATGTTCACCGTCGGCATCCTCGCCGCACTCGGCCCCGCGCGCCGTGGCCTGGCGGTGCAGCCGACGGAGGCGCTGCGAGAGGAGTGACGTGTACCGTAATCAATCGAGGCCGCCGCGGATAGGGGACGACAGACCGATGGCGACGACGGCGGCGGCAATAAGAGCGCGCTGATTACGAAGTGGTGCGTTAGCCGCAGATCTCGCAGGAAGAAAACCGGCACGCCGCGCCCGAACGCACAGATTCCCAGCAAATCGCGCGACAACGCGCTGGCATGGGTCTTTCTGCGCGCCCAATCGATGATCTACGTGTCTCTGCTGGTGGTCGCCGGATTGATCTGGTATTTCATGACGCCCGCGGAGCGGGAGCGCGCCATGTCGGGGACCCGCCGCGCCGCCGCACGCGCTCAGGCACTCGTGGCGGTCTGGCGCAACCAGCGCGACGAGAACATGGACCGTCTGCTGCGCGAGCGTACACCCTGGCCGGTCGTCACCGCGCTGACTGCAGGAATCAATCTCGCGCTCTTCGTCTGGATGCAGCTCGATCCGGCGGCTCCCGTCGCCGACGCGCTCGGGAACTTCGCACCCCGAACCACGAACGGCGAATGGTGGCGGCTCGTCACGGCCGTGTTCGTCCACGCCAGCTTGTTCCAGCTTGCCGTCAACACGCTCGCGCTCGTGCAAGTCGGGCTCGTGCTCGAGCGTCTCGTGGGCTCGCTCACGTTCGGAACCATCTACCTCGTCTCGGGTGTATTCGCCGGACTCGTGACGCTCTCGGATTCACAGGCGACGGCGGCACTCGGCGCGTCGAACGCTGTCTTCGGTGTATACGGTCTGCTCATCGCGTCATGGATGTGGGGGGCCTGTCAGCGGGCGGAGTTTGCGATCAGGCTGCGCGCGGTGAAGCGAATCGCGCCGGTCGCTGCCGTGTTCGTCGCGTTGAGTCTGCTCACGGCGACAAACGCCACGGCGGCGGAGTGCACCGGTCTCGTCGCCGGATTCGTATGCGGTGTGCTGACGACGAGAAGTGTGCGCGCGGGCAAGCCACGCTCACGCAGGATCGCCACCGTCGCGGCCGCGAGCGCGTATCTGTGGATCGTCGCAGCCGTCACGCTCGCGGGCGTGAGCGACGTCCGCCCGACGCTCGCGCACGTCGTCGCGGTGGAGCAGCGAACGGCGGCCATTTACGACGCCGCCCTGGAGGAATTTCACGGCAACCGCATGGATCGTCGCGAGCTCGCACAGGTCATCGACCGGCGGATTGTGTCGGACCTGCTGGTCGTCCGCTTCGAGCTGCAGGTGCTCGATCGTCCGCCACGAGAGCACGTGCCGCTGGTCCAGGCGGCCGAGCTCTACGCGCTGCGTCGCCTCGAGAGCTGGAAGCTGCGCGCGCGGGCGCTCCGCACGGGAGACTGGCGCCAGCTGCGCAACGCCGAAGCGCTGGAGCGCGCGGCGCTCGCGAAGCTGGAAGTGATACACGGAATGTTGAAGGCTGACCCTTCGACAGGCGCAGATCACCCCGAGCTACGTCGAGGGGTGAAGGGCTGAGGGGTGAAGGGCAAGGCCGAAGTGTGCAAGTAACGGTAGAGGCTGCAGGTTCGCAGCGGGGCTGAGACAGAGCTGAAGCGTTTCGTCCGAAATCATAGGGCTCAGCGGTATTCCACTTGGTACCCATAGTGCAGCGGCCGCGGCAGGAGGGTACCCTCCGGCGAATGTGGCACGCCGGCTTACCAAAAGTACGTGGAACACTGGGACGCTGAGAAACGAATCGCATCGGAGTTGAGCAAGCTACGTCGGCAGGTCAAGCAGCTTCACCGCGACATTCGCGGCGACGCCATCCCGATGCGCAACAGGGCTGCGGGCCCTTCACTGCCGACGAATTCGGAACGACGCCTCAGGCCGATTCCGGCCGACTCCGACAAGCCAGACAAATAGTGGAGGAACCAACCCTCCGTGGGCTGGTTTCGACATCGACGCGACGTGGTAACCTCGACGGGTCATCGCTGCGACGATGGCTGCGGGGGATTCCATTTCAATGGCCAGTCGCCGCCTGGCGCACCTCGGTCTGACGGTGCTCGCCGTCACCGTCGCGTCATGGCTCGAGCTGCTCCTGTCCGGGTCGAGCGCCGCACAGCTGTCGCTCATACCGCTGTCGCTGGCAGTCGCGCTGAGCGTCTGGCTCGGCGGGCTTGTCACCGGCCTGCTGGCGCTCGTTCTCTCCGTCCTGTCCATGGACTACTTCGTCGTGGAGCCGGGATCCCTCTTTCAGTTTCACGACGCCGGCGCCGCGCTCGCCTATGCCGGGTTTCTCGCGGCGTGGCTGTTGTTCTGCGTGGTCGGCGACAGCGTTCATCGCCGGATGCGCCTCGAGGGCGAGCTGAGAATCGGTGCGGAGCAGGCCGCCTTGCAGGCGGAGCGGGTGACCCAGCTCAGCGCCGCGCTGGCGCAGGCACGTACACCCTCGGCCGCGATCGAATCGGCGCTGCAGGAACCGCTGCACGCGCTCGAAGCAGATGCGGCGCTGATGCTGCTCACGAATGCCGACGGCACCGAGGCGCAGATCACCCGCGCCATCGGCTATCCGGCATCCGAGGAGTGGCCGCCCGTGCCGCTCACGAAAAAAACACCCGCCGCCGACGCGGCCGGCCGCGGTGCGCCCGTGTTCGTCCCCTCCGCACAGGCAATGGAAGCCGAGTACGGGCACGACGCATCCGCGGTGAAGGCGGGACAGTTCGAGACGACGATCGCCGTGCCACTGATGATTGGCAGTCGCGTCGCCGCGATTGCGCAGTTCGCGTTCTCGCGTCGACGCAAGATATCGAACGCGGATCGCGACTACATCGAGATCCTCAGTACTCGTGCTGCACAGGCGCTCGATCGTACCTGGCAGTACGAGTACGCGCTCCGTGCGCGTGCCGAGGCGGAAACCCACCGCGCGCGTGCCGACCAGGAAATCGCCGAGCGGCAGAAAATCGAGACCGCGCTGCGCGCGAGCGAAGCGCGTGGCCGCGCACTGGCCGCCCGGACCAGCCGCCTGCACGGACTGACCGCATCGCTGTCCGAATCGGTGACCCTCGCCGCCGTCGCCAAGGCAGTCGTGCTCCAGGGCCGCAACGCGGTCGGCGCGACCGCGGCTGAAGTCACGCTGCTCGCCGACGACGATGCGACGTTCGAAACGCTCCACGCTGAAGGCGAGGGAATGGAGCCGGGCGCGCGCCATCCGGTGGAACCGGGCTTCTGCGCGACCGATGCCGTTCGACAGGGACGCGCGATCTACATCAGCTCCTTCGAAGAGTGGCAGCAGCGCTATCCGCCCGCCGCATCCCGAGCGGCCGATGGCGGCTACGTTTCCTCGGCAACACTGCCCCTGCTCGTCGACCGGATCCCCATCGGGGTCATCGCCTTCTACTTCACCGCGCCCGTGAATTTCGACGACGAGTATCGCGAGCTGCTGGTATCGGTCGCGCAGGACTGCGCGCAGGCGCTCGACCGCGCGCGGCTGTACGAGTCCGCGGAGCGTGCCCGCGCTGATGCGGAGAATGCCAATCGCCTGAAGGACGAGTTCGTCTCGATCGTGTCCCACGAGCTACGCGGTCCGCTGAACGCGATCCTCGGCTGGACCGCCATGATGCGCCGCGGCACGATCGACAGCGAGGGCGCCACGCGGGCATTGCAGGCCGTCCACGACAACGCGACGCGCCAGGCGCGCTTGATCGAAGAGTTGCTGGATTTCTCCCGCGTCACGTCTGGCGCTCTCACGCTCGAGAGGGATGAGATCGAAATCAGCGAGCTGGTGAGAGGCGTCGTGGAATCGCTGGTCCCCGACTCCATGGCCAAAGGGGTCACGCTCGAGTTCCCGGCCGCCTCTCCCACCGCGGTCACCGGCGATCGCAGCCGGCTGGAACAGGTGTTCTTCAATCTGCTCGGCAACGCGCTGAAGTTCACGCCATCCGGCGGGCGTATTTCGGTCGTCCTGCGTCAGCAGGACGATATCGTGGAGATCAGAGTGACGGATTCAGGCATGGGCATCGAGCCCGAGCTGCTGCCCTACGTGTTCGACCGCTTCACGCAGGGCACACGCGCCGCAGGACGGGAATACGGCGGCCTCGGCCTTGGGCTCTCGATCGCGCGACAGCTCGTCGAGGCGCACGAGGGTCACATCTCTGTCGAGAGCCAGGGCAAGGGCCAGGGGGCAACATTCTCCGTCTCGCTGCCCCTCAGCCGGCAGCACCGCGGCGCAGGCGTGGGGGTGACATAGACTACGTGCGACGTGCGACGTGCCACGTGACGATTGCTCGGTGCAAGGCGTGCTGAGCGCGTAGTGCTGCGTGCCTGGTGTCGGGTGGCCTGTTACCGAATGATCCGCGCCTCTGTCTCGAATCGCCGGAAGTTCGAATACATGGCAGTACCTGTGATGTGGATGGACTTGAAGGCATAAGTCTCGTCCATCGAGGCCGGCACCAGCATCAGCAGGCGTTCGTTGGGTGCGTACGTGACAGTGATCACCGCACGGATCCGACGGCGGTTGCCCTCGCCGGTCCGCAGCTCGGTTTTGAGCACGCGTCCCGTGGCCGGCTCGATCCAGAACGTGCCGCGCACGTCCACGTCCTCGCCATCCAAAGTGCGGATCATTGTCGGACGACGGCGTTCCTGGAAGGTGACGGTGGTCACGCGGGTGCCGTCCACGACGCCGTCTGCCGACATGCGGAACCTGAAGCGGTCCTGGTTGCGGGGGAACAGGAACTCGAGGGCGAACAGCGGAACGTTGATCGTCCTCAGCACGTCGCCGAGATTGAAGCGGGCCTGCTCGATTGCGAGCGCGCGCGCCTTGTGCATGAACGAATCGCGCGACTCCTGGTACCACGATTCGAGCCGTCCGCGCGTGCCGCTCACCGGCTGGCCGTCGACCTCGAAGACGTCGCGGAAGAAGAACCACGTGCTCTCACCGGCCGCGCCGCGGACCAGCATCACGTCGGAACGGAGCAGGCGCTCCTCGGCACCTTTCGCTGCGTCACTCGCAGCTGTTGCGCGTTGCAGGTAGCGCTCCTCGGCAACGATGGTGGTGAAGGCGTCGTGGTAGCGCTCGCTGTAGGTTCCGGCGGAACCAAGAACGTCGCGAAGTGACGGGCGCTGCGCCGCCGGGGCGGAGAGGAGCGTCCCACACAGCGGAATGACGAGTAACGGACGCACGGCCCTGACAGGGTAGCATTACGGCGTGCCAGCACACCGCGCCACGCGCTTCCTCGTTGCCATCGGGGTTTCACTGCTGCTGGTGCTGTCGGCGCCGTTTGTCGGGCAGATCCGCGGCGAGATCCGGCGTGCATTCCCGGGTCATTTCGTTGCGATCGTTGGAAGCGTCATCGCGGTGGCGGTACTGATCGCGATCGCGGCGGCAATCAGACGGATCCGCGATCGCAAGGCCCAGCGCTACGGCGCCATCGCACTCGCACTTCTTCTCGCGACGATCTATGCGACGCTCAATGCCGGCGACAATCCCGAGTCGAACGTCGTCGAGCTCTTTCACTTCGTCCAGTACGGGCTGATCGCACTGCTGTTCTACCGCGCGTGGCAGCCGCAGGGCGACCTCTCCGTCGTTCTGCTCACACTCCTTTCGGGCCTCATGGTCGGCAGCGTCGAAGAGTGGTTCCAGTGGTTCATTCCGAATCGCGTCGGTGAGATGAAGGACGTGTTTCTCAATCTCGCGGCAATCGGCACCGGCCTGCTGTTCGCCGCGGCGGTGGATCCCCCGGATCGGTGGCGGACCACGCTGGCGCGTTCGTCTGCCCGCACAGTCAGGCTCATGGCGACTGCGACGATGGTGGCATTTGCGACATTCCTGCAGATCGTCCACCTTGGCCATCGCGTGCCGGACACGGAGATCGGCACGTTCGAATCACGCTGGTCAGGCGAGCGGCTGCTGGCCGTGCAGGCCGAGAGACGCACGCGATGGGCGGCGTCTGCGCCGCCGGTGAAGCTGGTGAGGCTGTCACGCGAGGACCAGTATCTGACGGAGGGGATTCAGCACGTGCGAGAGCGAAACAAACTGTGGGCCGGCGGAAACATCCGCGGTGCATGGCTGGAGAACCGCATCCTGGAGAAGTACTACGAGCCCGTACTCGACACGCCCACACACGAAGGGGCCCGCCACCGCTGGCCCACCGAGCAGCGCGCGGACGCCGAATGCAGAGCTGCCGGCACGGCTGGCGACCCCTACGTCAGCCGCGCGTATCCGTACAGGATCCTCACCTGGCCGCCGGCGCTGGTATGGCTCGGTGTGGCGGCCGCCTGCGCGATAACGAACCTCGGTCGCGATGTCTTACCACAGCGCGCGCATGTGCGCGCTGGACGCTGATCGCGTGTACCCTCGGCGTTTCCAAGCCGCGTCACTGACCGAAACGAGGATTCACGATGCTGCTGAAGATGGACCCGAAGGTGTACGTGATGCTCAAGGAAAAGTCGTACTCGTAGCCACTCTGCAGCTCGCGGAGTCTAAGAAAGATCTCCTCGTCTGTGGCGCCGCGACTGCGCAGCGATATCTGGTCGCGGATGCGTGAAGCGCTGGCGTCGGCCGAGATCGACAGGCCGCGCAGTATTCGCCACGAGATCTCGCCATTGGCCTCGAGCCGCGACTTCGAGAGGTCGTGCAGATACTGAAACCACTCGATATTGCCTTCGACCGATCCCCATTGCTCTCGCTGGTCGTAGCTGACCGACAGCTCGTGCGCCGGCAGGACCTCGCTGGTTTTCCCGTACAGTGTCTCCTCGTAATATTGCTGGCCGCGAACGCCGACGGCGTATTGCGAGCGCAGCTGGCGCCGCTGATATGCGGCGTAAGGGAAGAAGTTGAATTCGATCGCTGGCGCGGCTTCGAGGCGAAGGCTGATGTTGTCGAAGGTCGACGACTCGATGGTGCCTCTCGCGCCCAGAGACCAGTGTTCCCCCAGGGCCTTGACGATCAGCGAGTCGAAATCGCGCTCACGCCTGTTCGTCTCGACCGGCTCGTCCTCGTCGAGGTCGAACTCCTGGACCTCATCCTCGATATCGAATCCGAAGGTCAACTTCCAGTCGGGCGTGATCCGATCGGCGCTGATCTCGGCGCTGACCTCTCGTTCCTTGGCCGATTCCTCGCCGTTGAAGGAGGCCGACCCGCGCAGGCTGAAGACCCAGTAATCCCAGGGATCGCGCCGCGCACCAGGCGCCTGCGCCGAGCTCGGCAGCTCGACGTCGAGCTGCAAGCCTTGCGGCACACCAGCGCGCGCGAGATACGACAGCAGTCCGATCCGCAGGGTTGTCAGAAGTTGCCGGCGTCGCACGTCTTCGGGATCGCCCGTCTGTGTCACCGCCTTCAACGTCGTGTCCTGGCCGCTGAACGCCCCCTGCCCGACGAACGCCAGCACGTACTCGAGGCCGCCGCTCGCGGTGCCGGTGTTCGTGATGATCACGTGGACCGTCGCCTGCGTCCGGTCTCTAACGAAGTCCACGAAATCGATCTCCTCGCGCAGATAGTCGGCAAAGCAGTCGTTGCAGTCGAGAAACACCTGCAACCGTGCCGTCGAGATTGGTGGCTGCTGCTCGAGCAGCAGAAGGGTGAGCACGAACGCGGACAGCATCGCGGCTCAGCCTACCTTACTGGCACGCACTCTGCTGTAAGGTCTTTCCAGGAGTTCAGGGCTTTTCAGGGAGTTTTCGTATGATCAGAGGATTGCTGAAGCTCATCGTGTTTGTGGTGGTGGTGGCAATCGTCGGCGCGTTCCTGCTCGGCTACGACATCCGCGACTTCCGGGGGATGGACCGACCTGGTGACGTCGTCGGTACGGCTGGAAGCGAACGCGCCCGTCAGGCAGGAGCGGAAATCGGACAGCGGACCGCGGAAGCGGCTGACGCGACGCGCCGGGCCGTTGCCGATGGCGCGCTGACGAGCAAGATCAAGGCGAAGATGGCGCTCGACGACACGGTGAAGGCGCTGCAGATCGACGTCGACACGCAGAGCGGGATCGTTACGCTGAGCGGGACCGTCGGTTCGCAAGCGGAGCGGGAGCGTGCGGTCGCGCTTGCCCGCGAGACACAGGGCGTGACGCAGGTCGTGGACAAGCTGCGGCTCAAATGACCCGCAGGGCCATCATCGTGGCATCGTCGAACGGCTCGACGCTGCCGCGGAAGGCGCGGACCCGCTCCTCGATCTGGAGGAGGATCGCATCGATGTCGCGCGACTGCACCTCGGCGAGGAGCTGCTGCAAACGGTCGGCGCCGAACATCTCGCCCGACGCGTTCTCCGTTTCGACGAGTCCATCGGTATAAAAGAACAGGAGATCGCCGTGCTCGACGCGAACGCGCCTCTCGGAGTACCCGTGTCCGGCATACAGCGCGATCGGCAGACCGGTGGATGAGAGCGGATCGATCGGACCGTGGGAGCGGATGAGGAATTGCGGATTGTGTCCCGCATTCACATATCGCAGCGTCCGCCCGTCGGTCTCCAGAATCCCGATGAACAGCGTGAGGTAGACATTCCCGGGCGTGTTCAGATCCAGCTCACGATCGAATGCGTCGGTCAGGGCGGCGAGGTCGTTCTCGACGGGCATGCGTGCCCGCAGCGTCGCCTGCGCATTCGCCATCAGCAGCGCGGCACTGACTCCCTTGCCCGACACGTCGCCGACGAGCAACGCGAGACGCCCCTCCGGCAGATCGAAGTAGTTGAAAAAGTCGCCGCCGACTTCTCGCGCGGGCACCGACACACCGGCGATCTCGGCAATGGTGCTGCGCAGCGGTGCGCGGGGCAGCATCTCGCTCTGAATCTGACGCGACAATTCCAGCTCACCGCGCAGGCGCTCCCGTTCGATGACGAGCGCCTGATGCCGCTCGAGATCCGCGGCCATCTGGTTGAACGACGCCGCCAGCGTGCCGAACTCGTCGGTGGACCGCACGGGAACACGCGTCTTGAAATCTCCGCCCGCGAGCTGGCGCACCCCCGCGGTCAGGGTCGACAGGTGCTGCGTCATGCGATGAGAAATCGGCACGATGCCGATCACCGCTAGAGCGATCACACCGAGACCGAGGCCGAGATTGCGAACCGAGGTCCGCCGGATCTCGCGGAGTGCTTCGCCCAACGGACGCGCCACACCGAAGATGCTCCCCCCGGCATCGCGCTTGGCGACCACGATCCAGTCCTCGGTGCGATGGGCTTCGCTCTCGGCGGCGGCCGGCGCGATGTGCTCGACGTCGAGTACTTTCAATTGACCGATGTCTTCCGGGCGCGGCGTGTAGAGCTTGCCATGCTCGTCGATGGCGAACGGGATCTCTCCCTGATCGCGGCGCGCAAGCGCGAGCACCGCCTGCATCGTCCTGTCCATGTTGAGCGTCGCGTTCGCGCGCCCGAGCAGGCGGCCGTCTTTGCGGACGGCTACTTCCAGTTTTCGCCCCTCGACGTCCATCTGCAGCCGGCGCTTGCCGTCTGCTGCCGCCTTTGCCGAACCCGCATCTGCCGCGGCCATGGCCGCGCTGGCCGCCTTCAAACCAATCTCGGCGCCAATGCCGGCGGCCGCAAGCGACTGCTCGATCAACTGAGCGATCTTCGGGTCCGCACCGGCAAACTCCTTCTCTGTCTCGCGGCGAACCTCCTCCATGATCTTCGGCACGTCGACGACGATCACACGGGAGGAGGAAGGTGCGGGGGGAGCGGGCGGTACTCGTCCGGCGCGAGGAACCGGCGGTGGCGGTGGCACGCGGCGAGCGCCTGCGGATTCAGCGGCACCCTCGGGAGCCGGCGGCGCCGGCACGGCAGGATGGAACTCGACCCGTTCGACCAGTGCCGCAGTTTCACCCAATGCCGGCGCAACGTTCTCGAGCAGCTTGAAATCAGTGTCGCCCGGCGCCGTGACGAACATCCGATCCACGCGCCGTCCAACGTCGGCGGTGATGACGTCCATGCGCCGGCTCACATCGGCGGCCGTATCAGTCGCTTCGCGCCGCGCGGCGCCCTCGAAGGCGCGTACCGACGAGCGATACGACAGCAGCGTGACCGCCGACAGGGGCAGAACCGACAGCAGAAGGAATGCGATGATCAGCCGTGTGCGCAGCGTCATTGGGCTGATTATGGCGCAGGCGGCTCGATCGTCAGTTGCCGCGCGGCCGAGGGAATGGTTCAGGCCGGTGACGGCCGTCGCCGACGAATGCGCGACGTGCCTTTTCGAAGAGCGTCTGATCGCGGGACGCGCGATTGAGCGGTCGGTAGCGGCTGGGCGACGCTCGTTCCGTCTCTTCCTGGCGATCCAGCGCCCTGATCGCGGAGGGGGTTTCGGCCGGGCGCGCGTTCGCCAGGCGATTGCGTCCGGTGGTGATCACTGGACCATCGGTGACCGGCATCGTAACCGTCACGTAGTCATGCTGAACACGCACGTCAGCGAGCCGCTCGAGAGACGGCGCCGCCTCGCTCAGCTTCTCAGGCTGAAAACGGAACAGTCCTATGGCTGCGAGAGGCGTCAGCGTTGCTAGGATGAGCCAGAGACTGCGTTTCATCGCCATTCGTTAAAAGCCAGTATCGTGCCAACATTGATCGATGTCACGCGTTGCACGCCTATGGCTACTCTGGTTCTCGCTTGTCCTCTTTCTGAGCCTGCCCTGGATGGGCTTCACCACCGTCCCTCAGTGGGAAAGGGTCAACTGGATTCCCTTCGCTGCCCCCGCTGACAAGCTTCGCGACGTGGTCCTGAACAGCCTGCTGTTCCTGCCACTGGGGTTTGCGGTCGGCCGGCGCCGACCGTTGATCGCTGGCGTGGTGCTGTCGGCGCTGATGGCGCTCACCATTTCGATACCAGCCGAAGCCACGCAATTATTCAGCACGCGGCGGTTTCCGTCCGCGACCGACGTCGCGACCGCGGCCCTGGGTGCGATGGCGGGAGCTGTTACAACCCTTTCGGTGCGTGAGGCGTCTAAGCCCAGAACATGGACCGACTGAAGCTGGACCTCACCTACGCGCTCCGCAACCTTCGAAAGAGTCCCGGCTATGCACTCGTCACGATCCTGACACTGGCGCTGGGCATCGGCGCGAACACCGCGATTTTCAGCGTGGTGAACGGCGTCATCCTGCAGCCGCTCGAGTATCCGCGGCCGGATCGGCTCATTTTCATTACGAGTCAGTTCCCCGCGCTCGGGTTCGATCAGTTCTGGGTGTCGCCTCCCGAGTTCTTCGAGCTGCGCGATCGTAACCAGGCGTTCACCAATATCGGCGCCTACTCGGCGGGCGCGGTGAATCTCGGCACGCAGGAACAGCCGCGGCGCGTCAACTCCGCGGTGATCACCTCGGAATTGATGCCGGTGCTGGCCGTGCAGCCGATACGCGGTCGCATGTTCACGCGCGAAGACACCCTGCCCGGCGCCGAGGATGTCGCCGTTCTCTCGAGCGAGGTGTGGCGCAACTCCTTCAATGCCGACGAATCGCTGGTCGGGCGCATCATTCAGATCGACGGTTCGCCCACGCGCGTCGTCGGGATCATGCCGCCGGGTTACGACGTGCACGACCAGAAGATCCAGGTCTGGTTACCGCTCACCCTGGATCCCGCCAATCCCGGAGGCCGCGGCAGCCACTTCCTCTACCTCGTTGGGCGTCTCAAAGACGGAGTGTCGCTGAAACAGGCGCAGGCGGACCTCGAGAACATGCTGCAGCAGTGGCCCACGCTGAATCCGAAAACGCACGTTCCCAACCAGCAGACGCATCGGCTGCGGTATGACGGACTGCAGGACGACATGATCGGCGGTATGCGCAGCGCGCTCTGGATCCTGCAGGGCGCTGTTGGCTTCGTACTACTGATCGCATGCGCGAACCTGGCGAACCTGCTGCTGGCGCGCGCGGAATCGCGGCAGCGCGAGTTCGCGATCCGCTCGGCGCTGGGTGCCGGCCGCGCCACGATCCTGCGTCAGTTCCTCACCGAGGGAGTTCTCCTTTCGCTGATAGGCGGCACGATTGGCGCTGCGCTCGGCTACTCCGCGCTGCAAGCCCTGATCGTGGCGGATCCCCAGAGCGTTCCACGCTCCGCCGAAATCGCACTGGATCCGCAGGTGCTTGTCTTCACGATGGTGATCTCGATCGTGACGGGGCTGCTGTTCGGGATGGCGCCGCTGCTCAACCTGCGGCAGCACGCGGTGAACATGACGTTGAAGGAATCAGGTCAGCGATCGACGGCGGGCGCGTCGCGAGCACGCGTCCGCAGCATGCTCGTTGCTGCCGAAGTCGCGCTCGCCGTCGTCCTCGTCATCGGGGCCGGACTGCTGCTTCGCAGCTTCTGGAATCTGATGAGTGTCGACGCGGGTTTCAACCGGTCGAAGTTGACGACGTTCGGCGTCGTCCTGCCGGCGGCGACGTACGCGAACGGCCAGAATCGGGTGAATTTTTTCCAGCGGTTGACGACCGAGCTCGCAGGCGTTCCAGGAGTACATGGCACCGCGGCGATGAGCGGCCTTCCGCCGTTCCGCCAGGTGAACGCGAACGATACAGATTTCGAGGGGTACGAAGCGCCTCCGGACGGCCCATTCGAGAACGTCGATTACTACCAGACGGTGACGCTCGATTACCTGAAGACGATGGGCGTTCCGCTCATGGACGGTCGGGACTTCTCACTGGCTGACGTTACCGGCGCTCCAGTCGTGCTCGTGAATGAAACGCTGGCGAAAACCTTCTTCAAAGGACAGAGTCCGGTGGGCCGTCGCTTGAAGCCCGGCTTCGGCGGAACCGTTCCGTGGTTCACCATCGTCGGTGTGGTGCGTGACGTGAAGCAGGGAGGGCTCGGTTCCAAGACCGGCACGGAACTGTACTTCCTCAACGAGCAGGGCCCGAAACAGACCGGCTTTGCACCGCGCAACATGAACATCGTCGTACGATCGGACCTTGCGTTCGACGCCATCGCGCCCCAGATCCGGCGCATCGTCCAGTCGATGGACCCGACGCTGCCGATCG
>DATLLF010000071.1:0-16006 GCA_035537955.1 Vicinamibacterales bacterium | reverse complement strand
CAAGCCGGAAGAGCCGGAGAAAACCGAGGCCTGGTGGCGGCAGCGGATGTCGCAGGCACGTGAAGAGCTGCGACGGAATGAGATGTTTGGCGAGGCGCTGCAGACACGCGTCAATTCGCTGACCACCGATTTCTCCGGCCGCGACGATCCCTACCAGCGAGCGAAGATCGCGGAAGAGCGCTCGAAGGCGATCCTCGAGCTCGATCGCGTCAAGGCGGACGTCGAGTCCAATCGCAAGAAGATCGGCGACATCGAGGACGAAGCCCGTCGTGCCGGCGTCCCTCCCGGCTGGCTCCGCTGACCCGTTCGCGCTTGCCCGCCCCCGCCCGCATTCTCATCGTCGAAGACAAGGATTCGCTCAGAGCGATGCTGCGCCACGCGCTCGAGCGGCAGGAGTACGACGTCGTCGAGGCGAACGATCAGCCGGAGGCGATCAGGCTTCTCCAGGAGGCACAGCCCTCGCTCGTGCTGTCGGATCTCCGCCTGCCGGATGGAGACGGTCTGTCGGTCCTTCGCGCGTCCAAGGACATCGACGCCGATGTCCCCGTGATCGTGATGACGGCATATGGAAGTATCGAGGATGCCGTGCGCGCCATGAAGGATGGCGCGATGGACTTTCTCGCAAAACCGGTCGACCCGGACCACCTGCTGCTGCTCGTGCATCGCGCCCTCGAGCAGCGTCGCATCGCGAATGAAAACCTGCTCATGAAGGAGGAGCTTGCCGTCCGTCGCGGGGCTCCCCAGATCGTCGGCGAGGATCCGGCGCTGCGGAAAGTTTTCGCCGCGCTGCAGCGCGCGGCGGCGACAGACACGACCGTGCTCATCGAAGGCGAGAGCGGGACGGGCAAGGAACTGTTCGCGCGGTCGCTGCATGCGCTGAGCGACCGGTCGTCGATGCCTTTCGTGGCCATCAACTGTGCCGCGATTCCAGAAACGCTCCTGGAGACGGAGCTGTTCGGTCACGAAAAAGGCGCGTTCACGGGCGCCGTCGCGCGGAAGCCCGGCAAGTTCGAGATGGCGCATCAGGGAACGTTGTTCCTCGACGAAATCGGCGATCTGCCGTTGTCGCTGCAGGCAAAGATCCTGCGCGCCCTCGAAGAAAAACGCTTCGAACGTGTCGGTGGCACGGCGTCTGTGCAGGTCAACGTCAGGCTGGTGGCGGCAACCAATCGCGGGCTCCGCGCCCAGGTCTCCGCCAAACGGTTCCGTGAAGATCTCTACTTCCGCCTGTCGGTATTTCCGATCACCGTGCCGCCACTGCGCGAGCGCAAAGGAGACATCGTGCTGCTCGCGCACTACTTCGTCGATCGTTTCTGCCGTGATCTCAAGAAACGGGTCACGATGTCTCCAGAAGCCAAGGCACACCTGCAGGACTATCACTGGCCCGGCAACGTGCGCGAGCTGCAGAACTGCATCGAACGTGCGGTGATCCTGACAGAGGGAGAGTCTATTCAGCCCCGCCATCTGAACCTCTCTTTCGTGCAGCTCTCGGCAGAAGAAGTGCCGGTCGACCCGTGGGCGGATTTCGATTTTTCAGGCAGCCTGCAGGAGGTCGCGCGGCGTGGCGCGTCGGAGGTCGAGAAGCGGAAGCTGCAGAAGGTCCTCGCGGAAGTGGACCAGGACAAGTCGCGCGCGTCTGAAGTTCTCGGGCTGACCTACAAGTCTTTCGTCAGCAAGCTCAAGGAACATCGACTCATCGACTGATCGGCTGATCGGCTGATCGGCTGATCGCGTTCAGCCTCGCAACCCGACCTGGCGGAGTGCATCGCGAAGTTCGGCGCTCGTGACGTCGGTCGCAATCATCGTGGCGCCGATCGTCGTGGGCAGAACGTAATGGAGCGTGCCCTCCACGACCTTCTTGTCGCGCGACACCGCCTCGACGACCTGTGAAGCCTCCAGATCACCGACGGGCGGCAACGGACCCATCTTGACGATGAGCGCCTGCAGGGCGTCACGGTCCTCCTCTGGCATCGAGCCGCGGCCTCTTGCGAGGTGCGCGGCCGTCATCATTCCGTAAGCGACGGCCTCGCCATGCCGAAAGCGACGATACTTCGTCACCGATTCGAGGGCGTGACCCGCGGTATGACCGAAGTTGAGGACGCGGCGCAGTCCTGTCTCCCGTTCGTCCTCTGAAACGATCTCTGCCTTGATCCGGCATGACGCCGCGATGACCGGCACGAGTGCGGCAGTGTCGCGAGCGAAGAGTGAGGGCAACTGTGTGTCGATGACTTCAAAGAGTTTGCGGCTCGCGATCACTCCATACTTGATGGTCTCGTAGAGACCCGCGCGGAACTCGCGTCGGGGCAGGGTCGCCAGCACCTCTGGATCGACGATGACCGCTGACGGCTGGTGAAACGCGCCGATCAGGTTCTTTCCAAGCTGATGATTCACGCCCGTTTTGCCGCCGATCGCGGCATCCACCTGCGCCAGCAGCGTCGTCGGAACCTGCACGATGGGGAGGCCGCGGAGGAACGTTGCCGCGGCGAAGCCTGCCATGTCACCGATGACGCCGCCGCCGATCGCGATGATGGCGCAGCCACGGTCCGCCTGCGCTTTCACCAGGGCGTCATAGATGCGGCCCAGGGTGGTGACGTTCTTGGCGCGCTCGCCGTCTGCAACGAGGATCGGATCCTCAGAAGTGACGGAGCGAAATCGCTCGCCATGAAACCGCCACACCGTCGGGCTGGAGACGATGAATCGCCGACGGGGCGTCTTGACGGCATCGAGTACGGCGGCGAGATCGAGCGTACTGGCTGGCGCAATCTCGATCGGGTAGTCAGCAGATCGGGCACGAACGGAGATGCGAAGGGCTCCGGGGGTGCTGGGGGAGGGCATCAGGCGCGGTGGTAGGATAACAGGATCGGCACCAGCGTGGAGCTGCACGCAGACTTCCTCATCATCGGAAGCGGCATCGCCGCGCTGCGCGCTGCCGCTGAGTTGAGCGGGGCCGGCGACACTCTCATTCTCACCAAGGCCGAACCGGAAGAGGGCAACACGGGGTACGCCCAGGGCGGTGTGGCGGCTGCCATGGGGCCGCAGGATTCACCCGCGCTCCACGCGTCCGACACCCTTGCCGCCGGTGACGGTCTCTGCGATCAAGACGCGGTGCGCGTGCTGGCCGAAGAAGGCCCCGAGCGCGTGCGCGAGCTGATGGCGTGGGGCGCGCGCTTCGACCTCAATGCGGATGGGACCCCGGCGCTCGCGATGGAGGGGGCACACAGCGCCCGCCGCGTGCTGCATTCGCGCGACGCCACCGGACGCGAGATCGGCAGCGTTCTCTGGCGGCGCACGTCCGCGCTGCCCGGCGTCAGCGCTCACCCGCACGCTCGTGTCGTCGATCTCGTCGTCGGCGGCGGCCGGTGCGCAGGAGCCTGTTTCATCGGCCCGGATAGCGAGCTGCACTCTGCTCGAGCGCAAGTCGTTCTGCTCGCGACCGGAGGCGCTGGTCAGGTCTATCGCGAGACAACGAATCCAGCGGTCGCGACAGGAGACGGTATCGCGATGGCGTACCGCGCCGGCGCCTCCGTCGCGGACCTCGAGTTCGTCCAGTTTCACCCGACCGCGCTGAAGGTCGAAGGGCAGTCGCGGTTTCTCTTGTCCGAGGCGCTGCGCGGAGAAGGCGCGCGTCTCGAGAACGCCGATGGCGAGGCGTTCATGGCGCGATACGAAACTGCGGGCGATCTGGCGTCGCGTGATCGCGTCTCGCGCGCCATCGTGCGCGAAGAGGCGAGGACGGGAAGACCGGTGTTCCTATCGCTGCGGAGCCTGGATCCAGACTACGTCCATGCGCGCTTTCCGCTGATCGCGGAGGCGTGTCGCCGCGCCGGCCTCGACCTCGCCCGCGATCGGATCCCCGTGGGACCTGCGGCGCACTACGTGATGGGAGGCGTCGTCACGGATCTGGATGGACGAACAACCGTCCCGGGTCTGTTCGCCGCCGGTGAGGTCGCCTGCACGGGTGTGCACGGCGCGAATCGGCTGGCAAGTAACTCTTTGCTCGAAGGGCTGGTATTTGGCGCGCGGGCCGGTCGCGCCATCAAGAGCGACGCTGGGGGCCTGCCCGCCCCGGCGCGAACGGAGACTGCCGCTGCGGGCCTGCCCGCCGTGGCGCGAAGCGCGAAGGTGGGTGCGCTGTCCGTCTCACGTATCCGCGATTTGATGTGGACGAACGTCGGGCTGTTTCGCACGGCCGGTGCGTTGCGGGTGGCCGCTGACGAGCTCGAGTCTTTCTGGCGGGTCGCCACAGATCGGATCCGCGGCGGCGCGCAGCTGACCGTCGAGGAGTGGAAGGCTGCGAACCTGCTCACGGTGGCACGGCTGATCGCGCGCGCGGCGTTGCGCCGCCAGGAGAGCCGGGGCGCGCACTACCGCGACGATTACCCGGAACGCGACGATATACACTGGAAGAAACGCATCAGCGAAACGATCGACCAGTCGTTTTCGCCATAGTCCGACAGGAAAGCAGAGCAATGGCCGAACAGGGCGTGAAGGAGAACAAGGGCGGCGGAAAGAAAGACGCGATGGTGACCGAGATCACCCCGCAATCCGAGGACTTTTCGCGCTGGTATCTCGACGTGGTCAGGCGGGCGGAGCTCGCCGACTACACCGACGTGAAGGGCTGCATGGCCATACGCCCGTATGGCTACGCGATCTGGGAGCTGATTCAGCAGGGGCTCGACCGCCGCTTCAAGGCGACCGGCCACGTCAATGCGTACTTCCCGCTCTTCATCCCCTCCGGGCTCCTGATGAAGGAGAAGGAGCACGTCGAAGGATTCGCCCCGCAGGTCGCGTGGGTCACCCGCGGCGGCGACGAAGAGCTCGCCGAGCCGCTGATCATCCGTCCGACCTCGGAAGTGATCATCGGGACGATGTACGCGAAGTGGATCAAGTCGTGGCGCGATCTGCCCGTGCTGATCAACCAGTGGGCGAACGTCGTGCGCTGGGAAAAGGTCACGCGGCCGTTCCTGCGGACGACCGAGTTTCTCTGGCAGGAAGGCCACACCGCGCACGAGACGGACGCAGAGGCGCAGGAAGAAACGCTGAAAATTCTCGCGCTCTACAAGGAGTTCGCCGCAACCGAGCTGGCCATGCCGGTGGTCGACGGGCAGAAGAGCGAGAGCGAGAAGTTCGCCGGCGCCGCCAAGACGTACTCGATCGAGGCGCTGATGCGGGACGGTCGCGCGATGCAGGCCGGCACCTCGCACAACCTCGGTCAGAACTTCGCCAAGGCGTTCGACATCCAGTTCCAGGGCCGCGACAAGAACCTGCAGCACGCCTGGACGACGTCGTGGGGCGTGTCGACGCGGCTGGTCGGCGGTGTGATCATGACGCACGGCGACGACAGCGGGCTGATTCTGCCGCCGAGAGTGGCGCCGCATCAGGTAGTGATCGTGCCCATCCCCCGTGGTAACTGGCAGGAGACCGTACTTCCGAAAGCTCGCGAGCTGCAGGCGGAGCTCGTGAACGCCGGTGTGCGCGTGATGCTCGACGATCGCGAAGCGTACACGCCAGGCTGGAAGTTTGCCGAGTGGGAACTGCGCGGCGTGCCGCTGCGGATCGAGATCGGTCCGAAGGACATCGAGAAGTCCGCGGTCATGATCGCCCGGCGCGATACGCGTGAGAAGGCCTCGCTTGCGATCGACGGCATCGGCGGTCACGTCGTACGGCTGCTCGAAGAAATTCAACAGGCGCTCTACAACCGCGCCTTGAGTTATCGCGAGGAGCACACCCAGCGCGTGTCGAGCTACGACGAGTTCAAGGCGATGATGGAAGGCCGGCCCGGGTTCGTGATTGCGCCCTGGTGCGGCAGCGCGGATTGTGAGGCGCAGATCAAGGCCGAGACTCAGGCTACGCTGCGTAACATACCGTTTGGTTCAGAGCGTGTCGCCGACAGGTGCATCAAGTGCGGCGGCGAGGCGAGCGTCGAGGCGTGGTTCGCGAAGGCGTATTAAGCATGTGCGGGGTGCGACGTGCCACGTGCGGTGCCGCGGGCGACGGCCCACGCGCGTGCGACGGGTGAGGTGCAACGCCCCGGTTACGTCTCGAACTCCGGCCAGCGTTTCCTGATTCTTCTCATCAGGGCACTGCCTTTTGAGGTCCTCTCGCGTTTGAGGATGGCGGCGAAGGCAGCTCGCAGCTGCTGACGCCAGGTGGCGTCGCGCGAGGGGTCGGCCGCGCTCCAGGCGGTCACGATGGACTCGAGGCACGATTCATCGCCGATCGCGTGGATTGCCGTTGCGAAGTTCGTCGGAAGAGACGTGGTCGCCTGGGCGAGCGTCTCACGAAGGTCGTACAGCGCCACGCGGCTGCCACGCAACGCCAATGCCTGGTGGAGCGCCCCGCGCACGGTCAGCCAACCAGTCCGGTCGGCCTGCGGCTCGGCTTCCCGGGCGCGCACTGATTCGATCATCCGCCGGAGCGTGCTGAGCGGAGCGGTTGCGGCGCGCGCGGTGAGTGCCTCTCGGAAGAGCGTCGGATCGTTTCCGAGCGTTCCCTCGACCGCATCGTCCCACAGCGCGTCGGCATCGGCTCGGACCGGATCATCCGGCGGCAGCACTTCACCTGCTCGCTCAAGGGCGGCGGCCACTGACTCGCGAACCGTGCCAGGCATGCCGCGCAACGCCTCAAATGCCGCAAGCCGCACGCGGCGCTCCCTTGAGGCGTCGAGTGATACCCCGATCAGGGTATCGAGCGCTCCGGCGGCCGCGCGGTCATCCGGAGAGTCGAGGAGTGCTTTGAGGGCTCCAGCCGCTGCGATCGCGACCTCGGCACCTTCCTGCAAGCCTGCCTGAGCCACCGGGAGCACCCGGGGGTCCCCAATGCCTTCGAGCGCGCAGAGAATGCCGATGCGGGTTTGCCGAGCGGCCTTCGGATACTCCGCGAGGAGGCGGTCAACGGCTCGCACCCCGATGAGCGTCAGGCGCGCGACGGCGATGTCGAAGTCGACGGTGCCGCTGCCGCTGCTTCCGAGCGATGCGATCAGCGCACGGACGTCGGAGGACTGGGACGGTTTGATCGCCATGGCATGTGGAGGCGCACCATTGTACGCAAGGTGAACTCGGGTCCGTTTCCCGGACACACGCACATCGTACGTCGCACGCACATCGCACGTCGCGCCACTACTGCACGCGAATGACGAGAGCCGCCCGCCGATTGAGCCGCCGAGTCTCCTCGCGCGCGTTGTCGTGCTTCGGCCGCTCCTCCCCGTAGCTCACCGTGCGCAGGCGATCGGAGCCGATGCCGCGGCCGGCCAGGTAATCGCGGACTGCGTTGGCGCGGCGATCGGCGAGTGCGAGGTTGTACTCGGCTGTGCCGATGTTGCAGGTGTGCCCCTCGATTTCGAGGCGCAGCTGCGGATTTGCCTGCAGGGCCGTGATCGCCTCATCGAGCGCACGCGTGGCCTCGGGCCTCAGTGAGTAACGGTCGAAGTCGAAGTGAACGTCCTCGAAGACGAACTCCTTCACCGCCGGGCGGATCACCTGGATCGTCACCGCATCGGTCGCGCTCGCCCCCCGAGGGTCGCGCACTTCCACCGTGACCACCACGGGCCCATCCTGCATCGGCGCCGTCCACGGCGACTGGCGATCGGCCGGCGCGCTCAAGGTCCCTGCCGCGGTCCTCCAACGATACGTGAGCGCGTCTCCGTCGGGATCCGTGGCATCTGCAGCGACGGTCGACGTCTTGCCGATTTCCACCGTGCATGGCTCGCAGCGTGCGCGCACACCGGGCGGCCGATTCTGCTGCGCCGCCGACGGGGGTGGCGGCGGCGGTGGTGGGAGCGCGGAAACGACGTAGACGCGGACCCCGGGATGATAGCCGATGCGGAACTCGAAGCCGAGGGCATCGCCGGTCTCGTCGTCGAAGCTGCCGGCCTCGCTGCGTCCATCGATACCGAGGCTGTAATTGATTCCCGCGCCGACGAACAGTCCATTGCTCGCCTGCCACGTGAGTCCAAGAGAAGCGTTGATCGGCCCGTTCTGTACCGAGTCGACCGGCACGAGCAGCGTGCCTTGCGCGGGCAGCGTGCCGATGAAATGGACGGCGTCGTCAAGATAATGCTCGCCGTGGAGCTCCGCCGTGAGCCGCAGGCCGCGGCGGGAGGGGATGCCCGCGCCAATGCCCCATCGAATTCCGTTCTGCAAGTCGTACGTGTCGGGGTCGCCGCGGAAGATCATCCCGCCGAATGCCGAGAGCTCGACGCGTTCATTGAACTCTTTGCTCACGACGGCGTCGACGGCAAAGTCCGCACGTCCGGTTCCGGCGCCGTCGTCGTCACTGGCAGTTGGCAATTTCACCATGCCCCGTACGGCGAACGCTACAGGCTGCTGCCGCCGCTGAGACGTCAGATTGAACTTCGCCCCAGCCCAGACGTCGCCGATCTTGTTTCCGCTCCAGCCCGAGTTCACGAATGGATACTCGTTGATCACACCCCCGAACTCAGGGAGCAGCGGGCTGAAAAGTGGACGCACGTCCCGGTCGATCCGTGTCACTGCCGTGAACGCGCCGAACAGCTCCACGCGGTCCGCAACGCCGAATCCGAACGTGACGGGCCATCGAGACAGGTCGGTGAATCCCTGGTCGTAATCGAAGTTCACGCGATACGCGCTGAGCGACCAGTTGCGGGCCGGCAGGATCTCACCGGTTGGAACGAACCACAGACCAGTATCGCCGCTGATGGTCGTGGTCGCCGGGCGCGTGTCGACGCGGGTCTGGCCGCGAGTCGTTCCTTGCGCACCGGCGGGCGTCGCGGTCTGCGCGCCGGCAGGCGTCGCAGCCAGCACGGCCGAGGCGATGAACAAACCTGCGAGCTTCTTGATGGCCGCCTCCCTTGAAGCTCTGTTGGAGTGTCTCCGACGGACACGACAGAGCCTACCTCAACAATAATAAGGCAAAGCCTTCGCTGGCTGAGAGGATTCGCAGGTTACGCGATGGACTTCTTGCGCGGAGCGACGATCCATGCGATCAGGATGCTGATCGCATATAACCCGAGCATCGGCCCCGCCATCAGCGCCTGCGACACGACGTCAGTGCCCGGGCTGATCACGGCGGCGACGATGAAGATGATGAGCACGGCGTACTTCGTGTTGCGTGCCAGAAAACCGGCGGTGACCATCTGCATTCTGGCCAGGAAGAACACGACCGTGGGCATCTGGAAGATGAGGCCAAAGCCGAGCAGCATCTTGACGTACAGCGAAAAGGCATCCCCGATGTTCGGCAGGAACCGCATGTATTCGGTCTGCCAGCCGAGGAAGAACAGCCAGGTCCACGGAAACGCCACGTAGTGTGAGAACGCCGCGCCGAGGAGGAAAAAGACCGTCGAAAACACCACGAAAGGAATCGCGAACTTCTTCTCGTGCGAGTAAAGCCCCGGTGCGATGAACAACCAGAGCTGATAGATGATCAGTGGAGACGCGAGCATCAACCCGCCCAGCGCTCCCACCTTCATCGTCAGCATGAAGGGCTCGAACCCGCGAGTGTAGATGAACCCTTCCCCTCCAGTGCCGGCGGGCTGCGTCGACTTGAGTACCTCGTACAGGGGAACGAAGATGAACTGCTGGATGCGTCCGGCGAAGACGAATGCAACCGCGCAGCCCCCCAGGAGTGAATAGACGGAGTAGATCAGCCGCTTGCGCAGTTCGTCGAGATGCTCGAGGAACGACATCCGCGCGCCGGCGTCATCGTCGTCGAACGCATCGCGGTCCGTGAGCTCGATCCGCGACTCGTCTTCGTCGTCCGGACGCGCGGGTGACGCGCTGGGAAAGGGAACGAGCGCCATCTCGCCCTTCAGGCGTGCGTGTCGGTGCTGCGGGGCACCGCGTCCTCGGCCGAACGCGGGGCAGCAGCCGGCTCGGGCGCACGCTGACGGTCCGACGATTTCTGTTCCTCGATCCGGATCTCCTCGTCGAGTGTGTTGCGGAGCTCGTTCGACGCCCGCTTGAACTCGTTGAGGCTGCGCCCCAGTGACCGTCCGAGCTCGGGCAGCTTCCGGGGCCCGAAGATGATGAGCGCGATCGTCAGAATAATGATCAGCTCGGGAACCCCGATTGAACCGAACATAGAAAAGTCCTTGCAGAAGCTGATGTTACGAACCGTCGGCCGAACGACCGCGGTACTCGTCGATTATAGGAACCGCGCGCTCGCAGGGTCAAGCACGCGTGCAATGCTTATCGCCGGAAGTCGTTGCGAGCGTGACACTTCCTCTGTTAGGATGCCACATATGCGCAGTCCGCGTTTTCTCCCTGCCGCCCTGCTGGCGGTCTTTGTTTCTGCAGGCCTTGGTGGCGTCTTCGGCGGCAATCTGGCCGCGACGCAGGACGATCGGGCGCCGTTCCGTGTGTACACGGAAGCGATCGCGGCCATCCAGCGTGAATACGTCGAGGCGGTTCCGTCCGAACAACTCGTGTATGGCTCCATCGACGGATTGCTGAACACGCTCGATCCGCACTCGAACTTTTTCAAGCCGCGCGACTATGCGCAGATGCGCGAGCGACAGCAGGGCAGCTACTACGGCCTCGGCGTGACGATCGCGTCGATCGACGGCGACATCACCATCCAGTCCATCTTCGAGGGCTCGCCTGCGTACAAACGCGGCATCCGCCGCGGCGACATCATCGCGAAGGTCGAGGGCGAAGACATGAAGGGATGGACGACCGACCAGGCCGTCCGCCGACTGAAGGGTCCGAAGGGTACGAAGGTCAACATCTCGATCAGGCGCCGCGGTGCCGACGATCTCATCGACATGGAAGTCGTGCGCGACGAAGTCAACATCACAACCGTCCGCGGCGCGTTCATGATCGATAAGGAGACCGGTTACGTGAAGCTCGCCGAGTTCTCGGAGACGTCCGACCGCGAGCTCGGCGCCGCACTCGAACAGCTCCAGACACAGGGCATGAAACGGCTCGTGTTCGACTTGCGCGACAACCCCGGTGGCTTGCTCGATCAGGCGATCCTCGTGGCCAACCGGTTTCTTCCGAAGGGAGACCTCATCGTCTACCAGCGCGGGCGCGTGCAGAACTCCGACGACGACTATTACGCAGAGCTGCCAAGTGAATATACCGAGCTCCCAATGGTGGTGCTCGTGAACCGGAACAGTGCAAGCGCCTCGGAAATCGTGTCGGGCGCGTTCCAAGATCACGACCGCGCGTTCGTTGTGGGCGAGACGACGTTCGGCAAGGCTCTCGTGCAGTCGGTTTACCGCATCTCCGAAGGCGCAGGTGTCGCCGTGACCACCGCACGCTACTACACGCCGAGCGGCCGGCTGATTCAGCGTCCGTGGGACGGCACCTTCGACGAGTACCTGATGTACTCGCTGAAGGATCAGAGCGAGCAGCGGTCGCACACCAACGCGGAGCTGAAATACACCGATGCGGGTCGCAAGGTGTACGGCGGTGGCGGCATCGAACCCGACAAGTTCATTTCCGGCCCCATCGAAGGATTCTCTCCGACCCGCTTCGGCCGTCAGCTCTTCGCGCGACAGATGTTCGCGCAGTTCGCGGACCAGTTCACCGCCGAGGGCGATACGCGACTCGCGCAAGCGAACAAGAACCGCAAACGGATCGCGAAGGGCTTCACGGTCAACGAGGAGATATTTGCGGATTTCCGCAAGTTTCTGGAGACGCAGAAGGTAAGAATCGACGAAGAGTCATTCAAGAGCGACGAGGCGTTCATCCGCGCGATGATCCACTACGACATCGACGTGGCACTGTTCGGTGTCGGCGAGGCGCGGCGCAACCTCATCGCGAAGGACCCGCAGGCGCAGCTCGCCCTCCAGCAGTTCGGCGAGGCACAGAAGCTCGCGCAGCTGTCGAAGAGCCATCCCGCGAAACCGGGAGGCAGGGGAGGTCAGTAGGGCTTTGGCCCCAGATTTTGGGGCTGCATTTTGATGTTGCCCTAGGTATAGGGCCTTGTTAGACTGACGACCGTTTTCCGAGCCAGGGGCCATCCCGTTCTGGACGGGGTGTGGCGCGGACGAGCGGTCTTTGTTTACCTCAACAAGTTCAAGCATTTTCCCAGCTGCTTCGGGGCGAGTTCCGCTCGCGCCCGGCGCAGCTTTTTTGTTTGTGGCGCCAGACGGGCGCCTGCCCAGGCCACCTGTGAGGAATCACCATGCGGTTGAACCGAATTGAAATTGCCGGCTTCAAGAGCTTTCCGGACCGGTCCGAGCTGACGTTCGACGAAGGCGTGACCGCGATTGTCGGACCCAACGGCTGCGGCAAGAGCAACGTGGTCGACGCCCTGACCTGGGTTCTCGGAGAGCAGAGCGCCAAGAGCCTTCGCGGCGATCGCATGGAGGACGTCATCTTCGGTGGCAGCGACGCGCGCAAGCCGACGGCGGCCGCCGAAGTCCGATTGAAGCTCTCCGGCGTTGCCGCACGCGTCCCGTCGGGACGGGATGGCGGCGGCACGCGGCCGGCTGTCTTGCAGATGCCCGTTGAATTGATGGGCGGCGGCGTGGCTGTGGAAGCGCCGATTGCGGTGGAGGAGGAACCGCCGCTCATCGTGCGTGACGTCGAATTGATGCGCCGGCTGTATCGCTCTGGTGAGAGCGAGTACCTGATCAACGGCGAGAGCTGCCGCTTGAGAGATGTGCAGGACCTGCTGATGGACGCTGGCCTGGGCATAAAGGCGTACGCCGTCATCGAACAGGGCAAGATCGGACAGATCCTGAGCGCGCGTCCGACCGATCGGCGGCAACTGATCGAAGAGGCGGCCGGCGTCACGAAGTACAAGAGCCGGCGGCGGCAGGCGGAGTTGAAGCTCGAAGCTGCGCAGCAGAACCTCACGCGCGTCGACGACATCATTTTCGAAGTCGAGAAGCAGCGCGGCACGCTGAAGCGGCAGGCCGCCAAGGCTCGTCGCTACCGTCGCCTGCGCGACGAGCTGCGCCGCTGGGAGAAGGTGCAGTTTGCGAACCGGTACCGCGTTCTCGGCCAGTCGATCGAGTCCGCCCGCACGCGGCTGGCGGACGCGCGCGCCCGCGAGGCCGCGGCATCCGCGCATCTCGCAGAAGTCGAAGCGACGCTTGAAGCGCTGCGACTCGAGCTCACCGAGGCGGATTCACGGACCACCGCCGCTCGCGAAGCGGCGCACGCGCGAGAACTGGAGATCGGCCGCGCCGAGCAGCAGATCGCGTTCGACAAGCAGCAGGTCGAAACGCTGTCGAGGACATCCGTCGAGATCGAACAGGAGATCGCCTCGCTCGACTCGAGGCGCGAACCGGCGCGTCTGGAGCTCGAGGCGCGGCGCGACGCGCAGGTCAAAGCGGCAGCGGAGCGCGGTGAAGCGTCGGACACGATGCGCGCCGAGGAAGCCGCGCACGCCGCTCTTCAGCGGGGCATCGAGGGGCTCGAGGCCGACGTGGAGGCGGCGCGCAGCGAGGTCTTCGCAGCGGTGAACGCGGCGACAGCATTGCGGCACGCCATGGAGCATGCAGCTTCCGCCCGTACTCGCATCACGGAACAGTTGAACAAGCTCGAGATCGAGAGTGCGGACCTGCGCGTCGAAGCCGAGCGTGCGGCGCGGGAGCGTTCCGCTGCCGAAGAAGCAATGGTCCGTGCACGTGAGGCCATCGATACGCTGCGCCTCGATCGCGCCATGCGCGAGTCGGAGCTTGCGGCCGCACGTGCGGATCGCGATCTGCGCCTGCGTGAGTACCGCGAGCGTGAGCACGAGCTTGCCGGCCTCCGTGGCCGTCTCACGTCTCTCGAGGAACTTGCCGCGGCGCGCGCGGAGTACGGCGATGCGGCGCGTCTCGTGCTCGCCGGCGCTGCGGAGGACGTCGCGCACATGGGATCGGTGGCGGACGCGCTCGAGGTGGAGCCGGGGTACGAACGTGCGGTTGAAGCGTGTCTCGGCGACGTGCTGCAGCACGTCGTGGTGCCGTCACACCATCACGCCGAAGCGGGTTTGCGTTTCGCGCGGGAGCAGGATGCCGGCCGCGTTGGGTTCCTTGTCGGATCCGCCGCGGCGATCGTCGACCTGACGCCACCAGCGGCCAGTCTGTTGCCGCTCTCGCAGGTTGCCCGCGTGTCCGGCGGCGGCGCGGACGCCGTTCGTGCGGCAATCGCAAATATGTGGATTGCTGCGTCGTGGGAGGCTGCCCGCGACGCATCCGCGATCACCAACGCTCCGGTCGCCACGGCGGAAGGGGACGTCTTCAAGGGAGCGGCGATCGTCGAAGGCGGCGCGCGCGCCGAAGCGCGCGGGATCCTCGCCACGAAGCGCGAGATCAAGGAGCTGCGCGAACGCTGCGAGGCGGAGCACGAACGCGTCGAACGCCTGCGCGGCGACATCGCGCAGCTCGATGTGGTGGTGGCGAGTGCCGAGTCGACGATCCTGTCGCTCCAGGGTGAGCTGCATCGGCAGGAGAAGGCGATCGTCGGTTTCGAGCTGCAGGGTTCGAGCGCGCGCGACGCCGCCGATCGCGTGCGCCGCAAGCAGGAACAGATCGCGACCGAGCGACGGTCCGCGGAGGAAGAGTTGCGCTCGCAGCAGGCGCGGCACGAAGAAGCGCGCGAGTCGATCGCGCGCATCGAGGAGGAACAGAAAACCGCTGACGGGCAGCTGAACACGGCACAGCGGAAGTTGTTTGCCGCGCGTGAAGCGGTACAGTCGCAGGGTGCCAGAACGGCGGAGGCCAAGGCCGCCCATGCCGCGCTCGTCGAACGCGCGAGCGGACTCGCCATCGAGGTCCAGCGCCTCGAGGAAGCGTCTCGCGAGCTGGCGGCGCGCATCGACCGCAGGGGCGAGGATCTCGCGCGTACTCAGCAGCGCACGACAGAGCTGTCCGAGTCGATCGTTGCGGCGGAAGCCCGGCTGATCGCGAATATCCGGACGTTCGACGAGCTTCGGGAGCAGGTGCGGATCGCCGACGACCGTTCGCAATCGCTGCGCGGTGATTTCGAGCGGCAGGAGCTGGTGATCCGCGAAGCGCGTCGGGCGCTGGAGTCCATTCGCAACGAAGTCGCGCAGCTCGATGTGGAGCGCGCCACGGCGGAAGCCGACCTCGCACATCTCGGCTCGTCATGTGCCGACGCTGTGCAAGCCACACTCGACGAAGTGACGGCGGAGGTGGAGCAGCTGGAGCGCCAAGGGCTCCTGGCGAGCCCGAAACCCGTCGATGACGCGCCCGAAGCGGCGGAGGTCGAGGACGATCCGGCCGCACAACTGGACACGACGCCGGCCGTCACAGAGACGCAGACGATGACGCCCGACGAGATGGTCGCGGACCTGAAGTCGAAAATCGAGCGGATGGGCGCCGTCAACATGATGGCCATCGACCAGTTCGACGACCTTGAATCGCGCCATACCTTCCTCACCGTCCAGCGAAAGGATCTCGTGGACTCCATCGCCGCGACCGGCGAAGCGATCAAGAAGATCGACAAGACGACCAGAGAACGCTTCCGCGAGGCGTTCACGGTCATCAACCAGAATTTCGAGGGCACTTTCACTACGCTGTTCGGCGGCGGCAAAGCGGGGCTGGTGCTGCTCGATGAAAGCGATCAGCTCGAGAGCGGCATCGATATCATCGCGCAGCCGCCGGGCAAGCGGCTGCAGAGCGTCCAGCTGCTCTCGGGCGGCGAGAAAGCGCTGACGGCGATGGCGTTGATGTTCGCCATTTTCAAGTACCGTCCCAGCCCGTTCTGCCTGCTCGACGAGATCGACGCGCCGCTCGACGACGCGAACGTCGGACGGTTCGTGGACATGCTGCGCGGGATGCTCGATCGCACCCAGTTCATCCTCATCACGCACAACCGGCGGACGATGGAGATCGCCAACCGGCTCTACGGCGTGACGATGGAGGAGCCGGGCGTCTCCAAGTTGATCTCCGTGCAGCTGAACTGAGATCGCGCCCAACCGGCGCGGCTGCGTCTCGTGAACGAAACGAAGTCATCTCGATATCACCGGTTGAACCGGCGTGCCGCGGCTGGCTCGATCGTCTTCGCCGCAGCGGTGCTGGCTGCGCTCCTCTGGCTGCGGCTGTCGCTGGGCATATTGGGTCTCTGCC
>DATLLF010000070.1:0-6020 GCA_035537955.1 Vicinamibacterales bacterium | reverse complement strand
GCAGAAAGTCCCACATGACGAATCCGAAGAAGTCCTGATAAAGGCTGCGGCCGTCGAGCAGCGCGAGCTGGCCGGTGGCGAGCGTGCCGGTCGAACCTCGGCTCGTCAGGTTGATGTCGCGGGCGGAAATCTGCGTGATGTTGACACCGGGAACGGCCCGGAGGAGCTCCGCGAAGTTCTGAGAAGGAGCGACCTCGATCTGGTTCGCCGTGATCACGCTCATCGTGGAGGGCGCGTTCACCAGCTTCTCCTCGGCGCGCGACGCACTGACAACCACCGTTTCTTCGTACTTCTGTGGCTGGTCAGGCTTCTGAGCGTCCTTTGGATCAGGCTTTGGCGGCTGCGCGGTCTGAGGTGCCGCGGCCTGCTGTGCGAGGGCCGGCGTCACTCCGAACGCGAACAGCGCAGCCGCGCAGACAGACGTTATGGCCGATTTCATACACGCTCCTGATCTACCCCGTTCGGGGGAAGGTTTTGCGTTCTGATGAATGTGAAGGCCCACCGGATATACCACAGTTCCCGGGGAAAACCCACAAGCGAGGGGAAGCGGCGTGCGCGATTAGACTGTGGACGTGGTCACGCGTGAGGAGCAGGCCGTCACCGATGTCGTCCCATTCGACGAGTGGTCGGCATGGCCCGACGAGAAGCTGCTCGACCTGCGCATGAATCAGCTCGGCGTGACCATCGAGAGCAGTGCTCTGCACGAACGGATCGCTGCATTGCAAGCTGAGCTCGACACGCGCGGTCTGGCATCGTTCGTCCCACACTACTGGCTGTCGTCGGAGTGGTTTTCGCCCGACGGCGTACCTGGCGTCGCCATCCCGTTCTACCTCGCGCATCCGCGGCTCGAACGGCTCGAACGCACGCAGATGCTGGAGGTCGAAGGAGGCACGCCCGACTGGTGCATGAAGATCCTGCGGCACGAGGCCGGGCACGCCATCGACAACGCCTACAAGGTGCGCCAGCGCCTGCGGCGCCAGCAGCTGTTCGGGCCGTCCTACATCCAGTATCCGAAGTACTACACGCCGAAACCGTACAGCAAAAGCTTCGTGCTGCACCTCGACAGCTGGTACGCGCAGAGCCATCCCGACGAGGACTTTGCCGAGACCTTTGCGGTGTGGCTCAACCCGCATTCGGACTGGCGCACGCGCTACGCCGATTGGCCCGCCCTGAAGAAGCTCGAATACATGGACGCGCTCATGACGGAGCTGGCGGGCAAGCCGATGGCGGTGAGAACCCGCCGGCGCGTCGAGCCGCTCGAAAAGCTGCGCAAGACGCTGCGCGCGCATTACGCACTGAAGCGACGTCATTACGGGGTCGAGCACCCGCACTTTTACGACCGCGATCTGCGGCGGCTCTTCTCGAGCGCGCCTGAACAGGCGAAGAACATCAAGGCCGCCCGCTTCATTGCACGCGTGCGCAAGGATGTGCGCCGCATGGTCTCGGAGTGGACGGGCGAGTATCAGTACACGATCGACCAGGTGATCGAGAGCATGCTCAAACGGTCCAACGAGCTGAACCTGCGGCTGATGCGCAGTGAGGAATCGACGAAGTCAGACTTCCTCGTGATGCTGACCGTGCAGACGATGAACTATCTGCATAGCGGGCGTCACAGGGTGGCACTATAAACGGCTTCAGGCTTCCGGCTCCCGGCTCCCGGCTTCCGAACTCTGCTCTTACAAATGTTCCGCGATGGCTTCCAGGCCAGCGGGGCCGAGGCGGGCATATGACTTCCGCTCGGCGGATCCTTTGTCGATGCCCCAGTTGGCCAGCAGCTCATTGACCGCGTCGGCGGCCTGCTGCTGGACGAACAGCAACTGACGTTCGGGCGTCACGCTGATGAAGGCGGCCATGGGCCCCGGCTGCAGGCGAGAGAACTTCCGGATCCATTCGGCGACGACCGCGTCGTTCACGTGCATCGGCAGTTCCTCGACGGCGGCGACGAGCCTCACGCCCGCGGGTACGTCCGCAAGAAACGCGGAGAGCGAGATCCGCGTGAGCTCGGTCCATTCACGGCTGCCGCTCTTCCACGCCCATGCCAGCGGCGAGGACATCATCGCGTCCGCGCGATCGCGTGGTGCCGACGTGAACAGGTCCAGCTCGTACGCAATCGGTCCGTTCTCGCGGAGGTAACAGGTGATCGCCGTTTTCCGTGCCCGCTGACCGCCGAACAGCCGCTGTAACAGGGTACCCACGGTAAGGAGCCTATCACCGGCGGTATCTGGTACAATGACCCGCCTTTTTCTCATCCCCCCTTTCGTCAACGAGGCGGACCATGAACCGACGAAGCCGGACCCTCACTCTCGCGGCGACGCTCGTCTGGTGTGCGATCGTCATCGCCCACGGCGGCGCCGCTGACGGGCAATACGCGAACAAGGCCGCTGAGGGTGTGCCCACCTTCGCGCGTGACGTCGCGCCGATCCTGTACAAGAACTGCGTCGGCTGCCACCGCCCGGGCGAGATCGCACCGATGTCGCTGCTGTCATATGAAGAGGCGCGACCCTGGGCCAAGGCGATACGCGACGAGGTCACCGACGGCACCATGCCGCCCTGGCACGCCGATGCGCCGCACGGCACGTTCACCAACGAGCGCTCCCTGACCGACGGCGAAAAGGAAACGATTCGCAAGTGGGCCAACGGCGGCGCTCCGCAGGGGGATCCGAACGACATGCCGGCAAAGCCCGCGTTCACCGACGGCTGGTCGGTCGGCAAGCCGGACGTAGTCTTCGAGATGGCCGAAGAGTACAAGCTCGCTGCCGACGGCACGATCCAGTACGAGTACTTCTACCTGCCGACGAACTTCACCGAGGCGAAGTGGGTGAAGTCGATCGAGGTGCGCCCGGGTAATCGTGAGGTCGTCCACCACGTGCTCGTCTACTATCGCGCCGCCCCCGACATGCAGCGGACGAACGTCTTCAGGCCAAACCCCGAGAAATCGAGAACGCCGCCCGATCACACCGAGGGCGTGCGGCTCAGCCCGGCTCGACAAGGGCTGCCGCCGCGCCGCATCCTCGCGACGTATGCGCCGGGCACGGCGCCGCAGGTTGCGCCGGAAGGCACCGCGTTCCGTCTGGAACCGGGCGGGATCATCGAGCTGCAGATGCACTACACGACGAAGGGGTCGCCGGCGACCGATCGCACGAAGGTCGGGCTGATCTTCGCCAAAAAACCACCGGCACAGGAGCTGCGGCCCGGACAGTTCATCAACGGCAGCTTCACGCTGCCTGCCGGCGCCGCCAACGTGTCGGTGGATGCGGACGTGGAGTTCCTCCAGGATGCCACGGTGTGGGGGATCTTCCCGCACACACACCTGCGCGGCAAGAAGTGGGAGTACACGATGGTCCTGCCCGACGGGTCATCGAAGACGATCCTCTCGGTGCCGGCATACGACTTCAACTGGCAGACCTACTACATGTTCAAGGAGCCGTTGCAGGTGCCGAAAGGCGCCAAGATCATCGCCACCGCGTGGTACGACAACTCGGCCGCAAACAAGGCGAACCCGGATCCGAAGAGCGACGTCAAATGGGGCGACCAGACGTGGGAGGAGATGCAGTACACCGGGGTTCTCTTCACGCCGTCAGTGCCACCGACACCAATAGTGAAGTAGGGCAGCGCTTCAGAGCGTGTGAAAGGGGATGCGCACAATGAGGGTTCACGTCGTCGTCGGTGCGTCGGTGGTGCTGCTCAGCGCGGTGATCACAAGGGCCGCCGCACCGGACCAATATGCAAGCGCGGCCGCGACCGACACGCCGACCTTCACGAAGGATGTCGCGCCGATCCTCTACAACAACTGCGCGACGTGCCACCGTCCGGGTGAGATCG
This sequence comes from Vicinamibacterales bacterium, assembly GCA_035537955.1. Taxonomy (GTDB): domain Bacteria; phylum Acidobacteriota; class Vicinamibacteria; order Vicinamibacterales; family 2-12-FULL-66-21; genus JACDCA01. The sequence continues at coordinate 2,198 of DATLLF010000070.1, read as the reverse complement.
CGCCGATGTCGCTGCTCACCTACAAGGACGCGCGCCCGTACGCCAAAGCGATTCGCGACGAGGTGACGGACCGCAATATGCCGCCGTGGCATGCGGATCCAGCACACGGAAAATTCCGCAACGACCGCAGCCTCACCGCCACGGATCGCGACACGCTGATCAAGTGGGCCAACGGCGGCGCACCGGAAGGGGATCCGAAGGATCTGCCTCCGCTCCCGCCATTCGTCGATGGCTGGCAGCTCGGCGAGCCCGACACAGTCCTGCAGCTTCCCGTCGAATACAAGGTTCCCGCTGATGGGTTCGTCGAATACGAGTACTTCGAAATTCCAACCAACTTCACGGAAGACAAGTGGCTCGAGAAGCTCGAGGTGCGGCCGGGGAATCGCGCGGTGGTCCACCACGTGATCGTGTCAGTGCGGGCACCGAATCCGGAGCGGCGCCCCACCGGCTTCCGCGCGTCGCCCGGCATGGGGATCCCGCCCGGGCAGTCCGGTGGCCCGAAGGAGCCTGAGGGCGCACCGGGACGGCCGCGCGGCCGGAGTCTCTTCCCGCCGCCGGAGCGCATCGGGGCGATGATCGGCGGCTTCGCTCCCGGCACTCAATCCCTGAAGCTCGATCCGGGCACCGCGATCCTCCTCCGCGCCGGCTCTACGCTCGTCGTCCAGATGCACTACACGACCAACGGCAAGGAGGCCACCGATCGCACGAAGATCGGACTCTTCCTCGCCAAGGAGGCACCGAAGGTCGAGATGCGGATGGGCACGCTCGTCAACGGCAAGCTCGAGATTCCCGCCGGCGCAAACGACTACTCGATCGCCGCGGAGATGACGACCAGCGCGGACGTGACGCTGCGGCAGATGCTGCCGCACACCCACCTGCGCGGCAAGAGCTGGGAGTACACAGTCACCTATCCCGATGGAAGAAGCGAGGTCGTGCTCGCCGTGCCGAAGTACGACTTCAACTGGCAGACGGACTACGTGTTCGCCGAGCCGCTGAAGCTTCCAAAGGGAACGAAGATCCGCGCGGTTGCGCACTACGACAACTCGCGGACCAACAAGGCCAATCCCGATCCGACCGTCGACGTCAAATGGGGCGATCAGACGTGGGAAGAGATGATGTTCACGTCGTTTGTCTACTCGATCGACGGAGTCGCCCCGGGAACCGTGATCACGACGCCGCCAAGCGGCGGCGGGGGCGGGCTGCGGTAGCAATGCTGACGATTGAACGTGAATGCTGAGCTGAGGAAGCAATTACGAAGGTCGGCGGTGGCGATGGCCGTGGCCGCCACCGTCGCGACACTCACCGCGCACGACCCCATCACGACGCGCGTCAGCTGGGACCGCGAGATCGCACCCATCGTTCAGGCGCGCTGCGTCTCCTGCCATTCGCCCGACGGCCCCGCGCCGATGTCGCTGGCGACGTACACTGATGCGCGTCCATGGGCTCGTGCCATTCGCGAAGAAGTCCTTGCGCGTCGCATGCCGAAGTGGCCTGTCGTCCGCGGCTACGGCGACTTCCGCAATGATCCGTCGTTGTCCGCGTTTGAAATTGCTCTGATCACCGCGTGGGTGGATGGCGGCGCACCGCAGTCGCTCAAGAAGGATGCGCCCGCGCTTCAGCCGGTGGCGTTGCAGACGGCAGCGGATCGTCGGCCTGAGGAGGCGGCTCCGCTGACGCTGCCCTGCCGTTCACAGGCACTCGGAACGGGTCGGCTGTTTGCCATCAAACCCCAACTGCCTGCGAAAGGGTCGCTGCGCCTGACGCTCGAATTCTCCGACGGTACTGTCGAGCCCCTGGTCTCTATCCGCGAGTTCGATCCTCGTTTCAGCCAGCCGCTCGAGCTGCGTTCTCCCGTCTCGATCCCGGACGGCACTCGCCTGGTCGTCGATGGAGCGCCGGACGCCTGCGCTGTGGCGCTGTTCGGCGACTGGACGTGACCACATGCGACGCGGCTGACGACGATTAGCGAGTGACTTGCAGCTCGAACGCTGACGTGCTGACCTGCCCGCCGCGCTGAAACTGGATCCACACTTTGTAGCCGCCGGCCGCGGGCATGATCGGATGAAACGAGACCGACGGGCCGGAGGTGACTTGCTCTTCCGGATGCGCATGGATCGCGTCGCCCAGGTCGGTTCGCACGATGAGCATGTGGGCGGGAGCGCCGAGATACGGCTGGAGATCGGTGACGGGTGCGCCGC
>DATLLF010000069.1:0-10611 GCA_035537955.1 Vicinamibacterales bacterium | reverse complement strand
CCGTTCGAGCCTGGGTAAGGTTCTTCGCGTTGCGTCGAATTGAACCACATGCTCCACCGCTTGTGCGGGCCCCCGTCAATTCCTTTGAGTTTCAGCCTTGCGACCGTACTCCCCAGGCGGAATGCTTAATGCGTTAGCTTCGGCACAACAGGGATCGATACCCGTTACACCAAGCATTCATCGTTTAGGGCTAGGACTACCGGGGTATCTAATCCCGTTTGCTCCCCTAGCTTTCGCTCATCAGCGTCAATGTCGGTCCAGGATGCCGCCTTCGCCACCGGTATTCCTCCAGATATCTACGCATTTCACCGCTACACCTGGAATTCTGCATCCCTCTCCCGAATTCAAGCCATCCAGTATCCGACGCAGTTCCCAGGTTAAGCCTGGGGATTTCACATCCGACTTAGTTGGCCGCCTACGAGCCCTTTACGCCCAGTAATTCCGAACAACGCTTGCCCCCCCCGTATTACCGCGGCTGCTGGCACGGAGTTAGCCGGGGCTTCTTCTCTCGGTACCGTCACTCTCCCGGATTGTTCACCCGGAAGCCGTTCTTCCCGATCGAAAGGAGTTTACGATCCGAAAATCTTCATCCTCCACGCGGCGTTGCGTCGTCAGGCTTGCGCCCATTGCGAACAATTCCCCACTGCTGCCTCCCGTAGGAGTCTGGGCCGTGTCTCAGTCCCAGTGTGTCCGTCCGCCCTCTCAGGCCGGATACTGATCGTAGCCTTGGTGAGCCGTTACCTCACCAACTAGCTAATCAGGCGCGGGCCCCTCTTCAAGCGCCAGGTCTTGCGATCCCCGGCTTTGATCTCCGCTTTTCCAAAAGCAGGATGTCATGCGGTATTAGCGTCCCTTTCGGGACGTTATCCCCCACTCGAAGGCAGGTCACCCACGTGTTACTCACCCGTTTGCCACTCTACTCAGGGATTGCTCCCCTTTCGCGTTCGACTTGCATGTGTTAGGCACGCCGCCAGCGTTGATTCTGAGCCAGGATCAAACTCTCAAGTTAAAGTGGTTCGCCTTCACCTTTCGGCGTCAGCAGAACTCGTTCAACATTGAGCGCCTTGTTGAATTGGCTCTCTAACGTTGTTCAGTTCGTCAAGTTTTAGGTGGTTCACGGCCCGCCCGCCGGAGTGAACTAAACTCCTGCGAACCGGGATTCTCCGTGCCACCCGCTGATACTCGACGGGTTTAAAGTGCTTGCACGTTCTATCTAGTTTTCAAAGAACCGGAACCCTCCGCCGGAACGCAAGCGCCACGACGGATTGTCTCGATGAGCCCCGTCAGGTTTATTTCCTTCAGGGGAACCTTCCAATCTTACTAGCCGACTGATTCGCTGTCAACCCCTCCGGACGTTTTCGCACCGGATTTTCTTGCGCAACCAACGCGCCGCCGCTCCCGGCTATCTGCGCGCTGATTTGGATGGGGTGGCGAACCCGAGGTTTTCAAAGCGGAAAAAAAATTTGCTCCTCTGGTAGTACCGGGAGCAAATCTTTCCGGCCAGCCTGGCCGGGTCACGCTCGGTAACGATCACTATACGCGGCCGATCATGCGGGTGTCAACAACCCCGCGATCGGCTCGAAAATCAAGGCCGCACGCGCAAACGCCTCAGCCGCTCAGGGTTTACGGACGACCTTCACCGCGCCGAGCTTGCCCGCCTGGAGCAGGTAGTCGGACTCCGGCGGCGCACTGCCAACGATCACCTTCTCACCGTTGATCCGCACGCCGCCCTGACTGATCTTTCGACGCGCATCGCTCATCGACTCAGCCAGACCGCTTCGCACGAGCCGCTTCTCGAGAGACGCGGTCCACTCCTCATTGGTGAGCTCGACGACCCGCGCCTCGACGGGGAGTTCGCGCCGGCTGAACCGTCGCTCGAACTCTTCTGCCGCGCGCGCGCCCTCGGCGTCCCCGTGGAAATCCGCAACAATGCGCCTGGCAAGATCCGCCTTCGCCTGCTTCGGATGCAGGTCGCCGGCCGAAACGCGATTGCGCAGCTGCAGGACCTCGTCACTCGAAAGATCCGTCAGCAGGACGTAGTACCTCCACATCAGTTCGTCCGAAACCGACATCAGCTTGCCGAACATTTCGGAGGGAGGTTCGGTGACGCCGACATAGTTGCCAAGACTCTTCGACATCTTCTCGACGCCGTCGAGCCCTTCGAGCAGCGGCGTCGTCATGACGATCTGCGCCTCGAGATCGTACGCGGGCATCAGGTCACGCCCGACGTTCAGGTTGAACAGTTGGTCGGTTCCGCCAAGCTCCACGTCCGCCTTCAGAAAAACGGAATCGTATGCCTGGGCGAGCGGATACAGGAACTCGTGAACGGCGATCGGCTTCCCCCCCTCGTAACGCGTCTTGAAATCGCGCCGCTCGAGCATCTGCGCGACGTTGTACTTCGCTGCCAGCTTGACCCACCCGAAACTCCCGAGCGGCTCCAGCCATTCGCTGTTGAACCGCGTCACGGTCTTGACCGGATCGAGGATCTTGAAGATCTGCGTCTTGTAGGTCTCCGCGTTCGCGGCAATCTCCTCCATCGTCAGCGGCGGCCGTGTTTTGGAACGGCCAGTCGGATCACCGATGAGAGCGGTGAAGGAACCGACGACATACACGACGGTGTGTCCGAGGTCCTGGAAATGCTTCATCTTTCGGATCAGCACCGTGTGGCCAAGGTGGAGATCCGGGGCGGTGGGATCGAAGCCGACCTTCACCACCAGGGGCTGTCCCGTCTTCCGCGAGCGTTCGAGCTTCGCCCGCAAATCGGCGACGCGGACGACGTCCACGCAACCTTTCGTCAGGTATGTCACCTGTTCGTCGATGTTCATGATCTGCGGTCGATTATAGGCGCGCTAACATACGGCCACGGGATGCCAGCGAAGTTCAGCATGCGCGACATAAGCAGGCGCGACCTGCTGAGAGGGCTCGCGGCGAGCGCGGTGGGTGTCGCTGTCGGCGGCGCCGATTACGGCTACGTGTACGAGCGAAAGCAGTTCTCAGTCGTACGGGAAACGCTTTTCGTCAGCGGACTGGCACCCGCACTCGCCGGCCTTCGCGTCGGGTTCCTGACTGACCTGCACCGGAGCGGCACCGTCACCGAGGAGATGGCCCGCGCCGCTGTCGATCTGCTGATGGGGGAGCAACCCGACATCATCATGCTCGGCGGAGACTACGTCACGATGGGCGGCGGCCCCGACCGTCGATTCGTCGGGCCGGCGGCGGAGGTACTCGCGCCCCTGCACGCGCCCCACGGAATTTTCGCCATCCTCGGCAATCATGACGACGATCGCGACATGCCCGCGGCGCTGAGCGCGAAAGGGATGACGGTATTACGGGACGCGCGGACCCAGATTCGCATCAAGGGAGAACCGCTCGACATCGCGGGGATCCGCTACTGGACGCGACGGCTCGACGTGATCGAGCGCATCATCCGCGGCGCCTCCACGAACCTCGTGCTGCTTGCCCACACGCCTGCGCGCCTGCCCGAAGCGGCCGCGCTCGCGATCCCGCTCGTGCTGAGCGGCCATACGCACGGAGGTCAGATCGTGTTGCCGGGTCTTGGCGCCATCGCGGCGCGCGAGTTCCCGGTGGTCGCGGGCACGGCGCGGCGGGAAACCACGACGATGTTCGTGAGCCGTGGAGTAGGAACGGTCTACATCCCGGTCCGCATCAACTGCCCACCAGAGGTCGCGCTGCTCACGCTGCAGCGAGTCGAATCCTTCAGCCCGCGCGAACAAAGCAGCGTCCCTCGATAGACCACCCACCCGAGAGGACGACGTTTACCGCTTCGGGATACGCGCGGTGCTCTTCGAGAAGGATCCGTGCTGCCAGCGCATCGACAGTGTCGTCGTCTTTCACGAGGACAGTGCGCTGCAGAACGATCGGCCCGCCATCGAGCTCACCGGTCACGAGATGGACCGTGACGCCGCTGACCTTGACTCCATATGCGAGCGCCTGCGCCGGAGCGTCGACACCGGGAAACGCGGGCAGCAGTGACGGATGGATGTTGAGGATCGCGTTCGGAAACGCCTCGAGCATCGGGCCACCGATCAATCGCATGAAGCCCGCAAGGCATACGAGGTGAACGTCGTGCTGACGCAGCGCATTCGCAATCGCACGATCAAAGTCGTCGCGCGTGGTGAAGTCGCGGTGGCTGATCGTCAGGGTCGCTATCCCGGCAGCGGCTGCGCGCTCGAGCCCGGCAGCCTGCGATCTGTTCGAGATCACCACGGCGATCCGCGCATCCAGCTCGCCGCTCTGCACGGCATCGATGAGCGCCTGCAGGTTGCTGCCGCGGCCCGAGATCAGGACGCCGAGGTTCGCTGGTGACGGGAAGCCGGGCACGTCAGTCGTTCACGTAGCGAACGCCCTCGCCGCCCGCGACGATGCTGCCAATCACGCGCGCGCCCCGCTCGCCCGCCGCGCGCAGCGCACCGAGTAGCCGATCGGCCTCGACCGCGGGGCAAGCGACGATGAGCCCGAGCCCCATGTTGAAGGATCGCAGCATCTCGGCTGCACCCACGCCACCTGTTCGCTGAAGCCAGCTGAAAAGAACAGGCACGTCCCAGGTACTACGGTCGACCTGCGCGTGCAGACCTGCCGGAAGAATTCGCGGAAGGTTCTCAGTGATACCTCCGCCCGTGATGTGCGCCATTCCTTTGATCACTCGTTCGCCGAGCAGCGGACGTATCAGCGGGAGGTATGTCCGATGCGGGACGAGCAGCGCTTCGCCGATGGTCCCGCCGAGTTCCGACAAGTGGCTGTCGTGCCGCAGGCCGGCCTTGTCGAACACAATCTGGCGCGCGAGCGAGTAGCCATTGGTGTGCAGGCCTGAAGACGGGATTCCTATCAGCGCATCGCCCGGCGCGATCGTCTTTCCATCGATCAATCGCGCGCGCGGCACAGCGCCGACGATGAAGCCGGCGACATCGTACTCACCGTCCGCATAGAATCCGGGCATCTCGGCGGTCTCTCCGCCGAGCAGTGCGCATCCGTTCTCACGGCACGCCGCTGCGAGGCCTTCGACGATCTGCACCGCGATATCGGGATCCAGCCGGCCGGTTGCGAGGTAATCGAGGAAGAAGAGCGGTTCGGCGCCCTGCACCAGGATGTCGTTGACGCAGTGGTTCACGAGGTCGCGGCCGATCGACCGGTGCTCGCCGGTCATGAACGCGATGCGCAGCTTCGTCCCGACGCCGTCGGCGCTCGCCACCAGCACTGGATCGTCGACACCGGCAGCATTCAGCCGGAACAAGCCCCCGAACGAACCGATGTCGGACAATACGCCGTCGGTGTAGGTCCCGCGCGCGAGCGAGCGGATCCGTCGTACGACCTCATTGCCCGCGTCGATGTCCACCCCGGCCTGCCTGTAATCCATGTTCATACTGGGGGACTTCGTCCCCCAGACCCCCTTACACGCTCGCTCGCGGGGTCCCTCACTCCCCCGGTCCGCTCGCGTGGCTCGCTCGCAAACCGTTACTGATTCAACTCTGCGCCTCTGCGAACTCTGCGTTTCAGAACTCCAGTTTGCGGATCAGAGCTTCGGAGACCGTACGCGCGGGCGAACCGGGTGCGGCCTGCCAGAAGCCGCGGCGGACGGTCGCAAAGAATCGCTCCTCGGCATAATCCTCTTCGAGCATATCGAAGGCTTCTCGAAGAAGTTCGAGCGCGGTGTCGCGGTTCTCCTGACGTTCGAGCACCTTCAACGCCATCGGCGTGTTGCGCAGCGCGATCGTGCCGAGCGCCAGCGCGATCGCTGCCCGCGCGGGATCGCGAGTGGGCGCGCCGATATCGATCAACGTCCGCATCGCCTCTTCGTTACCCGCAACTCCGAGCGCAGCAAGGCCTGACGCCGAGCTTCTCAACAGCTCCTGGTAGCCGATCTGTTTGATCCCGAACTTCAGGGACTCGGTGAGATACCCCTGGTGTGAGGAACAGTTGATGCCGAGCAGGCAGATCGCCGCCGCGATCGATGGCTGTGTGCCTTTCGGTGCCGTCCGCTGCAGCGCGGCAAAGGTGTCGAGTGCGCGCTTGTCACCGATTTTTCCCAGCGCGATCACGGCATCGTCCTGCAGGGGGCCTTCGAGCCTGGCCACCTCGGTCAACGCCGAGAAGGCGTAACTGCCTTTGTAGTCGCCGATCGCCTCGATCGCGGCGCTGCGGAAGAAATCCTGACCGCGCGTCACGAGTTTGTTCATCGTGTCCTGCGCCGCCTTCTCCTTGCCATGCGCGGCGATCGCGCGCGTGAGCGCCGGGCGGACGAACTCCGATTCCTCACGCGCGAGTGCGTCAATCAGGCGCGGCAACACAGCTGGATCCGTATGGTGCTCGAAGTACGCGTAGGCCACCGCGCGCAGGCGATCGTTGGGATCAGCGACGACGCGCGTCATCACGTCGCGGGTTCCGGGATCGTTGAAACCCGAGAGCAGCACCAGGGCGCGGAAACGGACGTAACTGTCCTTGTGACTGGCGACGGCCTGCGTAAGGGCCGGGACCGCCACCGCCGCGGCCGCCCGACGGACGCTGCGCGCCGCATCGGTGCGGACTGGATAGTTGAGATCCGCAAGCTTGTCGATTGCTGCGACAACCTGCGCAGGGGTCGCGGTTGACTGCTGCGTCTCCGCCTGGGGCCGCGGAGCGGTTTGCCCCAGCAGCAGTACCGCACAGAAAAGCCAGAGCTGCATGCGTTAATCGACAGCCTTCAACGCGAGCTGCAGATATGCCTGCTCGTCACGCGGGAACGCGACGGGATAGATGCCGGTATAACACGACGTGCAGTACGAGCCCTGCTCGCTGCCGACCGCGGCTTTGAGACCCTCGAGGCTCAGATACGAGAGGGAATCCGCCTCGGTGTACTTGCGGATCTCTTCTGCCGTATGCGTCGCGGCAATGAGCTCTGTCCTGCTCGGCGTGTCGACCCCGTAGAAACAAGGCGATATCGTCGGCGGGCAACTGATACGAAGGTGAACTTCACGCGCGCCGGCGGCGCGGACCATCCGCACGATCTTGCGGCTCGTGGTTCCACGGACGATCGAATCGTCCAGCAGGATCACGCGCTTGCCCTCGAGGATGCTGCGGACCGGATTCAGCTTGACGCGGACGCTGAAGTGACGGATCGACTGCTGCGGCTGGATGAACGTGCGCCCGATGTAATGATTCCGGATCAGCCCCATCTGCAGGGGCAGCTTTGCTTCTTCCGCATAGCCGATCGCCGCGCACACGCCGGAGTCGGGAATGGGAACGACCACATCGGCGGGCACAGCGGATTCTCGCGCGAGGTGCCTGCCCAGGGACGTGCGGACCTCGTTCACACTTCGTCCGAAGACGTAGCTGTCGGGCCGTGCGAAGTACACGTGCTCGAACACGCAGTGCGCCAGGGGCGCCGACGGGAACGGGTGCGCTGACCGCAGCCCGCCATCGCTGATGATCAGCACCTCGCCCGGCGCCACATCGCGGACATAAGTCGCGCCGATGAGATCGAGCGCGCAGGTCTCGGAACAGACGATCCACGCGTCGCCCAGCTTGCCGAGGGCGAGCGGGCGAAAACCGTGAGGATCCCGCGCGGCGATCAGGCGGTTCTTCGTCAGGAACGCGAACGAGAACGCGCCGCTCAGCTGTGCGACCGATTCGATCAGTGCTTCTTCGACCGAAACGGCTCTGGAGCGCGCATACAGATGCAGCGCCACTTCGGTATCACTCGTCGTCTGGAAAATGGATCCGTTGCGGACCAGCTCGTCGCGCAGCTCGCGCGCGTTGACAATGTTGCCGTTGTGCGCGATCGCGATCTGCCCGTGCGTACAGTCGATGAGCATCGGCTGCGCGTTCTCCAGACGGCTCTCACCCGCCGTCGAGTAGCGCGTGTGGCCGATCGCGAGATGCCCCGGCAGCCCCTCGAGGACATTGCCGGTGAACGCGTCAGCGACGTGCCCCATCGTGCGCGAGACGCGCATCTTGTGACCATCGGCGCTCGCGATCCCGGCGCTCTCCTGACCGCGATGCTGCAGGGCATATAGACCGAGATACGTCAGGTTGGCGGCCTCGGGATGGCCGAAGATGCCGAACACGCCGCATTCGTCCTTGAATTTATCGAACATTTTTGTATCGGCGGGGCCCCCTGCACCCCGCCTCGGCTCCGCTACGTTGCGCTGGCGCTCCGCCGCCAGCTCCACTCCACTGCGCTCAGGCCGAGCGGCGGGGTCCCCCGCACTCGCCTCGGCTCCGCTACGTTGCGCTGGCGCTCCGCGGCCGGCTCCACTCCCGTGGGCTCAGTTGTATCGGCGTCTGTGTCTATAGATTCTACGATGCCTGTCGCTGGAACCAGCCGGTCAGCGCATTTGCCCAGCGCTGTTCGGCGTCACGAATATCACAATCGATCGCCGTCTCCCCGCCAACAGCGATCCGCAATCGCGTTCCGCCCGTTCGCCCGATCACGCGAGCCGGCACGCCGTGCTGCTGCGCCAGCTCGAGAACACGCTCCACGTGCTCACGCGCTGCGGTCACCACCGCACGTGAAGGCGACTCAGAAAACAACGTCGCGTCGACGGTCTCGACCTCGTTCAAATCCACTTCATAGCCGATGCCAGCCGCATCGAATGCGCACTCGGCGAGCGTGATCGCAATGCCGCCATCGGAGCAATCGTGCGCGGACCGGAGGAGTCCCGCGCCCGAAGCGCTCACGAGGAGGTCGATGAGCGCACGCTCCTTCGCGAGGTCGATGCGCGGCGGCTGTCCCTTCACGAGACCATGGACAGTATTCAGGAACTCACTGCCACCCAGGTCGTCATACGTCTCGCCAAGCAGCACGATCGCTTCGTCTGTTCCGCGGAACACGCGCGTGAGCGCGCGCGACGCATCTTCTATGACGCCGACGATGCCGAGTACGGGTGTCGGGTAGATGGCCTTGCCATCGGTCTCGTTGTAGAGGCTCACGTTGCCACCGGTGATCGGTACTTCGAGAGCGCGACAGGCCTCGCCGATACCCTGAACCGCTTCGGCAAACTGCCACATGATCTCCGGACGTTCGGGGTTGCCGAAATTCAGGCAATTCGTTGCGCCGATCGGCTGTGCTCCGGCGCAGGCCACGTTTCGCGCCGCCTCCGCGACGGCAAGCATCGCGCCCCGTCGTGGATCCAGATAGCAATACCGGCCGTTGCCATCAACCGACATCGCCAGCGCACGCGGCGTACCCTTGACGCGGATCACGCCGGCGCCCATTCCCGCGAGCACCACGGTGTTGGTTCGCACCATGTGGTCGTACTGCCGATAGACCCACAACTTGCTGCCGATGGTCGGCGACGAAAGGATCCGCAGAAATGCTTCCTGCGGATTGACGCCTGGCAGTGAAGCCGGATCGAGCTGCCGCACCTCGTCGAGGTAACCAGGACGCGACATCGGGCGGTTGTAGACGGGCGCTTCGTCGACGAGTGCGGTGTTCGGGATCTCCGCGACAACCGCGCCGTGGTCCATCACGCGCAGCAATCCATCGTCTGTGACGAAACCAACGTGCGCCGCGTGCAGGTCCCACTTCTCGAAGATCTCCTCCACCTCGCGCTCGCGGCCTTTCTTCACGACGAGCAGCATGCGCTCCTGAGACTCGGACAGCATGATTTCGTACGGGGTCATCCCGCTCTCGCGCTGGGGGACGTGCATGACGTCGATCTCGATGCCGCTGCCGCTGCGAGCCCCCATTTCGGATGTCGCGCACGTGAGCCCGGCGGCCCCCATGTCCTGCACGCCAATGAGCGCGTCTGTTTTCATCAGCTCCAGACACGCTTCGAGCAGCAGCTTCTCCATGAACGGATCGCCGACCTGTACGGCGGGCCGCTTCTCGGCCGACTTCTCATCGAACTCCGCCGAGGCCATCGTCGCGCCGTGAATTCCATCGCGGCCGGTCTTGGCGCCGACGTAGTAGACGGGATTACCAACACCGTCTGCCCGCCCCTTCACGAGCGCGTCCGCCCTGGAGATCCCGAGGCAGAACACGTTGACCAGCGGGTTGCCGGCATACGGCTCCTCGAACGCGATCTCGCCACCGATGGTCGGAATGCCGATGCTGTTGCCGTAGCCGGCGATCCCCGCAACCACGCCTTCGACGATCCGGCGGGTGCGCGCGCCATGCGGCCCGTCGAGCGGGCCGAAGCGCAGCGAGTTCAGCAGTGCGACGGGGCGGGCCCCCATCGTGAAGATGTCGCGGATGATGCCGCCGACGCCGGTTGCCGCTCCTTGATAAGGCTCGATGAAAGACGGATGGTTGTGCGACTCGATCTTGAAGACCGCCGCCATACCGTCGCCGATGTCCACGGCGCCTGCATTTTCTCCCGGCCCCTGCAGCACGCGGGCACCTTTGGTGGGCAGCGTGCGCAAGTGGACGCGCGAGCTCTTATAGCTGCAGTGCTCCGACCACATCACCGAGAAGATGCCAAGCTCGGTGAGCGAGGGCTCGCGGCCGAGCGCAGCGACGATGCGGTCGTATTCGTCCGGTTTGAGTCCGTGTCGTTCGAGAACGGCGGCGTCAGCTTTGCTCATCAGGTTCATCGACGAATTCACGCGGTCAGCGCGCCCTTGGCGGGCGAGCGACGCCACCACCGAGTCGAACAGCACCAGGCCGTCCTTGCT
>DATLLF010000068.1:0-40469 GCA_035537955.1 Vicinamibacterales bacterium | reverse complement strand
CGGATCGCGGTCCCCGCACATCTCCAGCACCACGTCGGCGCGTGTCACCGTGAGGATCGCGAACGCGACGGCGCCAGCACCCTCCTCGACGATGTAGAACTCGACGCCGAGCGCGCCGTCAGGAAGGAACCCGGCGAGCAGACGTTTCTTCGACAGGCTGAAGCGAATCGACTCCTGTGTTGGAACGAGCGCGAACCGATGGTGCTCTGCCATTGCGCGAGCCAGTGCCGTTACCGCGGGGATGTCGCGCTCCTCGCCCGTACGCACGAGCACCATCGGCGCACCGGCCGGACCCGTCGTCCGCATGAGGATCTCGTATCGCGGAACGGCGACGAACCCCATCGCCTCGTAGAAAGCCGGATCGATTTCGGAGAAAAGGATCGCGAGCTGCGCGCCCTGTCGCGCCGCATCCGTCACCATGCGCTCGAGGATCTCGCGCGCGTAGCCGCGGCCTCGCATGGCGACAGGGGTGAACACGGCACCGAAGCCGACGACGCGGACCTCCTGTCCGTCGAGCGTGGCGCAAAGGTCGTAGCGCTTCGCGCTCGAGAGAATGCGGCCCTCGGCATCCACAAGTGCCAATCTGCGCAGGTGGCGGGCGCCCCAGGGTGTCCGCAGCTGGGTGGCGTTGTAGCGCGCGTATGCTGAACGACTCAGACGGTCGGACCAGATTTCGTGCGTTTCGTCGAGAATCTGATCGAGAATAGCCCCCTCGGCAGGCACGAGTTGCATGTCGGTTCCATATTAATGCCGGGGTGCCGAACCGCCGAACGCCGGACCCTTCAACCGTGATGCGTCGACGCAGGTCTAACCCGGGTGAACAGAGGTCGCACATGGGTGTTCAAAGTAGAGCTGCCGTCTGGCGGCGATTCGTCGTCGTAACAATTCTCGTAGGCGCGACGGCAGCGTCGGGCACGGCGCAACGCAGGTCATCAGCCGTGCCGCCGTCGCCAGACGACAAGACGATCGTTCACGTCCTGAACAGGATCGGTTTTGGTCCCTCGCCGGGCGACGTCGCTCGCGTTCGCGAGATCGGTCTGGCGACGTACATCGACCAGCAGTTGGATCCCTCCCGCGTCTCCGATACAGACATGGAGTCGCGACTTGCCGAATTCAAAACGCTGTCGATGAGCACGCGCGACCTCGCCCGCGAGTACTACATGCCCGCGCAGATGCAGCGGCGCCAGGCACAGCGCGCCAAGGCCGCAGCAGCCGCCACGCCCGACATGCAGATGCAGCCCGAGCGTCGGCCGCAGAACGGCCAGCAGGGCGAACGGCTGGTCGTCACCGAGCTGATGCAGCAGAAGGTCCTCCGCGCGGCTTACAGCGAGCGTCAGCTCGAAGAGGTGATGGTGGACTTCTGGTTCAATCACTTCAACGTCTTCGCAGGCAAGGGACAGACGCGTACCTACCTGACGGAGTACGAGCGCGACACGATCCGCCCGCGCGTGTTTGGCAAGTTCAGAGACCTGCTCGGTGCCGTTGCCGAGAGCCCCGCGATGCTGTTCTATCTGGACAACTGGCAGAGTGCCGCGCCTGAGAGCGCCGACACCATGCAGAGGCGCGGGCGTGCGGCGTTCCGCCGGCCGCCCACTCAGCCCCAGCCGCAGAACCGCCGCCGCGGCATCAATGAGAACTACGCACGCGAGCTGATGGAACTGCATACGCTCGGTGTCGATGGGGGTTACACGCAGAAGGACGTTCAGGAGGTCGCGCGGGCGTTCACCGGATGGACGATCGACATGCCTCGTCAGGGCGGAGGGTTCCGCTTCGAACCACGCATGCACGATGACGGCGAGAAAGTCGTGCTGGGCGTGAAGATCCGCTCGAGCGGAGGCAAGCGAGATGGCGAACAGGTGCTCGACATACTCGCAAAGCACCCGTCCACCTCGCGGTTCATTGCCATGAAGCTGGCGCGCCGTTTCGTCGCCGACGAGCCGCCGGCCTCTCTTGTGGACCGTGCTGCGGCACGCTTCCGCGACACCGGCGGCGACATCCGCGAAGTGGTGCGGACGATTGTCACCTCACCCGAGTTCTTTTCCGCTTCGGCGCGGCGCGCGAAAGTGAAAACCCCATTCGAATTCGTGGTCAGCGCGGTGCGGGCCGCGGAGGTCGATCTCCCCGACGGACTGCCGCTCGTTCAGACCCTGCGCCAACTGGGCATGCCGCTCTACATGTGCCAGCCGCCCACGGGGTACTCCGACAAGGCCGACGCCTGGGTCAACACGGGCGCGCTGCTCAATCGCATGAACTTTGCCGTTGCGCTCTCGAGCAATCGTCTCGGTCGCGGTGGACGTCCCGGTTCGCCCCGCGCGGCGGCGCCGGCGACTGCGGACCAGATCGCCCAGGCCGTTCTCGCGGGTGAGCTGGCGGACAACACCGTGCAGACGGTCGCGAAGGCAACGAACGAGGCTCAGCGGATCGCGCTGCTACTCGGCTCGCCGGACTTCCAGAAGAGGTAAGACCATGATCTCGCGACGCATCTTCCTCAAGGACGGCGGCCTCGCTCTGGTGAGTCTCGGCTTCGCGCCGACGTTTCTCGCGCGGACCGTGGAAGGCATCGGCGCGGCTCGACAGAAGGTCCTCATCGCGATCTTTCAGCGCGGCGCCGTCGACGGTCTCAACATGATCGTTCCATTCGGCGAACCTGAGTACTACAGGGCGCGGCCCACGCTGGCAATCGCGAAACCCGGATCCAGCAGCGACGCCGCGCTCGATCTGGACGGCTTCTTCGGGCTGCATCCGCGCATGAAGGCGTTGAAGCCGCTGTGGGACTCCGGCAACCTTGCGATCGTGCACGCAAGCGGTTCGCCCGACGACACGAGGTCGCACTTCGATGCGCAGGACTACATGGAGTCGGCGACACCCGGCGTGAAGAGCACGCCGGATGGCTGGATGAATCGCTATCTTCACGCGAAGGAACATCAGCAGGCGACGCCGTTCCGCGCGGTCGCGCTCGCGCAGCAGTTGCCGCGCGCGCTGCAGGGATCCGCACCCGCGCTCGCGATCGGGCAAATCGCACAGTTCGGCATCCGCGCGGGACAGGCCACCGACATGGTGCAGGCGTCCTTCGAGTCCGAATACGCGGCGGCGGCGAACAGCGTTCTTCATTCGACCGGACGCGAGGCCTTCGACGCCGTAAGGATGCTGAAGAAGGCGGATCCTGCCCAATACGCTCCTGCCAATGGCGCGGAGTACCCGCGCTCTCCCTTCGGTGAGGCGCTCAAACAGATCGCGCAGTTGATCAAGGCTGACGTGGGGCTCGAGATCGCCTTCGCGGAGTCCGGCAACTGGGACCATCACGCGAACGAAGGCGCGGCTGTCGGCGTCCTGGCGAATCGACTCGACGATCTCTCTCAGGGAATCGCGGCGCTCGTCCGCGATCTCGGCGATTGCATGCAGGACGTCGCCGTGGTGACGATGTCGGAGTTCGGTCGTGCGGTGGCGGAGAACGGATCGCGGGGCACCGATCACGGACACGGGAACGCCATGATGATCGTGGGGGGCGCCGTCCGTGGCGGCAAGGTGTACGGGAAGTGGCCGGGTCTCGCGCCCGAGCAGCGTCACGACGGCCGCGACCTCGCGGTCACCACCGACTTCCGCGCCGTATTCAACGAAGTCGTCCGCGGTCACCTGACC
Organism: Vicinamibacterales bacterium; assembly: GCA_035537955.1. Classification (GTDB taxonomy): domain Bacteria; phylum Acidobacteriota; class Vicinamibacteria; order Vicinamibacterales; family 2-12-FULL-66-21; genus JACDCA01. The sequence continues at coordinate 36,830 of DATLLF010000068.1, read as the reverse complement.
CTCCAGGACACGTCGCGCGTGTTCCCGGGTTTCAAGGGCACGCAATCGCTCGGTATGTTCGCGTGAGCAAGGGGGCCAGGCCCCTTAAGGGGCCTGGCCCCGGATCACGCGATTTTTGGATCCATGCGGTCCACTAATTGGGGGGCGATTTTCGTCGGCCCAATCGATTGTGGTTTTAGCGCGAGGCCTGTCCCCTGGTGAGGGACCTCAAGGGGCCGGGCCCCCTGCGCCTCTACAATGTCAGCGTGATCCTCACACAACTCAGGACGCCGTGCGTGCTCATCGACCGCGGGCGCATGGAACGGAATCTCGATGCCATGCAGTCGTCCGCTGCGCGCCGCGGCCTGCGCCTGCGCCCGCACGCAAAAACTCACAAGAGCATCGAGCTCGCGAAGCGGCAGATCGCCGGAGGAGCGGTCGGCATCTGCTGTGCGAAACTCGGCGAGGCGGAGGTGTTCGCCGACGCGGGCATCGCGGACGTCAGGCTTCCCTACCCTCTCAACCCGGTGAACGCCGAGCGGGTCATCGATCTCCTCGAACGCACCCGCCTCTCGTTCATCGTCGATCACATGGACGTCGCGCGCGGGTGGTCGGAGGTCATGCGCCGTGAAGGACGTGAGGTGGACGTTCTCGTGAAAGTGGACGTCGGCTTTCATCGCTGCGGGATCGATCCGGCGCGCAACGACGCCGCGGAGTTCGTCGCCGAGGTCGCGGCGCTTCCCGGCCTCCGCTTTCGCGGCTTGCTCAGTCACGCAGGCCACGCCTACGGCGCAACGACCGAAGAGCAGCTGCGCTCGATTGCCGGAGAAGAAGCGCGGACCCTCGCGAGTCTCGCGGACAAACTGCGCGCGCGCGGCGTCGGCGTGGACGAAATCAGCGTGGGCGCAACGCCGCCGATCCGCTTCAGCATCGAGCAGGCCGGCATCACGGAGATCCGTCCGGGCAATTACATCTACTTCGATCGCACGCAGGTCGCGCTCGGCGCCGCCACCTGGGACGATTGCGCACTCACCGTGCTGGCGCGCGTGGTGTCGAAACCGGCAGACGATCGCATCGTTCTCGACAGCGGCAGCAAGACGTTGACGAATGATCTCGCACGAGGCTGCACGCCATCGCCGGGATACGGAGCGGCCCTGCAGGCGATTTCCGGCGCGCAGACGGCGGACCAATCGCTGCTGATCGAGCGGTTATCGGAGGAGCACGCCACTGTTCGCGCGCTCGCGGGATCCAACCCGCTCGAGCCGGGCGATCTGGTACGGATCGTCCCGAACCATTCGTGCGTCGTGTCAAATCTCGTTGATTCAGCGTGGCTGATGGACGGCGATGAGGTGATCGAGCGTGTCGAGATCTCGGCGCGCGGACGGATCACATAGTAGACTTGCTCGTCATGGCAAAGGACCTTCCGGGAGAGGCGCTCGGCCTGGTCGAGACGCGCGGCCTCGTAGGCATGATCGAAGCGGCCGACGCGATGGTCAAGGCGGCCAACGTCGTCTTCGTCGGCTACCAGAAGGTCGATGCGGGTCTCGTCACCGCGATCGTTCGAGGTGACGTGGCGTCCGTGAAGGCGGCGACCGATGCGGGGGCGGCTGCTGCGCGGCGAGTTGGCGAACTGGTCGGCGTCCATGTGATCCCGCGCCCCGCCGATGGCCTCGACAAGATTTTCCCGATCTCGTGACGTAGGCGCCTGAAGCCGGCCCGTTACGGGGACTGACACGGGCCGGTTTCAGCCGGCCTGTTTTGCAAAAACGCGGTCCGCGGCTTCCGCTCCAGCGAAATCCTTCTCCGTCAACCCTCCGTCGCTGTGAGTCGTGAACGTCAGCGTCACCTTCTTATAGTTCGAGATCAGCACGTCGGGATGATGGTCCGCCGCCTCAGCATCGAACCCGAGGCGGACGACGAACGCGACCGCCGAGGCAAATCCGTCGAAGACGTACTGCTTCCGGATTGACTCGCCATCTTTACCCCAGCCATTCAAGCGATCGAGCTTTTCGCGAATCTGGTCGGATGAAAGTCTCATCCGCGCAGGGTGCCTGAAGCTGCCGGGCCGCGCAAGCGGGGCCGCGAAACGGCGTGGAACTCACCGGCTTCTCTGCTTGTCAAACAGTGTTAAGATAGTGAACACTGTTCAACGCAGGCATTTCACTGAGGTTATCAAGTGGGAGTCAAGGAACGGCAGGAGCGGGAGCGAGAGGCAACGGCCCGCGCTATCTTGGACGCCGCCCGCGAGCTATTCGTCGCGGAGGGATATCAGAACGTCTCCATCCGCAAAATCGCCGAGCGAATCGAATACAGCCCGGCGGCGATCTACAGCTACTTTCCGAGCAAGGACGACATCTTTCTTGGTCTTGCCGAGGAAGGCTTCCGGCTTCTCTTCGCGTCGGCGCACGCCTGCGCGTGCAATGCCGAGCCTGATGCTCCCCCAATTGACTGCATCCGCGACGCGTTCCTCGAGATTTACAACTTCAGCAAGTCGCACCCCGAGTACCACGCGCTGATGTTCATGGACCGTTCCGTGCCGAAGATCAGCCACGACTGGCAGCGCTTCGGGTTCGTTCGCGAGATGCGCGGTCAGCTCACAAACCGCATCCAGCAGGCGATCGGCCGCGGCGATTTTCCGGTGGGCAGCTCACCAGAAGCGATCTTCCGCGTTCTCATGGTCTCCGTGCTCGGCGTCTGCATGGTCCGCCTGTGCGATCGGATGGCGCCAGGCGAGGACGCCGACACGCTCGCGCGCGTCACTATCGACGCCGTGCTCACAGGATTTCGAACCGGGTTCACGCATTCATACCGTCCTGAGAATTGCCTCTGAGGTCGATTGTCATGTTCAGCTACGTTCGTCGTCATTCGTTCATCGTTCTCGCTGCCGCGGTGTCACTGGCGGGGGCATCCGTTACAGGCTGCAGCTCGAAGACCTCGGCCGAAGAGCCACCAGTTGCGTCGGCGGCGGTGCCGACGGTTACGACGGTCGCCGTCGAGAGTCGCCCGATCGACCGTTTCATCAGGGTCACTGGATCGCTCACGGCGGACGAACAGGCAGAAGTGAGCGCCGAAATCGGCGGACGGATCGTTGGAACGCCTGTGGAGCGCGGCACACGCGTCTCTCAGGGTGACGTCCTCGTCCGTGTGTCACCTGCGGAAACATCCGCGCAGCTGCAGGAAGCGGAGGCGAACGCGGAGCAGATCGAGGCTCGGCTCGGATTGAAACCGGGCGACACCTTCGATCCCAAGGCGGTACCCGACGTCATGAACGCGCGAGCGTCGCTCGAATTCGCCGAAGCGGAGTTCGGACGCATTCGCTCGCTGCTCGATCAGAAGGTCGTGTCGCAGAGTGAGTTCGACCAGCGGCGGACGCAGGTGGAAGCGGCCCGTCAGCAGTATCTCGTCGCGCAGAACTCGGCCGAGCAGTCCTACCGTTCGCTCCAGGCGGCGCGTGCCAGGGTCGCACTCGCGCGCAAGGCGATGTCGGATACGGCCGTACGAGCGCCGTTCTCCGGCATTGTCGCCGAACGGCTCGTCAGCGTCGGTGATTACGTGACGCGCGGTACGCGCGTGGCGACAGTCGTCCGCATCGATCCGATGCGCGTCGAGCTCACGGTGCCGGAGCAGGCGGTATCGCTCATCCACGTCGGGCAGTCGGTTCGGCTGTCGGTGGACGCGTATGCGAACGAGTTGTTCGAGGCAAAGATCCGCTTCGTCTCGCCGTCGCTGCGCGCCGATCAGCGCGCGCTGACGGTCGAAGCCATCGCGCCGAACACGGACGGACGGCTGAAGCCCGGTCTCTTCGCGACGGCGTCCATTCAGCAGCCGCAGTCCGCATCCGCGCTCCTCGTATTCGCCAAGGCGGTGGAGACCGTCTCCGGTACGAGCCGCGTTTACGTCATCAAGGACGGCAGCGTCGAAGAACGGATCGTCACGCTCGGCGAGCGGGTGGGCGACCAGGTCGAGTTGACGTCCGGAGTATCGAAGGGTGAGACGGTTGTCGCGGAGCCGAACGGCCGTCTCACCGACGGGATGAAGGTGCAGGCGCAATAACCTGCACCCTTCATATTTGCACCTGACTTCAGCACTCAGACATCAGCATTGCGAGCGTACGTACCATGCAGTGGCTAGCAGCACTTTCCGTCAAGCGTCCCGTATTCGCGAGCGTTCTCATCATTGCGCTCACGGTCATTGGGGCATTCTCGTTCACGAAGCTCGGCCTGGATCGATTTCCAAAGGTTGATTTTCCGACGGTCGTCGTCACGACGCGTCTGCCCGGTGCAGCGCCCGAGGAGGTCGAGACCGAGATCACCGACAAGATCGAGGAAGCCGTCAACACGATCAGCGGCATCGACGAATTGCGGTCGACGTCCTCCGAAGGCGTATCGATGGTAATCGTGGCGTTCCTCCTCGAGAAGGATGCTGACGTCGCAGCGCAGGAAGTACGCGATCGGGTAAACCGGGTGCTCCCGCTCCTGCCGCGCAACATCGATCAGCCCACGGTTGAGAAGTTCGATCCCGATTCGTCACCGGTCATGACGCTGGCGCTCTCCGCCGACAAGCCGATTCGCGACATCACCGAGTACGCGGACAAGAAGTTGCGGCGGCAACTCGAGAGCGTTTCCGGTGTCGGGCAGGTCGTCGTTCTCGGCGGCCGGTCGCGCCAGGTAAACATCACGCTCGATGCCGATCGCCTGCGCGCCTACAACTTGACCGTGACCGACGTCTCGCGGGCGCTGCAGACCCAGAACGCCGAGATCCCCGGCGGTCGCGTCGAACAGGGCTCGACCGCCATGACGCTGCGGACGCGCGGCCGCGTGGCCTCCGTCGCCGAGTTCGGCGACGTCGTGGTTCGTGAACGCGACGGGCACCCGGTTCTGCTGCGCGATGTCGCGCAGATCGAGGACGGCATGGCCATCGCCGAAACGAAGGCCACCCTGAACGGCGACACGACCGTGCTGCTCACGATCCGCCGCCAGTCCGGCACGAATACGGTGCAGGTCGTCGATGCAGTGAAGGAACGGTTGGCGGAGGTTGCGCCAACACTGCCCGCCGGTTACGAGGTTCGTGTCGTGCGCGATCTCTCGGAGTTCATACGCGCGTCGATCTCCAGTGTTGAGGAGCATCTGATCCTCGGCTCGATCCTCGCCGCCGCCGTCGTGCTCGTCTTCCTGTGGAACTGGCGCTCAACGTTCATCGCCGCCGTGGCGATCCCCACGTCGATCATCGCGACGTTCGGGCTGATCTGGCAGCAGGGCTTCACGCTGAACTCGATGACGATGCTGGCTCTCACGCTCGCGGTCGGTATCGTGATCGACGACGCGATCGTCGTGCTCGAGAACATCTATCGGTTCGTGGAAGAGAAAGGGATGGAGCCTCGCGAGGCGGCGATCGAGGCGACTCGCGAGATCGGCCTGGCCGTGCTCGCCACAACGCTCTCTCTCATCGCCATCTTCGTTCCAGTCGGATTCATGGGGGGAATCGTTGGCCGCTTCATGACGAGTTTCGGTTTCACGATGTCGTTTGCGATCCTGGTGTCGTTGCTGGTGAGTTTCACGCTGACGCCCACGATGGCTGCGCGCTGGATCAAGGCAAAGGGCGCGGGCAACGGAACGAGCGGGCATGGCGGTTCGAAAGACTCCCGCTTTTTCCGTCCCCTCGACGCCGGCTATGCGACGGTGCTGCGATGGTCGCTCGCGCATCGATGGGTCGTCGCCACCGTTGCAGCGCTCGTCCTTTTGAGCAGCGTTCCGCTATTCATGGTCGCGAACAAGAACTTCCTCCCCGAAGACGATCAGTCGGAGTTCGAGATCGCACTCAGAGCGGCGGAAGGGTCGAGTCTCGAGGCGACCGAGATCATCGCCAATCGCATTGCGGCACGGGTGCGTCAGCTGCCGGAGGTGCAGTTCACACTGGCCACGGTCGCCGATGACCCGGCGCGAACGCAGAACCAGGGCTCGGTGTACGTCAAGTTGAAACCGGTCGACAAACGCCGTCGGTCGCAGTTCGAAGTGATGAACGAGGTGCGCTCGTCAGTGCTGCCGGCGATTGGTGCTGACAAGCTGCGGACCGGCGTCCGTGCGGTCGCCACGTTCGGCGGCGGAGGCAACCAGAACGCCGAGATCCAGTTCACCATCAACGGTCCCGACCTCCACCTGCTCGAGCGGTACGCAACGGCGGTAGTGGACGCTGCCCGCAAGCAGCCCGGCCTCGTCGACCTCGACACCTCGCTGAATGTCGGCAAGCCGGAGCTCTCCGTGCATGTTGACCGTTTGAAAGCGGCGGACCTCGGCGTGCAGACGGCAGATGCGGCCGAGGCGCTGCGCCTGCTGGTGGGCGGCGACCAGGTCACGACCTACAACGAGGCTGGCGAGCAGTACGAAGTTCACGTCAGGGCCGGCGCAGCGAACCGCACCGACGCCGGCACAATCGGGCGGCTCACGGTGCCGTCCTCGACGATCGGCAGCGTCCCGCTGGAGAACATCGCGACGATGGCCGCCGGCACGTCTCCGGCCGAGATCATGCGTCTCAACCGGCAGCGGCAGGTGACCATCTACGCGGGGCTGTTGCCCGGTGTCTCGCAGACGCCGGCGATGGATGCGATCACGCAGGCGGCGGACTCGCTCGGCATGGGCCCGGGGTACAGTAGTCGTTTCGCCGGACGCTCGAAGGAGCTCGGTCGCGCGGCCCAGAACTTCCTCCTGGCGTTCGTGCTGTCGCTCGTGTTCATGTATCTGATCCTGGCGGCGCAGTTCGAGTCGTGGCTGCATCCGGTCACGATCCTCTTATCGCTGCCGCTGACACTGCCGTTCGCACTGCTGTCGATCATCATCACGGGGCAGTCGCTGAACATCTTCTCGGCACTCGGCCTGCTGGTGCTCTTCGGCGTGGTCAAGAAGAACTCGATCCTGCAGATCGATCATGCGAACCAGCTGCGCGAACGCGGAATGGAGTGCGATGCCGCCATCCTGCAGGCCAGCCGTGACCGGCTTCGTCCGATCCTCATGACGACGCTCGCGTTCGTGGCCGGAATGATCCCGCTGGTCGTCTCGAGCGGCGTCGGCTCCGCGACGAATCGCGCCATTGGCTTTGTCATCATAGGAGGTCAGTCACTCGTGTTGTTGTTGACGCTTGTTGCTACACCTGTTGCTTACTCGCTGTTCGACGATGCTTCGAAGGTGAGGCTCTGGAGGTGGGGGCGTGCCCAACGGGCTGCGGCCGCCACTGCAACGGTCCTGATGCTGCTCATTCTGCCCTCCAGAGTGTTCGCGCAGACCGTTCAGCAGCCGCAGCCGCCGGCAGCGCAAACGCCGGCCGCCGACGTCCTGCGATTGACGCGTGACGAAGCGGTGCGTCTGGCGATCGAGAACAATCCCGATCTGATCGCCGATCGGCTGGATCCTGCGATCGCGCAGCAAGCTGTGAATGCAGCCAGGGGCGTCTACGTGCCGACGCTGCAGACAGGCCTGCAGCGCAACAGCCAGCTCCAGCCGCCAACGAGTCTCTTTTCAGGAACGGAGGGACTCGAGACCGGCGTATGGTCCGGGACCGCGTCCCTCTTCCAGTTGATGCCATGGGGCGGAGGCAACTATCAGATCGGCATCGACAGTTCTCGCACGACGACGAACAGCCTGATCTCGACGTTGAATCCCTCGCTCTCGGCGCGCCTGCAGTTTGCGTTCTCGCAGCCGCTGCTGCGTGACTTCAAAATCGATAACGCGCGTGCGCGTGTGGACGTTGCGACGCGGAATCAGTCCATCGCCGAGACGCGGCTGCAGGAGAACACCGTGAACACCTCGTCGTCGGCCGAGCAGGCGTACTGGCTGCTCGTGGCGTCGACGGCGCAGGTGAACGTGCAGCAGCGCGCGCTCGATCTCGCGCTGGAGCTCGAGCGCACGAACCGCGCGCGTGTCGATGTCGGACAGTCGCCGCCGCTCGATCTCGTCGCCGCGCGCGCGGAGGTGGCGCAGCGTCGCGAGAACCTGATCGTCGCGCGCACGAACGTGAGGCAGGCCGAAGATCGCCTCCGGACGCTGATCCTCGACACCCATCGCCCGGACTTCTGGACGGTCCGCCTTGAACCCGGTGATCGTGTGCCACCGATGGGGGCACCGCCGGATGTCGACACGGCCGTGCGCCGCGCGCTCGCCGAACGAACCGATCTCGTACGCGCGCGCAAGGAGATCGAGATCAGCAACACCGGCATCGCTCTCGCCGAGAGCGACATCAAGCCGGATCTCCGGCTCGAAGCGAATTACCTGACCGACGGCGCCGGTGGCACGCGGCTGCTGCGCACCGGTGGCTTCCCCGGAACGATCGTCGGGTCAGAGACAACTTCGTACAGCAACGTGCTCAACCAGCTGCTCGGGTTCGATTACCCAGCGTGGACCGTCGGGGTAACGTTCAGCTATCCGCTCGGGAAGAGCACGGAGGAGGCGAACCTGGCGCGGATCCGGATCGAGAAGGACCAGCAGTCAGCACGCCTGCGCAGCCTCGAGTTCGACGTCGTCCGCGAAGTGCGCGACGCAGCGTTCCGTCTCGAGCAGAACCAGCAGCGGATCGAGACCGCGCGCCTGTCGCGTGAGCTGGCGGAGCAGCGACTCGACGCCGAGCAGAAGCGGTTCGACGTCGGGATGTCGACGAGCTTTCTGGTGATCCAGGCGCAGCGAGACCTTGCCATCGCGAGCAACAACGAGCTGCAGTCGCTCCTCGAATACCAGCTCGCCGCGATCAACTTCCAGACCGCCCAGCTGATCGGCCGCTGAGCGGAGACGGGGCCTGTCCCCGGTTTGCGCAAAATTCGCGCAAACCGGGGACAGGCCCCGTTTTCCGGAAGTACCTGAACGCGCGGCAAGTAGGGCGGTTTCAGAAAACGTAATCCGCAATCAGGCGCGCGGTGAGCGGTGCAAGTAGGACGCCGTTGCGGAAGTGACCCGTCGCGTAAAGAACGCGCGGATTGGTGGCCGGGCCGAGCAGCGGCAGCCCATCGCTGGATCCGGGACGCAAGCCGACGCGCACGTCCATGAACGTCGCCGACGACAGCTCGGGAACAAGCGCCTCCGCGGCGTCGAGCAGGCTGCGCACCCCAGAGGACGTGGCCCGCTCGTCGAACCCCACGTCCTCGGAGGTTGCACCAACGAGGACAGTGCCGTCCGTCCACGGAACGAGGTAACACCCCTGACTCCACAGAATTTGAGGGATTACCACCGTCGTTTGCAGGCGCACGAGCTGCCCACGAATGGGTTTGATCCGATCGGTCGTTGCGTCGAAGGGATCGATTGACGGAGTCCACGCCCCGGCGCAGATCACCACACGATCGAAGTGGTGCGATTGTTTGGCGGCGTGAACGACGACGGCCTCTGATTCAATCTCGATACGGTCGACGGGAGTGGACGTGTGGATACGCGCCTCTCGCCGTCCCGCTGCGTCCGCCAACGCCTCCGTAAACGTCAGCACTGACACGTAGCCATGCGCGGAGCACGTAAGCGCGCCTACGCAGTCCGATTGGACGAACGGGGCTGCCTGGCGCAGCTCTCGAGGATCCAGCCAGCGTAGACCCGCAGCCGCCGCCCACCGCGCCGATACTCGCGCGCGAAGCGTAGCGGCACGGTCCGGTGTGTTCGCGACCTCCATCGTCCCGATGCGCCGGTATTCGAAAGGAACGTCCGTCGCCGAGCGGACGCGGGCAACGAAGGCGTCGTATTCAGCCAGTCCACTAACGGCGAGATCGAAGAGCGCTCCGCCCTCGTGTCCTTCGATGTACGGAGCGAGGATGCCGGCCGAGGCCTGCGTCGCGCCGCCGGCGACCGCCCGAGCGTCGAACACGGTCACCGCCGCGCCACGATCCGCGAGTTCGTATGCGATGGCGCATCCAATGATCCCGCCGCCGACAATGCCGACCCGAGGCGAGACAGCCATCCTCCGATCATAGCGAACGGCACGACGATTGACCGCGTTGCAGGCGAGGATCACATGGCCAGATCGCGTCGCGACACAGCTCCAGGCTGTGTTCACCACGTTGTCAATCGCGGTAATCGGAAGAAGACCATCTTCCAGAAGCAGGGAGATTACCGGGCGTTTTTTAACGTTCTCGAGGAATCGGTCGGGCGCTTCCGCATGCGGCTGATCTCGTTCACGCTGATGCGCAACCACTGGCATCTGGTCCTCTGGCCCGACGAGGACGTCTCAATTTCTGCGTTCATGCACTGGCTGACCAGTACGCACGTTCGGCGATATCACGCTCACTACGGGCTCACCGGCACTGGCCATCTTTACCAGGCGCGTTATCGAAACGACATCTGCCGGGACGATCGCGGCGTGCTGGCGGTGATGCGCTACGTCGAGGGCAACGCGCTCGCGGCAGGTCTCGTGCGCCGCGCAGAAGATTGGAAGTGGTCGAGTCTGTCGTTGCGAGTCCGAGGCGAGGACCAGGGTCTGCTCGTGAACGGCCCCATCGAGCTACCGTCGAACTGGACCACCTTCGTCAACGAGAACACCCCGCGCAAGTGTCCGGATTCCCCGAAAAGAGGGATTTAGCCGTCCGCATAACCGACGACGACGCAGCAGGATGCGAAAAAAGGGGACAGGCCCCTTAAGGGGCCTGTCCCCCTCCCCGAGGCAGGCGGGAAGGACGCGGACTTACTGCTGTTGCGAGGACGTGCCCCGGCCGCCGACGGCGCGGCCCGCGTTGAGGTCGTTCCAGTTCAGGATCGTATTGAACCCGAGGAAGTACGATCCCTGCGTCTGCCAGCGCCAGAACGGACGGATCGCGAACGAGACCACGTGCCCCTGGCCAAGCGGCGCGTCGACAACCTGGGCGCGATTCGAGAGCGCCTGACCGCCGACGAGAACCCCCGACAGCAGCATGTCGTCGGGATTCGCCGGGAATGCCATCACGACACGCGCAGCCGGACCTTCGTCGCCGCCGCCGAAGCCGCCACGGCCGCCGCCGCCGCGACCGCCGCGTCCGCCACCCTGCCCCAGATCAGCGGCGCCGCGACCGCGACCTCCACTCGTCGGTGGTGCCTGCGGTGTATCAACGGCATCAGGATCCCACGCCGACACGCGATGCTGCGGCTGCCCCGCCATCGGCGTCGTGTCCTGACCCACGCCTGGTATGCCACCGCCGCCACGGCCGCCGCCGAACCCGCCCCCGCCGCCGGCGTTCAGGACCGGAGACTGGCTGAAGTACACCGGCAACTGCGCGTCGTACCCGTACGCGATGGGGCTGCGCCGATCGGTGACGATGCCGCGGACGACCGAGCCGCGCACGAACAGACCCGTCGGGTTCTCGACGCTCACGCCAGTCGTGAAGTTGTAGTCGGGGAAGATCGTCGCCGTGGACCCTTCCGTGATCAGCGTGCCACCCTGTTCGACGAACTTGCGCAGCTCCATCAAACCTTCGAATCCCATACCTCCGCGGATGTCGTCCGCTTCGTCCTGGATCCCGAGGTTCGGCGTGTCCGCCGTCTTCTTGTACGGCAGCGGCAGCGTGCCGGTCTTCGGGATGCCGTTCACCTGCGACTGCGCGTTGCCGCCAACGTGCGGGAAGACGATGACATCGTACTTCTGCCGCAGGTTCCCTTCCCGCAGCTTGATGTCGGCGAAATACGTGTAGGGGACGCCGTACGTGTCGAACGCCGCACGGACCCACCCTTCGTTCTGCGTGTTCGACCAGCTGTGGACGTAGCCGATCCGCGGCACGTCGAGGTCGTGCATGCGGACGGACGGCGCCGATGCGACCGCCCACGCCGAGAGGCCGAGCGCCTTCAGAGACGGCTCGAGCGCCGCGCGGTCCGCGCCGGCGATCACGAACGCGCCCGCGCGGAACCTGTGTCCGCCTGCTTCGAAGTCCTCTTCCGCTGCCTGCATCTTCACCGCTGCGTGCTTGAAGCGGAACGTCACCAGGTTGTTGTCAGTCGTGTGCTCGACGATCACGACCGGACCGGTGCCCTCGATGCCGCCGGCGGCGCGAACGTCGGCCGTGACGGCTGCCATCTGCTGCATCAAGGCGCCTTTCTCGGTGATCGGCTTGATCACGAGGTTACGCATGTACTGGAACGTCCACCCGGTGTCGTCGTACGGGTTGGGATTTGCGGGTGCGTAGTTCTGCACGGAGAAATACATGTCCGCGATCGTCCGATAGGGCTGGTCGCCTTTGATGACATAGTCACCCGGCTTCACGTCGATGTTCCCGGCCTTGAACGCGGTCGTTGCGGTGTGGAACTCCAGCCCCTGACGCCGCAGCTCGTTCACCGCGTCGGCGACGTCCGCCTTGCGCTTCTGCGTCGCGGGAATGACCCAGCCGTAGGTCGGCCCGTTCTTCCCCCTGTCAACGGCGTTCTTGTTCTTGATCCAGTAGTTCTCGAGATACGTCTCCTTGTTCTTCGCAAGATGGTTCAGTGCGATGAGGATCGCCGACTGCTGGATGTTCGTGTTGTTTCTCGGCCCCCACTGGATCGAGGGCAGCGGCGGGTTCGGCCGGAACCACTCCCGGCTCGTCACGTTGCCGCCCGCGTTGAGTGTACGCGGATCCGGGCCGTAGCTCGCGACCTCGTAAAAGCGTCCGATCGCATTGTGCGAGTGCGCGATGAAGAACATGTAATTGGGGACCCAGCCGTCGTAGAAGCCGTACGTCCAGACGCCGGGGACACCACGCTTCGTCATCTCCATGACTTCGGTCTTCGCCAGCAGCCACCACTCGTCGATGGTGATGGGATCGATCTGCTCGTTGTAGGGACCGGTCCCCGTCGACGCATACAGATAGGTCTGCGCCTCGTGCAGGTCGTGCATGATCGTCGGCTTCCAGTCGAGGAACGCCTTGGTGACGTTCCGCGTCAGCGCAAGGAACTGACCCATGCCGTCGCGGTTGTTGTCGTGCGCCACGTACTTGCCCCAGTACATCAGCGGCAGGCGCGATTCCCCCTGGGGACGCTTCTTGTTGAAGTAATAGGTGTCGACCTGTTTGTCGCGACCGTCCACTTCGACAACCGGCGTGATGATCGTGATCACGTTGTTGCGGATCGCCTGGATGAAGGGCGTCTCCTCGACGGCGAGCCGATACGGAAGCTCGATGAGCATCTCCGGGCCACCGGTCTCGCCCGAGTGCATCCCGCTCGTGATCCAGTAAATCGGCTTGGCCGTGCGGATCAACTGCTGTGCCTGCTCTTCCGTGGTCTTCCTCGGGTCGGTGAGCGACGCGATCATTCCCTTGTACTTGTCGATCTGCTTGATGGTGGCCTCGTCGGCAACCGCGAGCACGACCATGTCGCGCCCTTCTTCCGTCTTGCCGATGCGCCACATGGAGATGCGATCGGACGCCTTGTCGATCGCCTCGTAGTAGCGATAGATATCTTTCGAGTACGTGAGCTCACCATGCTGACCGACGAAGCGCCCAAGCACCTTGAGCGGCGTCGGCACGGTATCGGAAGCGGGCAGATGATCGACGAGCTCCGTCGAGATTCGCGGATCGGACAGCGCCTCGCGAATCTTCGCGGTGTACTCTTCGTCGATTTTCTGTTTCGAAGTTGACGGACGGCTCTGCGCGGACGGACGCGATGCCGGCATCGCGACGATCAGCAGGACACACGCGAGGGCAAACCCTCGCAGCGAACGGCTCATAGATCCTCCAGGAAAAACAACAGGAAAACGTCGCGTTATACCATGCGCGCCGCCTTCGCTGCCAGACCCGGGTGGGCTCGGCGACGCTGGCACGAGCTTCGGCGCCAGGGGGAACGTCGATTGCTAACCTTGGGAGTATGCTCGCGCGACTACACGTACCGCTCGGGTGGGGAGAGATTTTCAAGAGGACGTTCAAAGAGGCGCTCGCCGATAACGTCTTCGATCTCGCAGCTCAGCAGGCGTATTACTTCTTCTTTGCGCTCTTCCCCGCGCTGCTGGCTTTGATCTCCATCGCCAGCTTCTTCCCCGTCGCCAACCTCACCGACGAAGTCGTCCGCAACCTTGGTCAGGTCGCACCTCGCGACGTGATCGACATCATCAACGAGCAGATCACCAAGATCTCCGGCGACAAAGCGGGCGGACTCCTCACGTTCGCTTTTCTCGTGACCCTCTGGAGCAGCTCGGGCGCCGTCGTCTCGATGTGCACGACGTTGAACACCGCCTACGACATCACCGAAGGGCGGCCGTGGTGGAAAGTGCGCCTCACGGCGATCGGCTTGACCATCGGCCTCGCGTTCTTCGTACTGTGTTCGGTGGCGTTGATCGTTGCGGGTCCCGGCTTCGCACAGGCGCTCGCGGACCGAGTCGGCCTCGGCCCGGCATTCGTCTGGACCTGGAGCATCGCCCGCTATCCAGTGATCTTCGTGCTCATCGCCACCGCGATCGCGATGGTCTACTACTTCGCACCCGACGCCGAGCAGGAGTTCGTGTGGATCACCCCGGGCTCGGTTCTCGCGACACTTCTGTGGGTCGCGGTGTCATTCGGGTTCAGAACGTACGTATCGACGATGGGCAACTATACGGAGGCGTACGGAGTGGTCGGCGCGGTCATGGTGCTCCTTCTCTGGTTCTATCTCTCCGGGATTGCGCTCTTGATCGGCGCCGAACTCAATGCGGAAATCGAGCACTCTTCCCCCTACGGCAAGGACGTCGGTGAGAAGGTGCCAGGAGAAAAGAAGAAGATCGGCGCGATGGCCGAGCAGGACTATGAAGAGAGGAAGGCGAAGGGCGAGATCCCGGCGCGGCCCTTCCCTGACGGCGTCAACTGCGATATCGACACCCCGGCGCGCGACGAGCATCGGATCCGGGTCAGCGATCTGCTGATCGGCACGGCGGCGTTGCTGCCGGCGGCCCTGAAAATCGGCAGGGACGTAAAGAGCCATCTCGATCACGACCACGACGACGATCGCGCGGCGTGATCGCGAATGCGTTGAGAGGCGAGGCTACTTTTTCTGTACTTCGATCCGGGCGTCGCGCTGCAGCTCTATCGTCGGCTTCCACGCATCCGGACGCAGCTTCCCACCCCAGCCCCAGTACACCGGTTCAACCGGTTTAAGCGGCGGTCTCGACACGGATAACCGTGAGAAGTCATCGTCGCGATGGATCCGGCGAACAGGCACCGCAACGTACACAGGCACGGCGACGGCGACTTCGCGGACGCGGGGCTCATCACTATGCTCGATGACGACGACCTGGGGCGGCGCGGACGCTTGTGGCGCGCCGGGTTCGGGAACCTGCAGCGGCTGCGCCACCGGTAGCGGCGGAGGTGGCGGTGTTCGACCGCTTTTGATCATCGCCGTGATGACTGTCGGCGGAACCCCCGCAGCCTTGAGGCTCTTGAGCGTCTCGACGTCGACCGGAAAGACCGTAGGGTTCACCTCGACGAGGGCGACAAGAGCCTGCTCACCAAGCCCTGCCTTGGAGAGGTCGATGATGTCTCGGACGGTGATGTTCTGGGCGTTGGCCAGCGCCGGGGTCAGCAGAATGCCGATGGCGAGCAGTAACCGGCGCATGTCAGTCTCCTTGTGTCCACCTGGGCATTGCAACGGGGGTGCCGATGGCAAAAGACTCCAGTGAGTAGGACGCCGCGCCCTGCGGCATCGTTCAGTCCTGCGGTGAGGACAACCGCTGTCACCGTCCCGTGGCGTTTTACCATGCGGATCGAGGTTTAAACGGCCGATATGAGAGGCACGTCTATTGCTCGACTGCGGGTATCCAGGGAGCAGAGAGATGATGTCCCGATCTTTGGCGCTTGGCTTGATGGCTGCCGGTTGCCTCACCGCTGTGGCGGGTGGCTCGTACCTCGCCGGCCGCCAGGAGACACCCGCAACTCAGTCGCCGGCTGTTGTCGAATCGACCGCCCCAAACACTCCAGGCAGCGCGGCGGTGCAGGAGACCGAAGCTGTCATTGCGGCTCCGCCCCCTGTAATACAAAAGCCTGTCGAGGTTTCGACTGTGGCGGAAGTGCCCAGGCGGGTCACTGAACCAAAGAACACGAGCGTACGGGTTCGAAAGCCCACTCAGGCCGCAACACCTCGTCCGGAAGTCAGACACGAGTCCGGCACAACGGTGGCGCCCGAATCAGCCTCACATACCCCATCAGATACCGCCACCCCCGTGACGACCGAACCCGCGCTTCCGCCGGCACCGCTTCCGGAAGTTGAAGCGCCCGCGCGCGCACCGGAACCCGTGCGCGCACCGGAACCCGTGTATGACGAGATCGTTCTGCCGGCCACGTCCGTCATCGGCCTCGAGCTCCAGACACCGCTCACGAGCGAGAGTGCGCGCGTCGAGGATCGCGTCGACGCGCGGGTGACGCGCGACGTTTACGCGGGTGGGCGTCTCGCCATTCCCGCGGGATCGCGGGTCATCGGTGCCGTGACGGTCGTCGAGCGTGGCGGAAAGGTCAAGGAGCGCGCGCGTCTCGGCGTCCGTTTCCACACGCTGGTCCTGGCCGGTGGACGGCAGGTCGATCTGCGAACCGAGCCGATCTATCGCGAGGGTGAGTCTCCCGCCAACGACAGCTCCAAGAAGATCGGCGGCGCGGCGGTCGGTGGCGCTGTACTCGGCGCCATTCTCGGCGGCGGCAAAGGAGCCATCGCCGGAGGCGCCGCCGGGGCGGCGGGCGGCACCGCGGTCGTCATGGCAGGCGATCGCAAACCCGCAACGCTCCCGGTCGGATCCGTCGTGACCGTGAAGCTGTCCGCTCCCGCGACCCTCGAAGTCGAACGATAGCCCTCCGCAGACGCATGTCTGAAAGGGCCTGCGCTTCAGCCGCTGCCTGGCGAACGCCGCGCACCCTGTAATGTCCGCTTGCCCACCAGAGCGCGTAGCGCGAAGGTGGGACAATCGTCCCATGACAGCTTCTCGCTTTGGCGATATGGATCCCGAGTCGTTCCGCCACGAAGCGCATCGACTCGCGGACTGGATCGCCGACTACCTCGCATCGTCCTCCCGATATCCTGTCCTTGCGAATGTAAGCCCGGGACAGGTGCGAGCGCAGCTGCCTGCCGAAGCGCCAGCCGCGGGAGAAACCTTCGACGCAGTCTTCGCGGACTTCGAACGCATCATCCTTCCCGGCATCACGCACTGGAACCACCCGGGGTTCTTCGCGTACTTCGCCATCACCGGCAGCGGCCCCGGCATTCTCGGCGAGTTCCTTTCGGCGGCGCTGAATCAACAGGCCATGCTGTGGCGCACCTCGCCCGCCGCAACGGAGCTCGAGGCGGTCACGCTGCGGTGGCTTCAGCGCCTCATCCGCCTGCCGGATGAATTCGAAGGCGTGATCTACGACACCGCATCGATCTCGACGCTGCACGCGCTCGCCGCGGCGCGGGAGCGCGCCGTGCCACAGGTGCGCGAGCGCGGAATGGCAGGACGCAGCGAGCTGGGCATGTTCCGCGTCTATTGCTCCGATCAGACACATTCGTCCATCGACAAGTCGGTCATCCTGCTCGGACTCGGACAGAGCTCTCTCCGCAAGATCCCGTCCGACGATCAGTTCAGGATGCGAACGGACGCCCTTCGCGCGGCGATCGAGGAAGACCGCCGGTCGGGGATCACGCCGCTTGCCGTCGTAGCGACGATCGGCTCGACATCGACGACGAGCATCGACCCTGTCGATGAGATCGCGACGCTCTGTGCGCAGCAGCGAGTCTGGCTGCATGTCGACGCCGCATACGCTGGTGTAGCGGCAATGACGACAGAGTACCAGCATCTTCTAACCGCCGCGGCCACAGCAGACTCGCTCGTCGTCAATCCACACAAGTGGCTGTTCACGCCCTTTGATTGCAGCGTGTTGTATTGCCGCCATATGGATGTTCTACGCAGCGCGTTCTCGCTAATCCCCGCTTACCTGCAAACGAACGATCCATCCGTCGTCAAGAACCTGATGGACACCGGCATTCAGCTCGGCCGACGTTTCCGCGCCCTGAAGCTCTGGATGGTGATGCGCCACTTCGGCGCATCAGGACTTCGCGAGCGCCTCTCGGAGCACATGCGTCTCGCGCGCTTGTTCGCGAGCTGGGTCGACGAATCGCGCGAGTTCGAGCGGCTCGCCCCGGTGCCGTTCAGCGTTGTGTGCTTCCGGGCGATCGCCGCCGGTGGCGACGAGGGGGACGCGATCAACGAACGTGTCGTCGAGCTGGTCAATCGCAGCGGCGAGGTCTTCATTTCCCACACTCGCCTCAACGGCAGGTTCGCGATTCGACTCGCGATTGGCAATCTGCACACTACTGAAGAGCATGTACGTCGCGCCTGGACCCTGCTCAACGGAGCCGTCATCGAGGCATCCCGCTTGCACTGACATCGTCGGATAAACACGTACGGCTGAGGCCGTTACGGACGAGAAGGGACGGGATGCATGTATTTACGCAGGATTCTGGGTACTGGGCTGCTCGCACTGATGCTTAGCGCGGTCGCGCCGGCCACGGCGTCGGCCGACTGGTTGTTCACGCCGTTCATTGGAATGAATTTCGGGGGCGGGGCAACATTCAGCGACGAGTTCGGAGATTTCGACGACGAGTTCGAGAAGCGCGTCGACTTCGGTGCCACGCTCGCGTGGATGGGCGCGGGAGTCATCGGGTTCGAGCTCGACTTCGGCTATTCGCCCAACTTCTTCGAGCCCGCGACGGAGGGTGACGCCGACTTCGATTTCGGCGATAACAACGTCACGACGCTGATGGGCAATTTGATAATCGGCATTCCGATCGGCGGCCAGACCGGAGGGGGCATCCGTCCGTATGTGTCCGGCGGCGTCGGCCTGATCCGCAGCAGCATCGATAATGTTCAAGACCTGTTCAACATCGACTCGCGCAACGATTGGGGATTCAACGCAGGCGGTGGCGTGACAGGATTCTTCACTGACAACATAGGGATTCGGGGCGACGTGCGTTATTTCCGCTCGTTCCGGGACGCCAAATTTGACGAGAACGACGACGGCTTCGACATTGCGATTGGCGCACTCCATTTCTGGCGCGGTTCGGCCGGCGTGACCTTCCGGTTCTGAAAAGCCAAACTCCAAACTTCAAAAATCAAAGAACCAAACTCCAAACTTCAAACTTCAAAGAATCTGAAGTTTGGGGTTTGGTGTTTGACGCGTCAGGACTGCGAGGATACCCATCGACGCACCTCCCGGATGGCAGAGGTGACCATCTCGGGATGCGTCGACTGCGGCGTACGCTTACGCGCGACTGACGACGCCGGCGTGACCCATTCGACGACGTCCGGCTCGAAGAGTGGCGAGTACGCACGCCACTCGTCAGGATTCATCGCGTCGAACGACCTGCCTTCGTTCACCAGCTTGCGCACCAGCGCGCCCACGATCTCGTGCGCATCTCGAAACGGAACATCCTTGGACACCAGGTAATCAGCCACATCGGTGGCGAGCAGCAGACCCGACGCCGCTCGCCCACTGATTGCCCGCCGGATTTCGAGGCCCGCCACGACAGAAGCGACGGCGTCAACCGAGCCACGGACCGTGTCTTCGGCCTCGAACAACGCTTCCTTGTCTTCCTGCAGATCCTTGCTGTACCCGATCGGCAACCCCTTCATCGTCGTCAGCCAGCCTGTCAGTCGGCCGATGACGCGTCCTGACTTGCCACGCACCAGTTCCAGCGGGTCCGGGTTCTTCTTTTGCGGCATCAGGCTGCTGCCCGTTGCCGCGGCATCGGCGAGATCCATGAACGCGAATTCTTCAGAGGTGAAGAGGATCAGGTCCTCGCAGATGCGACTCAGATGCACCATCGAGAGTGCGCACG
Source organism: Vicinamibacterales bacterium (assembly GCA_035537955.1). GTDB lineage: Bacteria > Acidobacteriota > Vicinamibacteria > Vicinamibacterales > 2-12-FULL-66-21 > JACDCA01. The sequence goes on along the minus strand of DATLLF010000068.1, from coordinate 17,133 downwards.
CGTGCAGGAACGAGGCGACGAAGTCGCGCTCACCCGTGGCATCAACGCTATTCGACACCACTCGCGAGAATCCCAGCCGCCTGGCCAGGAATTCGACGTCGATCGCGTAGCTGGTGCCTGCGGTCGCTCCCGAACCGAGCGGCAGCTCATCGACTTCATCGAGAACAGCGGCGAGCCGCTTGTGGTCCCGCCGGAGCGCCGCGACATGCGCGAGGAAGAAGTGCGATACCAGGATCGGCTGGGCGCGGCGAAGGTGCGTGTACGACGGCATGAGCGCGTCGCCCGCCGCCTCCGCGCGGTCGAGCAACGCGGAGATGAGACGCACCTGCGAACGCTGCAGCAGAGGGACTCGCCGCTTCAGATACAGTCGGAGATCCAGCGCCACCTGCTCGTTGCGCGATCGGCCGGTGTGCAGCCGGCGTCCTGCCTCGCCGACCCGCGTCACGAGCTCGCGTTCAACGAATGAATGAATGTCTTCATCGCTCGCCGCCGCTTCGGAATCGAAGAACGCTGGATCGTCAGCGTGCGCGAGGATCTCGTCGAGCGCCGCACGAATCACTGCGGCATCCTTCTTCGTCAGAACGCCGGCCCTCTCGAGGCCCTCCGCCCACGCAATGCTGCCGGTCACATCGTCGGCGAACAGCCTGCGATCGAACCGGAACGATGCGCCGAAATCAAAGAGGTTCTTGTCGGGATCTCCCTCGAAGCGCCCGGACCACAAATGAGCCATTTACGCGACCGCCCGTGACGCCGTGCTCTCGGGCTGGCTGCCGCTGGCGACGTTGCAGTGCACGACCGAGCACTGCCCCTCGCTGAACGTCAGCCTGACGGTTCCGCTGACGCGGGCACTCGCGACACGCGCGAACGCATCGATGCCTTCGCGCAGATCAGAAAACCACTGGCCGCTGGAGATCGTACGCGCGTAGACACTGGCGAGCTGCCGCTTCAGGGCCGCGATGTCGTCGCCGAGCGCACGCTGTTCGAGCGCGGCGTGGGCGATTGCGAGCACGCGCGCCGCCGGCGCCTCGAGCGCCGTCTGCTCGGCGAGCGAACGGCCGACGCCATGCGCACCGGCGATCGTCTCCAGGCTCTCGAGCATCTCGTTCAAGGGCATCTCGACGCCGTTCGTGCTCACCGGCACGCCGCGGACCAGCGTAATGTCGACGACCGCGGGATCATCGGGGCAGTCCTGCGGATCTCGCGTCAGCGTGAACGCCTCGTCGGGAATGTTCGCGCCGGTAATTCGCCGTCCCCAGACGCTCGCTTCGACGCGAACATCGCTCGACACCGGTGCGTGCAATCCGCGATGGCGAGCGAGTGCCGACAACTCGGCATCCGAAGGCTTCCACTGCGCAAGCACGGCCGTGATGTCGATTGCCGGATCGATGGAGCGGATCGCCGCATCGAGCACGGCACCCGCTTCGGGTTTCGCGGCATGCGCAATGACCGAAGCCGATTCCATGCGCGCGATGTCGACCAGCCGCTTCGCCAATAATGGGTAGGTGAGCGCATAACCGTCCATCAATGCACCTGCCTGCAAGGCGGGCAGCAGGTAGTCACGAACGAGCTCCTCGCGCGCGTCAATGACGTGCGCGCGGACGGCGCCGAGCGTGAGCGCCTGCTCGCGAACGGCTGCCAGCTCGTCTCCCTGGCCGACATCCAGCGTGACGGTGACCACTTCTTGACCCTGTTGTTCACGGAGCCAGCCGATCGCGGCCGCACTCGCGGCGCTGCCGGAAAAGCCAAGCACGGTGCGTTGCATCTTTCCTGTGTTCATCCTTTCATCAGCTCGTCCAGACGAACCTGCAACGATTCGGCGTCCGCTGCGCTACGGCAGATCACGAGGATGGTGTTCTCGCCCGCAATCGTGCCGATCGTTTGTGGCAGCCGCGCGCGATCGATTGCTTCCGCCAGCGGCTGCGAGTACCCCGCGTCCGTTTTCAGCACGACCAGCTGCTCCACACGATCGTGGCGGCGCAGGTAGTCGGTGACGGCAACCTCAAAATCCTCGACATGATCGCCGGGCCGATCGACTGCATCAGGACGGCTATAAGCTCCATCGAGAGAACGCTTTACGAGACCGAGATCGCGGATGTCGCGTGACAGCGTCGCCTGTGTCGCTTCGATCCCCCGCGCCTTGAGCAGCCCCCGGAGCTGCTCCTGGCTGCTGACCGCGCCGTTCTCAATGAGCTCCAGAATGGTCGATTGCCTGCGCGACTTCATAATTATGCACTAGATGCAGGTGATTATACACAATCTGTTTCATGGGTAAGTACCGGCAAGCAAAATGCTTGCACCGGTCGGTGGTCCGCTGTATAACTAAACGGTCTGATGAATAAATATTCTGATGTCCGGGTCGGCGTCGCAGGTGTCACGGGATACACGGGCATCGAGCTCATGCGTCGGCTTGCCCGACATCCGCGCGCGAACCTGCGGTTCGCCATGGCTTCGAGCGGCTCCGAATCGCGCCGACTGCCCGCGCTGGCGCGGATCTGGGACCAACCGGTCCAGCCGCTCGACATCGATCGCCTGGCAGCTGAAACGGATGCCGTCTTCCTCGCGCTTCCAGAGGCCGTGGCCGCGGAGGTCGGTCCATCACTGGCCGGGCGCACCCGCGTATTCGATCTTTCGGGAGCGTTCCGACTGCGTGACGAGTCGCTGCGGAAGAAATGGTATCCGCACACGCGCGAGGCCGACACCGGCGCGACCTACGGTCTCACCGAGCACTACCGCGACCAGTTGAAGACGGCCGAACTGGTTGCGTGTGCTGGCTGCTACCCGACAGCGGCGATTCTCTCGCTCCGTCCGCTCGTCGCTGCCGGGCTGCTCGAAGACGGCGTAATCATCGACGCGAAATCCGGCGTCTCGGGCGCCGGGAAAACACCGAGCGAACGGACGCATTTCTCTGAGTGCCACGGGAGCATCTCCGCGTACGGAGTGTTCGCCCATCGTCATGCCGCCGAAATCGAGCAGGAGGTTGGCGCGAGCGTCACCTTCGTTCCCCATCTCGTTCCGCTCGATCGCGGGATTCTCGAAACCATCTACGCGCGCCTGAAGCCCGGCGTTACCGCCGATGAGATCGCGCGCGTGTTGAGAACCGCCTACGCGGATTCACCGTTCGTCCGCCTGACCGAGGGCGAGCTGCCGGAAATCAAACACGTTGCCCATACGAACTTCTGCGATATCGGCTGGCGCGTCGATCGTCCCGGTGGACAGCTGGTCATGGTCGCCGTGATCGACAACCTCGTGAAAGGGGCTGCCGGACAGGCGATACAGAACTTCAACGTGGCATTCGGATTCGACGAGACGCTGGGACTGAATTGAAGGGGCACGCGAAACACGTGGACGCGATGACAACTGTTCTGAAACTTGGCGGGGAGCTGCTCGAGGATTCAGCGGCAATGAAGACGATGGCAGCGGCGGTCGTGCGCCTGGCGGCACGCGAGCGCGTCGTCGTCGTTCACGGCGGAGGGCGCGCCATCGATGCGGACTTGCGCATACGCGGGCTCGAACCGCAGTTCGTCGACGGCCTCCGCGTGACTGACGCGGCCGCGCTCGAAAGCGTCGTCGCGGTTCTCGCTGGCCGCACCAATACGGCGTTCGTTGCCGCGCTGCATGCGTCCGGTGCTCGCGCGGTCGGACTTACAGGTGCCGACACGGGTATCGGTTCGTCGAGAAAGGGAGCGCCGCTCACGACGACCACCGGCGAGCGCGTCGATCTGGGACTCGTCGGTGAGCTCCTGCACGCGCCGGTGACGCTTGTGCAGGATCTCAGCGCCCTCGGCTACGTTCCGGTGATCGCGAGCATTGGCGTCACCGCCGACGGCGCGCTCCTGAACGTGAACGCGGACACGTTCGCCGCACATATTGCGTCTTCGCTCCGCGCCTCGCGCCTGATCATCGCCGGAGCCACGGCCGGCGTGCTCGACGCAAGCGGTCAGACCGTCGAGACGCTGACCATAGAGCGGGTGGACGCAATGATCGACAGCGGCGAGGCGCATTCGGGCATGGTGGCCAAGCTGAGGGCGTGCCGCGAGGCGCTCGCGCACGGTGTAACCGACGTTGCGATCGTCGCCGGCCGCGGCGTGGTGGATTTCAACATGGCATCGGGAACACGACTCGTTGCGCCGTGCCGGGTTTGAACGCGAGGACCACACAAATGCTTGCAGCAATCGCCACCGACGTCATCGCAGCCGAATCGAAGTCCATTCTTCAGGTCTACCGGCGTAGTCCTGTCGTGTTCGAACGGGGCGAGGGCTGCCGGCTCTACACGCCTGACGGCCGCGGCTATCTCGATCTCATCTCGGGTGTGGGGGTCGCCGCCCTCGGGCACGCCCACCCGACGCTGGCGGCGGCGATCGCCGACCAGGCGTCGCAGCTCGTGCACACGTCGAACCTGTTCTTTCATCCGCTGCAGGCGGAAGTCGCCGGACGGCTCAGCGCATTGTCGGGCCTCGATCGCGCTTTCTTCTGCAACAGCGGCGCGGAGGCCGTCGAAGCGTGTCTCAAGTTTGCGCGCCGCTACTGGCACGCTGCGGGCACTCCGCGCGCCAGGTTCGTTGCGTTCGAGCACTCGTTTCATGGCCGCACCATGGGCGCACTGTCGGTGACGTGGGAGGACCACTACCGAGCCCCGTTCGCGCCGCTGCTCGGCGACGTGATCTTCGTACCGGCGGACGATCCGGCGGCGCTGCAGGCGGCTGTCACCAGCGACACCGCCGCGATCATCGTCGAACCGATTCAAGGTGAAGGTGGCGTTCGACCGATATCACAGCGGATGGCGGATGCGATCTGGGAGAGCTGCAGGCGGACGGATGCGCTGCTCATTGCCGACGAAGTGCAGTGCGGTCTGGGCCGAACCGGCCGTGCGTTCTATTCATCCGCCATTGGCATGAAGCCGGACTTGATGGCAGTCGGAAAGGCGCTCGGGGCCGGTGTTCCGATCGCGGCGGCGCTTTTCTCGGAGCGCGTCGCGGGCGCGGCGGGCTTCGGCGATCACGGGAGCACGTACGGCGGCAACCTGCTCGCCTGCCGCGCGGCGCTCGTATTCCTCGACGAGCTGATGAAGAACGGGCTCCTCGAGCACGTCGCGGCCGTGGGCCGTCACACGGAATCCGCGCTTCGCGCCATGGCGTCGAGGCTGAAGACCGTGAGAGATGTCCGCGGAGCAGGGCTGATCTGGGGCATCGAGCTCGATCGGCCAGCGGCTGGGGTCGTGCAGGCTGCGCTCGAGCGCGGGTTGCTGATCAACCGCACGTCGGACACCGTCGTCCGCCTCTTGCCACCGTACGTGATCACGACGAGCGAGATCGACGAAGGACTCGCGGTCCTCGAAGAGGCGATCATCGCCGGTACGAAGGGAGCCCAGGCATGAACGTGACATTCCGACAGGCGGATGCGCTCGACGCAGCGGCGATGCATCAATTGATCGTTGACAACCTGGAGACGGGCCATCTTCTACCCCGCTCGATCGAGGACGTGACCACCAACGCCGCACGATTTCTCGTCGCGGAGGTGGAGCGCCGGGTCATCGGCTGCGCCGAGCTCGCACCGCTCAGCGCAGACGTGGCGGAGGTCCGGTCGCTGGTCGTCGATCAGCATTCGCGCGGGCATCAGATCGGTCCGCGGCTGGTGGCTCAGCTCGCCTCTACGGGAGCGGAAAAGGGCTATTCGACACTGTGCGCCTTGACGCACGAGCCGTCGCATTTCGTCCGCCTCGGCTTCACGATCGTGCCCCACATGTGGGTGCCCGAGAAGATCGAGCGCGATTGCCGCTCGTGCGCGCAGTTCCGCACGTGCGGGCAGTACGCGGTCACGCTGCCGCTGCGCAGCGGTGTCTCCATTCGCCCGGAACAGCCGGCGGCACTGATCTACGGCGGCCGCGCTGTGGCTGGACGCCGGCCGAACATCGAGCGCCTGCAGCTCGAACGTCCAGGCCTCCAGGTCGCACGTAAGGGGATGATCGAACTGCGCGAGGAAGTCCCGGCCTAATGCGTGCTGTCTACGAGAAGGTGGACGGCAGTGTCGCCGCGCCCGCCGGCTTTCGCGCAGCCGGTATCGCCTGCGGGATCAAGTCGAACGGCAAGCCGGACCTCGCGGTGATCGCCTCCGACGTGCCGGCGACCGCGGCCGCCGTGTTCACGACCAACCGTGCGCAGGCCGCGCCGATTCTCGTGTCGCGCGAGAACCTGCAGGCGGGCGCCGGCCGCATGCGCGCGATCGTCGTCAACAGCGGCTGCGCGAACGCGTGCACGGGTGATGACGGTCTGGAGCACGCGCGCGCGATGGCAGCGATGACCTCGCTGGCGCTCGGTGTCGAAGCCACCGAGATCATGGTCGCTTCCACTGGCGTCATCGGCGTGAAGCTGCCGATGACAAACGTGACGCGTGGCATCGACGAGGCCGTCCGTTCTCTCTCACGCGGCGGCGGTCCGTCGGCCGCACGCGCCATCATGACGACGGATCCGTTCCCGAAGGAAGCGGCGTTCGAGGTCCATGCAGATGCGGGTACGTTTCGCATGGGCGGGATCGCGAAAGGGTCGGGGATGATCGAGCCGCGAATGGCAACGATGCTCGGCTTCGTGACACTCGATGCAGCGGTAGCGCCCAGGCTCCTGCAGCGCGCGCTCAAGGCCGCGTGTGACGAGACGTTCAACGCCATCTCCGTGGACGGCGAGTGTTCGACGAACGATTGCGTCGCCGTTCTGGCCAACGGCGCGTCGGGTGTGGCGCTCGGAGAAAGGGATTTCGCCGCACTGGTCGACGCATTGACGCGCGTCTGCGAGCCGCTCGCCATCGGCATCGTGCGCGGCGGTGAAGGCGCGACGCGGCTCGTCACGGTCCGCGTGGTGGGCGCCGCCTCCAACGATGAAGCGCGGCAGACCGCGCGTGCGATCGCCAACTCGCCGCTGGTGAAGACCGCCATCAACGGCGGGGATCCCAACTGGGGGCGGCTGGTGGCCGTCATGGGGCGCTCGGGATCCGCATTCGTGCTCGAGCAGTCGGCCGTTCGCATCGGGCCGGTGGAGCTGTTTCGTGACGGCGTTCCACATGACGAGCGCGCGGCGGAGGCCGCGGAATACCTCAAGCGCGAGGAGATCGACGTCGAAGTGGATCTCGGCACGCGTGGCAACGGGACCTCGCACATGTGGACGTGCGATCTCAGTGCGGAGTACGTCCGCATCAACGCCGAGTACAGAACGTAACCGGAGAAGGAAATGAGTAGAGTGGCGCGAATCGCAAAATCGTCGATGGCCGAGCTGCCCGATCAATTCTTGTCGGTGCTGGACTTCGATCCTCCGCAGCTCGAGAGTTGCCTGGAGCTTGCCGCGAGCATGAAGAGCGCGCGCGCAATCCGACGCCCGCACGCCAGACCGCTGGAAGGCCTGCACGTCGCGCTGCTCTTCGAAAAACCGTCTCTGCGCACGCGGTCCACCTTCATGATCGCGGTCCGCGAGCTTGGCGGAGAGGTGATCGAGCCACCCGCTGACGTCGTGCTGGGCGGTCGCGAAACGATCGCGGATGTCGCGCGCAACCTGGAGCGCTGGGTGGCCGGCGTGGTACTCCGCACGTTTGCGCAGAGCCGTCTGCAGACGTTCGCCAAGGCAGCGCCCGGGCTGAAGGTCGTCAACGCGCTCACCGACGAGGAACACCCCTGCCAGGCGCTCGCCGATTGCCTCACCCTGATCGAGCGCTGGGGCACGCTGCGCGGCCGGACGATCGCATTCGTCGGCGACGGCAACAACGTCGCGAACTCGCTCGCGCAGGCCGCCGTCATGTTGGGCGCACACGTTCGCATTGCAACACCCGCCGGATTCGAGCTGCCGGCGGAGGCCGCCGCACGCATTTCGCACGCGGCACGGTATGGCGCCACCCTCACATCCACAACGGACCCGGTGCTGGCGGTCTCCGGCGCCGATGCGGTCTACACCGACGTGTGGGCCTCGATGGGGCAGGAGTCGGAGACGGACATGCGAAAGAAAGTGTTCGCGCCCTTCCAGGTGAACGCCGCATTGATGGCGCAGGCGTCCCCCGGTGCGCTGTTCATGCACTGTCTCCCCGCGCACCGCGGCGACGAAGTCACCGATCAGGTGATCGATTCGCCGGCATCGGTCGTGTTCGATCAATCGGAGAACCGGCTGCACAGCCAGAAAGCGCTGCTCGCGACGCTCTTCGGTAGGTAGCGCACCGCCTGAAGGCGGAAGCTACAATGCGCCATGCGCCAGGCGGTCATCACGCGTCATGGCCCGCCCGAAGTGTTCTCGATGCGGGAGGGGCCGGATCCTGATCCGGCGGCCGGCGAGCTGCGGGTCCGCGTCCGCGCCGCCGGTGTCAACTTCGCTGACGTCCTCGCACGGCTCGGTCTCTATCCAGACGCCCCCAAACCCCCGATGGTCGTCGGCTATGAGGTAGCCGGACGAATCGACGCGGTCGGCAGCGGAGTGACCGGGTTCTCTCCGGGGGACCGCGTCATCGCGCTCACGAAGTTCGGCGGCTACTCCGACGTGGTCTCCGTGCCGGCAACCCAGTGTTCTCGCGCGCCCGAGGAATTGAGCGACTCGGAAGCCGCTTCGATTCCGGTCACCTATCTGACGGCCGCCATCGCGCTCTATCGCATGGCCGCACTGACCGCCGGAGAAACCGTGCTCATCCACAACGCGGGGGGCGGTGTGGGCATTGCGGCAACGCAACTCGCACGGCTGCGACGCGCCAGGGTCATAGGCACCGCGTCACCCTTGAAGCATGCTGCCCTGCGATCCTTCGGCGTGGATCACATCATCGACTACACCCATGCGAACGTTCCCGACGAGGTGCGCAAGATCACGCGCGGGCGCGGCGTCGATGTCGTTCTGGACCCGATCGGCGGATCGAGCTTCATGAAAAGCTACCGAATGCTCGCTCCCCTCGGACGGCTGATCATGTTCGGGCTGTCGGCCGCGGCGCCGGGCGAGAAGCGCAGCTGGTGGCACGCACTCCGCGCGTGGCGAGCTACTCCGACGTTCGATCCGCTGTCATTGATCAATCGCAACCGCGGCGTATTCGGATTGCACGCCGGGCATCTCTGGGAGGAACACGCGCAGCTCGCGCCGCTCATGCACATGCTGCTCTCCGAGCTGCGCGCCGGCCGTCTGCAACCCGTCGTCGCGAAAACGTTTCCGCTCGAGCGAGCCGCAGACGCCCACAGGTTCATTCAATCGCGCGCCAATATCGGCAAGGTTGTGCTGACAATCTGACGATTGCGGACTGCGGACTGCGGACTGCCGATCGACGGATTGTTGATTGGCGATTGGCAGTGTTGATTGCTGATTGGTCGTTGATTGTCGATTGCGGGTTGCCGATCGATTGCGGGTTGCCGATCGGTGCCGTATTGCCACAATGGACGATCGGCGATCAGCACTCGTTCCACAATCCGCAATCGATCAACAATCCTCAATCAGCAATTAGCAAAAACCCCGCAATCAACAGTCCCAATCACCAATCAACAATCCGTCGATCCGCACTCCGCAATCAGCAATCCGCAATCGACTTATTGCGTCGTAATCCGCTTGGCCCCGCCGAGGTGCTTGTCGATGAACTTCTCCATGCGCTCCAGTGTGTAGATCCAGCGCGAGTGGAGCATCGACTCGTGGGTGTCGTCGGGGAAGACGATGAGCTCGTACTCCACGTTTCGCGGACGCAGCAGCTGCACGAGCCCGGTCGTCTGCTGAAACGCGACGTTGCGGTCGTCATCGCCGTGCACGAGCAGCACCGGTGATTTCCAGCCATCGATGGCGCCGATGGCGGACGACTTGAACGACACCGATTCGGGATCGAGCGAGCTGCCCCACAGGTGCACGCCGGCGAGATCGACGCCCATCTTGAAGATGTCGGAGTTTCGCGCCAGCGCCTGCGCGGTCAGCACGCCGCCGTACGAGAGACCCCAGATGCCGATCCGATCCGGATCGACGTTCGGGTGCGACTGCAGGTACTTTCCTCCGGCGAGAACGTCCTGGTACTCGGAGTTGCCGCGTGCGCCGGTGTTCGGCGCCTGCCGGAACGAGCGCCCGTAGCCGATGCCGCTGCGGTAATTGACCGACATCACCACATACCCCTTGCTCGCCAGCCACTCATTGATCCCGTAGGCCCAGTGGTAGAAGTGCATGTAGTGATAGCCCAGCAGCATCTGCCTCACCGGGCCGCCGTGCACGAAGATGATCGCCGGCCGTTTCTCTCCCGGCTTCAGATCGGTCGGGAGGAACAGCTGGTTGTAGACCTCGCGTCCGTCCGCGGCCTTCGTCGTGACGGCGGTCGGCTGCACGTGCAGGTCCATCGGGAAGTTCTTCAGGTGCGCATTCGTGGGGAATACCCAGTTCTGCGCCTCCAGCGTCGTTGTGCCTGCCAGTTTCCAGACGCCGATCGACTGCGGCCGCTTCCAGTCAGCGCTCTGTGTCGCGAGCATTTTTCCCGAGGCGAGCGGCGTAGGCGAGGTCTCGATGCCGGCGCCTGATGTGACCTGCCACGGCGTGCCGCCCGCGACTGGCACCGCCCAGATGTGGCGGCGATCGATGTCCTTGGCGTTCGTGCAGTAGTAGAAGGTCTTGCCGTCGGATGAGATCTCAACGGACGTTTCATCCTCGATGAGGCCGTCAGTGGTCGTGAGTAACAACGGCTTCGAATTTTTCGTCGAGATGTTCACGGAGTAATAGCGATCCCACTCGTCGACAGGTCGTGCGGGCTGCTCCTCCGCCGCCGGCTCCTGCTGACCACGTCCACGACCGCCGCCTCGGCCACCGCCGACGTTCAGCGGAAAGACGACGTGGTTACCCGCGAGCCGCGGATTGCTGATGTTGGTGATCAGCCTGTCGTTCGGCTCGTTGTGCCAGACCTCCTCCGCTTCTGTCGTTGTGACGTCCGCCTTCCACATCGACAGCGTGTAGCCGCCGCGGAACGTCGCGCGCGTGAGCCCGGGGATCTTTGCCGCCGCTTGCTGCGCCGCCTGCGCCGCCGCCTGCGCCTCTGCGTCCGGCGCGCCCTGACCGCGGCCGCCGCGTCCCTGGTTCGGGTTGAACGCTGGCCCATTCGGAATGCCGATGCCGCCGCCGCCTTCCTGGCCCTGCTGCCCGAACGGCAATCCCGGCCGGCGCGTGAAGACGATGCTGCGGCTGTCGGCGGTCCACATCGGATTGCTGTCGAAGTCGACGCTGGGGGACATGTAATCGATCGCCCGGGTGGCGAGGTCGTAGACGGCGATGAAACTGTGATCCTGGCGGGTGGAGACGAACGCGACCTTGCGACCGTCCGGCGACCAGCGGGGCGCGCTCTGCACGCCCCAGTTGCGGATGAACGGCTTTTCGCCGCGGTCGATCGGGTTCAGCAACCTGGCGCGCGAGATCTTCGCGCGATGGATCTCTCCTTCTTTCACGAACAGCACCGAGCTGCCATCAGGCGCAAGCTCCGGCGCAGTGCCCTCGGCCACGCGCCAGGCGGGACCGCCAGCCGTCTTCACCGCCCAGATGGCGCGCTCGGCACCGCCGGGATCGGCAGACGCGTTGGCCACCCACCCCGCACGATTTGGCACCGTGCCGCGACAGAACACCACGGTGCTTCCGTCGTCGGAGATGCGGATCTGCGAGATTTCAGTGCCGTTGTCTTCCGAGAAACTCGTGAGGCGCACGGGAGTGAACGCGGGGGCGACCGCGGTGTAGGCGTTGCGCTTGCCTTCCTCGTAGACCGTCCAGGCGACGCGATCCACTTTCTTCGCCGCGACGAGCTCGAGCGGATTCGCGTTGCTCAAGAAGCGCTGGTACAGCGGCTTGGCCGGCTGCGGCGCTGCGGTCTGGACCGTCGGCGCAGCGAGCGCCAGAACGGCGATCATCGCGATTACACAATGACGAGTGGCACGCATGCTTCCCTCCCGGAATGCGCAGAAACCACGGACTTGCTGGTGGAAATTAACACACCTACGGGTGCCGGCGCTCGGCAGCGGCGGCAACGTAGAGCTCGCGCGGTCCCGCGGTCTCGGCCAGAAGAAAGCCGGCGCGCTCGAGATCGGATCGTGGCAGTCGATCTCCGACAAACGTATCCCGGTTCACGATCAGGAATGCGATTCCGAGCGCCGAGGCTTCGCGCGCCGCAGTCTCGCGCAACTGGATGCCCTGGTTCGCCGGCGTCGAGATGTCGACCAGGTTCGTCAGAAGCGGGGCCTCGAGATAACGCTGCTTCGCACTTGATGGCAGCCGCGCGACGAAGCCCCCTGCGAGTGCATGCTCGTGCCAGATCTGGTGGACGAGCGCGCGATGGTCGAATTCACCGCTCTGGCCAAATCCATCTCTGAGGCCGAGCGGCAGTTCCGCCACGGCGGCTGCGCCTTGCGATTGGCGCACTGCCTCATCGACGGCGTCGCGCGCAGGAAGGGCGTAAACGCCGGCTGGCGCGGGCAGCGTTTCGAGGATCAGTAACGCTGCCGCCGCGAAAGCTGTCCATGGCCGGCTCTTCTGCAGGTGTGCGATCGCGAACGAGGTCAGCATGGCGACCGAAAGGCTCACCACGACGACGGCGCGTCCGGGAATCCTCGCGTTGGAGAACCCCGGCATGTAACGCAGAAGCGCCTGCGGTAACGGCAATGCGGTGTCGTATCCACCTACGCGAAGGAAGGGCCCGAGGGCCAGTAGCAGAAACAGGATCCCTGTAAGCATCCAGACGCGCGCCGCGGGGAGGTGCCACCACGCACGACGGGTCAGGATGATGAGGAGCAGGGGGGCGATGCCGAGCCACAGGCTCTGTTCCATGCGGTCGATCCCGAGTGCGCCGTACGCCGACGTGGTCCAAGCTCCGCTGACGAGGTGTTCCGGATGCCCGAGGAGCAACGTCAGGGCATCGGCACCGGCTGGCGAGCTCCGCCACAGAACCCGTTGCGTGCTGTAGTCGCCCTGCGCGATGACTCCGGCGAGTGCGATCCACAAGGGCGCCGTGGATACGAGCAGAACAGCGGTGCTCACGAGCGCGGACCGCAATCCACCCGTAGCCGGGCCGATCGAAGGGCGAATCGAGAGTTGGAAGGGGAAACGGCAGACGATCCACAGCGCCAGCAGGATCCAGAACACGGTGAGCGGATTCCGGACGCCGCGCATGGAGAGTTTCAACGGGCCGAGATCGACAGCGAGGCCTTGCGTCGATGCGATCACCGCGGCAAAGACAACGCTCAGCAGGATGAGTGCGGCGAGCACGCGCCTGAACGTAGGAAAGACAGGCGTCTTCCAGGCGACCGTCGCCCGAAAGGCGCTGTTCGCAATCCACAGAACGGACAGGATCGCGGCATACACAGCGTAGTAGTAATCCGTGTAGACGACGAGCGCGCCAGTCGCGCCCACCAGCCCCGCGCGCGCCGTTCCAGGCTTCCGTTGCAATTGCAAGAGCGCCAGCGCAAACAGCGGGAGAACCCAGGCGTGAACGAGATTGATGTGTCCGGCCACGCGGCCCTGCACGAATGCGGAGAACGCAAACAGCAGTCCGGCGACGATCGACGGCAGGGTATGCGAAACGGCCTTCACGCCGGTCATTCCTGCGAGCACCGCGCGCGAGAGAAGATACGTCACGATCCCATTCAGCGCGAGACCGCAGGTAATGGCCACGTTGTGGCTCGCGACGATGCCGAATATGCGGATCCAGGGCCACGCGAGCAGGGAATGCATCGTCGCGTGCGTATGCAGACTCAGTTGCGTCCCATAGGGCGCCAAAAGCATCGGCGTGCGGTAGATCTCCGCACCGTGATCGACCGCATACGTGAACCACCAGACATTCCACAACCCGGCGACGTTGTCGCCGGCGTGACTGCCCGGAATCGCTGTGTCACCCTGACCGCCAACTCGCGCCATCGTCCAGACCGCGGCGACAGCGAACACCGCGAATGCGCCGGCGTTCGGCAGGAACGATCGTCGTGCCATGTTCAGCGCCGAAGCCTACCTTTTTCCGCTGTCGTCGCGGTAGACTCTCCGCTGATCGGGCACGGCAGATCAGCGGATCGATCGATCGGCTGATCGGCTGATCGATCGATGGCGATCGACCGATCGACCGATCGACCGATCAGCCGATATTTTTTTGGAGGGCTGTGGTGAAACGACGATCGATCTCTTTGCTCACCCTGGCGGTCGCGGCCGCGATGTGGCTTCCCTCGACGGCCAGAGTGGACGGCCAGGCGGCGCAGGCGCGCGTGATCGCGCTGCGCGGCGGCACGGTCTATACCGTCACGAAGGGCACCATCCAGAACGCCACCGTGCTGATCCGCGACGGAAAGATCGCGGCCGTCGGTGCGAATGTCACGGTGCCTTCGGATGCGCAGGTGGTGGATGTTACCGGCAAGCACGTCACGCCCGGCATCATCGATGCCCACTCGCATATAGCAAACGATTCCATCAACGAGGGGGGAACAACCGTCAGCTCGATGGTCGGCATGCAGGACGTGCTCGACCCTACCGACATCAATATCTATCGCGATCTCGGCGGCGGCCTGACGACGGCGAACGTTCTCCACGGCAGCGCGAACCCGATCGGCGGAAAGAACGCGGTCATCAAGCTGCGCTGGGGGGCGAAGAAGGCAGAGGAGCTCCTGTTCGAAGGAGCCATGCCCGGGATCAAGTTCGCGCTCGGCGAGAATCCGAAGGACATCCGGACCGGGCAGGTCACCGGACCGCGACGGTACCCACTAACCCGCATGGGCGTGGAGTACGTGATCCGTGACGCCTTTACGAGGGCCAAGGCCTATCAGAAGGCGTGGAAGGACTACGACGCTGCCAGGGGCGGGAATCCCGAGGCGATGCCGCCGCGGCGCGACCTTCAACTCGAGGCGCTGGTCGAGATCCTCGAGGGCAAGCGTCTCGTTCACGCGCACTGCTATCGCGCCGACGAGATCCTGATGCTGATCCGCCTCGCCGAGGAAATGGGGTTCAAGATCGCGACCTTCCAGCACGTGCTCGAAGGCTACAAGGTGGCGAAGGAAATCGCCGCGCACGGAGCAGGTGCCTCCACGTTCGCCGATTGGTGGGGTTACAAGATCGAAGCTGACGACGCGATCCCGCACAATGCGGCGATCATGGTGCGCAAGGGCGTGCTCGTTTCGATCAACTCCGACAGCGCCGAGCATGCGCGCCGCCTGAACACCGAGGCTGGCAAGACGATGCGATGGGGCGGCCTGAACGAGGACGAAGCCCTGGCGCTCGTCACGATCAATCCGGCGAAGCAGCTGCGGATCGACAACCGCGTCGGGTCACTGGAGGTTGGAAAGGACGCCGACATTGCCGTGTGGACCCACCATCCGCTCAGCTCGTATACCACGGCGGATCGCGTGTACATCGACGGCAGGCTGTATTACGACCGCAAGGTCGACGAAACCCGCATCACCGAGCTCCAGAAGGAGAAAGCGGCGCTCGCGGCGGCCGAGCGGGGTGGACGCGGCACGACGCCACCGAGCTCGCAGGACGGCGGGGACGCCTCGGAATCGGGAGCCGCGCGCAACAACGGGACGCCGAACTCGAGTCCGGTGACTGGAACAACAGGAGCGGCCGAGCCACGGCAGGCCGCGCAGGCATCCGGAACCATCCTCGCCATCACCAACGCGCGGATCTTCCCGGTGACGTCGGCGGCCATCGACAAGGGCACGCTCGTCATTCGCGGCGGCCGCATCGAGGCGGTCGGCGCGAACGTGACGGTGCCGCAGGGCGCCACGGTCATCGATGCCAACGGAGGCCACGTCTATCCCGGCTTCATCAATGCGCGAACGACGATCGGCATCGGTGAGGACGGCGTGCGCGGCTACGACGACGTCAGTGAGATGCTCGACTGGAGCCAGCAGCTGAGGACGCGCGTCGCCTATCACTCTGAAAGCGACACCATTCCGGTCGCGCGCGGTACGGGAGTCACAACGGTCGGCGTCGCGCCGACCGGGGGCATCATGTCCGGCGAGCTCGCGGTGATGAACCTCGACGGCTGGACGTGGGAAGAAGCAACGCTCCGGCCCAACGCGGGAATCGCGTTCAACTTTCCCGCGCTCGGCGGCGGCGGAGGCGGTCGCGGCGGTGGCGGCGGACGCGGAGGTCGTGGCGGTGGCGAAGCGGCTGAACGCACTTACGACGACATCCGCCGCGAGCGCGACCGCCGGCTCGACGAGGTGATTCGTGTTTTCGATCAGGCGCGCGCGTATGCGAAGGCCGGTGCGAACAGGGCGAGGAACTGGGAGCTCGAAGCACTCGTTCCCGTCGTGGAGCGCAAACTTCCGCTGCTGGTCAACGTGGCGCGCGAGCAGGACATCAAGGACGCGGTGGCCTTCGCCGAACGCGCGAACGTGAACATCGTGCTGAGCGGCGCGATCGAATCGAACTACGCGGCGCAGGCGCTGAAGGACAAGAACATTCCCGTCATCCTCGGCAACGTGCTCGCGATGCCGTCGCGCGAAGACAGCTTCCACGCATCGACGTACCAGCTCGCGGGGGAACTGGCGCGCGCGGGTGTCAAGTTCGCATTCTCGTCGGGTGACAACCAGAACGTGCGGCTGGTGCCCTTCCAGGCCGGGATTTCGGTCGCGTGGGGGCTCGATCGCGACACGGCCATCAAGGCGCTCACGATCGATGCCGCGCAGATCCTCGGCATCGCGAATCGCGTCGGCAGCCTCGAACCAGGCAAGGACGCCAACCTGTTCATTTCCACGGGGGATCCGCTGGAAGTCCGCAGTCAGGTCACCCACATCGTCATCGAAGGCAAGGACGTCGGGACCGACAACAAGCACGAGGCGTTGTACCGGAAGTACATCGCGCGACAGTAGCGGCTTCCGGCCTTCGGCCTTCGGCTTCCGGCTTCCGGCTTCGGGCTTCCGGCTTCCGGCTTCCGGCTTCCGGATTTTTGATTGGGATTGTGAGTTTTGGACGTGATTCGGAGACACACGATGAAACCGACCTTCAGATTGAGTGCGGGCGCACTCGCGATTGCCACAGCGCTGGCCGTTGGTGCGAGCGCCGATGCGCCGAACGTCTACGCCATCAAAGGCGCGAAGATCGTCACGGTGTCGGGAGCGCCGATCGCCTCTGGCACCCTGGTCATACGTAATGGACTGATCGAAGCTGTCGGCGCGTCCATCGAAGCTCCTGCCGACGCGCGGGTCATCGA
>DATLLF010000067.1:0-10956 GCA_035537955.1 Vicinamibacterales bacterium | reverse complement strand
ACCCCGTGTCGTCCTGACTGATATGGAGTTTCGCCATCTCACACCACCTGCGAGTGCCCGAGCGGGTCATGGATATCGGGAATGCCGGACCTTATACATCGACCCGAGATCTGACGCTAGGGCTTTCACACACGCTTGGGCGAATAGACGGACCGATTGGCGAAATTCCACTCCTGGGAGCCGCCGGCGCTCGACGCGGTGACTCCGCTCGTCTATGCGCAGCTCCGTCCCGTCGCTCGTGCACGGCTCCGGAATTCTGTGATTCCCGGTAGCGGCGTCATCTGAGAGCGCCGAACCAGCCCCGTCGCGCCATCCACTTCACCGTCTCCACCGCCGGCACAACCGTGAAGGCACCGGCAGCGGCGAGGAACCAGTCGCCCGACGACAGGCTGTAGGTGGCGAACGGCCCCTGCAGGAACGGTGTGTAGACGATCGCCACGAGCAGCACCATCTCCCATGCCACGGCCATGTTCAGCCACCGGTTGGCGAACGGAGACTGGAACGCCGAGAGCCGGTCCGAGCGGCAGTTGTATGCGTTGAAGAACTGGATCAGTACGAGCGCGATGAACGTGATGGCCATCACCTCCGGCAGCGGCCGGCCGGCTCGGAGCAGGGAGATGAAGATCACGAGATTCACTGCGGCCGACCACAGCCCGGCGACCAGCAGGACGGCCACGACCGGCCGGGTAAAGATGCCGACACGCGGGTCTCGTGGCGGCCGCCGCATCAAGTCTCCTTCGGGAGGATCGACGGCCAGTGCCAGCGCGGGCAGTCCGTCGGTGGCCAGGTTCACGTACAGAATCTGCACCGCGGTCAGCGGCAGGGGCAGTCCGGCGACGACGGAGCCGGCCAGCAGCACGATCTCGCCGACATTGCACGACAGCAAGTACATCAGGTACTTCTTGATGTTGCCGAAGACGATGCGGCCTTCCTCGACGGCTGCGACGATGGTCGCGAAGTTGTCGTCGAGCAGCATCATGCCCGCGGCCTCCTTGCTCACGTCGGTGCCGGCAATGCCCATCGCGATCCCGACGTCGGCCTTCTTCAGCGCTGGCGCATCGTTGACCCCGTCTCCGGTCATCGCCACCACTTCACCGCGGCTCTGCCAGGCCTTGACCACGCGGAGTTTGTCGGCGGGCGACACGCGCGCGTAGACGGCGATGTCGGTCACGCCGCGTTCGAGCTCGGCATCGCTCATCGATTCCAGCTCGCGACCGGAGATCACCCGGCGGTCGTCGAGCAGGCCGACTTCGCGGGCGATGGTCCGGGCCGTCAGCGGATGATCGCCGGTGATCATCACGACGCGGATGCCTGCCGCCCCGCTCGTCCCTACCGCCGCGCGCGCTTCCGGCCGCGGCGGGTCCATCATCGCGACCAGGCCCAGCAGGGTCATGTCCGACTCCGCGTCCGCGGCCGTAGTACCGGTCTTGCAGGCGACGGCCAGCACCCGGAGGCCGTCGCCGGCCAGGCTCTGCTCGACCTCGCGGATCCGTTCACGATCCGACGGGGTCAGCAGCTCATCGCGACCGTAGCGTCGCGCCAGGCGGCAGCTGGCGAGAACCTCCTCGGCCGCCCCCTTCGAATACGCCACGACGACGCCATCCGGCGTCTGGTGAATCGTCGTCATACGCCGGCGCTCGGACGTGAACGGGATCTCCCCGATGCGCGGCGCGGCGTCGTTGACCGCGGCGGGATCCAGGCCGGCCTTGATGGCCGCCACGACCAGCGCCCCTTCGGTGGGGTCGCCTTCCACGTGCGATCGGCCATCCCGGCTGACCAGCCGTGCATCCGAGGCAAGCACCGCGGCGGTCAGCAGGAGACGCACGATTTCGGGCGGGTCGACTTTTCGGCCGGCGTCGATGAATTCGCCGGCCACGTCGTAGCCGGCGCCGGTCACCTCGAAGCGGCCCTCGTCGCTGACAATCAGCCGCACGGTCAGCTCGTTCCGCGTCAGTGTGCCGGTCTTGTCGGAACAGATGACCGATGCGCTGCCCAGCGTTTCCACGATCGGGAGGCGGCGCACCAGCGCATTCCGCTTGACCATCCGGCGCACGCCGATGGCGAGCGAGATGGTCACCACCGCCGGGAGGGCCTCGGGCACGACGGCCACCGCCAGCGCGACGCCGAACATGAACATCTCGATCACCGGCAGTCCGCGTAACAGGCCGATGACGACGACCAGTGACACCACTGCGAGGGCCGCCTTGCCCAGCGCGGCGCCCAGGCGATCGAGGTTGTCCTGCAGCGGCGTCCGTGCGACCTCGACCGATTCCACCATGCGGGCGATCTTCCCGAACTCCGTCGACATCCCGGTGGCGACCACCACGCCCTGCCCGCGGCCGTACACGACCAGCGTTCCCGCATAGCTCAGGTTCAGCCGGTCGCCGAGCGGCAGCCCGGGATCCTCGAAGGGATCGACCGATTTCTGCACCGCCGCCGATTCGCCGGTGAGGGCGCCTTCCTCGATGGCGAGGTTGATCGCCTGCATCAGGCGCGTGTCGGCGGGAACGCGATCGCCGGCGCGCAGCAGCACGACATCGCCGGGAACCAGATCCCGCGCGGGGATGACGGTCTCCTCGCCGTCACGAAGCACGCGCGCGACGGGCGCCGCCATCCTGCGCAAGGCGTCGAGCGCGCGTCCGGCGCGGTACTCCTGAATGAACCCCAGCAGGACGGCCAGCAGGACGATGACCGTGATCACGATGGCCTCGAGCGTGTGGCCGAGAAAGCCCGAGACTGCGGTGGCGCTGAGCAGGATCAGGATCAGGACGTTCCGGAACTGCGCGACGAAGATGTGCCACGCCGACTCGCGGCCGACCGACTGCAGCTCGTTCGGGCCGTGGACCTCGAGACGCTTCGCCGCCTCAGCGCGCGACAGGCCTTGACGTCCCACATCGAACCGGGCGAGCGCGTCGTCGACGGACAGCGAGTGCCAGCGCGGCGGCTCGGCGTTGGCGGCCTGAGGAGGCGCCGTTGCGGCGGCGACCACGGACGGCGGCATCACAACCCCCCGGCCAGGACCGATGCGGCCACGCACCAGTCGTAAGGAGCGCCCTTCTCGGGCAACTTGAATTGCAGCTTCAGCCACTGATGGCGGAGCTGTGCGCGTTCAATCGACGCCCACCATAACAGCAACAGCAGGGGAACCATCGCCAGCCACTCAAGCGTGTCCACCACGAATTCCCAGGTGCTCATGCGATCCTCCGGATTCCCTGTGCGCAGCGGGCAGGCCGAGCGCACGTCTTCGGCCACGGTGATGACAGGTCCGGAGGGGCGCGCAGGGGCATGCCTGCCGGCGCGCGCGAGTGGCGGCGATCGGCGATGTGGAGGCGTGAGTCGGCGAGGCGTACTACGAGAGCGCGGACAGGTCGATCTGGAATGAGAAAAGGCGAGTCCCCTCGCACCATGAGCCGTACTCCGCTCGTGCGAAGGTCTCGCCTGATTCGAGAGAACCCGACCGAACCGTGCGCACACCGGCGCAGTCTTGACGATTCGGCCGCGCGGCTTCACTGGCCCGCGTGGCTACTCCCCTTCCCGCTTCACGATACCCGGTTCCTGGTGATCGCTTCAAGCCGGATTGCTTCAAGCGTGCGCACGGCTCAGCCGGAACCCGTCAGCGCATGAATTTTCCATGCTCGCAATGACCTGTCACGGTCCAGATGAGATCCAGTTCAGACGCGCTCGTAGGTTGCGGCCATCACCGCCAGCCTGTGCGCGATGTCAGCCGTCAACTGTCCGGGCAGGAGCCGCCAGCGCCAGTTGCCGGCGAGCGTACCGGGCCGATTCATGCGGGCTTCGCTTCCCAGACCCAGCAGATCCTGTGCCGGAACGATCGCGGTATCCGCGACCGACGCCAGCACCGCCCGGATAAACTCCCAATTGACCTCCCGACCGTCGAGGGCGAGATAACGGCGAGCAGACTCGCGTTCGTTCTCGAGGTCGGTGTTCGACCGCGTGCTGTGTCCGACCTCGCCGGTCCACCACCCCACGGTGGTGTCGTTGTCGTGCGTACCGGTGTAGACCACGCGATTTCGCGGGTAGTTGTGTGGCTTGAACACGGGCGCCTGCGGGTCGGTGCCGAACGCAAACTGGAGGATCGCCATCCCTGGAAGCTCGAACCGCTCGCGGAGCGCCTCGACTTCCGGCGTGATCACACCGAGGTTCTCGGCCACGAACGGCAGCCGATCGACGCCGAGCGCCGATCGCATCACGTCGAAGAGCGACGCACCCGGTCCCTTGACCCACTCGCCTTGGACCGCCGTCGTGGCATCGCTCGAGACTTCCCACGATGCCTCGAACCCGCGGAAGTGATCGATGCGAACCCGATCGACCATGCCGAGAAGGGCGCGGCAGCGCTCGACCCACCAGACGTACCCGGTGCGTTCGAGGACATCCCAGCGGTAGTGAGGGTTGCCCCACAATTGTCCGGTCGCACTGAAGTAGTCCGGGGGCACGCCGGCGACCACGGTCGGACGCCCGTTGGAGTCGAGCCGGAACAACTCGCGTCGGGCCCAGACGTCGGCGCTGTCATGGGCGACGAAGATGGGCAGATCGCCCATGATCACGATGTCCCGCGAGCGGCAGGCGTCGCGCACTCGCTGCCACTGCTCGAAGAAGAGGAACTGCGTCAGCTTGTGCATCCGGACGTCTCGGGCGCAGAGGGCCGACCATCGCGCGACCGCCGACGGATCACGCTGCGCGATCTCTGGCTCCCACGTCGTCCAGGCCGTGCCGTTGTGCGAGGCCTTGACGGCCATGAAGAGCGCGAATTCGTCCAGCCATTCCGCATTCCTGCCGCAGAACCGGTCGAAGCGATCGCGCAGGGCGGCGGGAGCCGCCTCATCGAACCGATCGAGCAGGCGTGGCCAGAGCGCCTGGCGGTGTGCGAGCACGCCAGGGAAATCGACGTCTCCGTCAGCAAAACTCGTCTGGCCGCGGACCTCGCTCGAGGTCAGCCATCCATCTGCGAGCAACTCGTCGAGCGCGATGAGGAGCGGGTTGCCCGCGAAGGCAGAGAAGCACTGGTAAGGAGAATTGCCGTAGCCGGTCGGCCCTAGCGGCAGCACCTGCCAGAGGCGCTGGCCGGCAGCGGTGAGCAGATCGATGAACTCGAACGCGCTGACGCCCAGATCCCCGATGCCGAAGCGCCCGGGGAGGGAGGTCGGATGGAGGAGCAAGCCGCTCGAGCGGGAAGACGACATTTCGCAGTATAGGCGCCGAGCCGTTTCGCGTCATCCCGTGCGTCGCGCCAGTACCGACGAGGTCATAGATGAGGCGTGGCGTCCGGTTCCCGTGCTTCGTGCGCCTGGAGGTGCTGCTCGAGCAGCTGCCTCGCGGCATCGCGGCCACCGAGACCAAACGCAATGGCCAAACCCAGCATCAACGCGCCGAAGGCGATGGCAAATGCGGTCAGCACGACCGTCGTCGCCAACCCCAACTGTTCGAGCGCCATGACCACTGCAATCGCGATCACCAGGAGCCGCAGCGTCCCACTGAGCACACGTGCACCTGGGAGGCCCGCATTGACCGACGCGAGCAACGTGGCACGCCAGACGAAGTTGCCCACCAGGAACCCCAGTGCGAGCACCAGCAGGGCGAGCAGGACTCGGGGTACGAACGAGAAGAACTCCTGGACCAGCCCTTGAAAGGGCCCGAACTGCAGCGTGTCCACGGCCGAGACGATGAACCCGACCCACACGATCCAGAAGATGATCTTGGCAATCAGGACATCGGCGCCGGGCATGTCGGCGAGGCGCAGCATCTCGCTCGCCCCGGTCCGCGTGGCGAGGCGGTCGAACTGCAGCCACCCGAGTCCCCCCCTGACGAGACGGCGGGCCAGGAGCGCCACGACGAATCCCGCGCCGAAGATGATGCCGGCCGCGACCAGCCGCGGCACGAACAGCACGAACGCGGTGGCAAAGTTCTGCCACGACTGGGCGAGCGCTTCGGCAATCTCTTGAATCATGGCGACCTCACACCTCGGCCGACCAGTGGTCGACGAGCAGTGGCTTCAGCCGTTGGAAAGTCTGACAGAGCGACTCGAGCTCTTCCCGTACCGTCGCGTCGGTTTCGATCGCCGCATGAGCCATGAAGGCCGCGGCGCGCCATAGATAGAGCGGAACGAAGATCCCAGCCAGGTGCTCGATGCTGGTCGGCCCTCGCCGCGTCGCCGCGGCAAGCGCATAGACCGTCCTCACCCAGAGCTCGTCGTCGGAGCGGAGCTCCAGAGACGAGGTTTCCTCGACGATGCGCGCGAGCAGGGTCGCCTCGAGCACCTCTTTGAGCAGTGGCCTGATCTCGCCGATGTCGTGACGGGCTTGCTCAGCCAGGGCCTGGTAATCCCAGATTGGCGCGTCCGGCGAGTCCTTCGGATCGGTTCCCCACCTGCGCAGTTCTACGACACCGTTCGCCTTCCTCCAGAACTAGTCGTGCGCACGAAGGCTCTCGATCAGAGCCATGACGACCTGCTGCACCGCTTCGCGAAGCCTCGTGCGCGCGCCGGCGACCGTCGGAGCCGGGCGCCAGATCTGGCCAACGGCAAACCCCTCGGCCACGGCCTCGGTCCGCAACCACATGTCGATGGCGAACCGTGCCGCCTCATGGTCCCAGATGTCCCGTTCGAGACAACGGGAGGCGAAGCGCCCGGAGCACGAGAACTCGGGGCCGAGCGGCTCGTCGAGGGCGACGCCGTACAACGCCCGCACCAGCGGGCGCACCAGCTGGGTGACCAGCACGCCATCGCGGGGATGCCGGCTATGGCACGGTGCGAGAAACTCCACCTCGGAGCGCGTGATGGGGGTGATCATCTCGGTGACACGTCCGGGGGTCGTCGCCGGACCGCTCGGATCCAGGACCACGACGACCTTGGCCTGCGTCAGCTCGCCGGCCGCAAACACCGTGCGCAGTGCTGTGTGCTTTCCCGGCAGGCCGTGGTAGGGCACAACGATGCGATGAAGCGTCCGCAGCGGGTGCGACGTCAACACCATGTCCGCCTCGGTGAACGACGCGGAACGAATCAGCTCGGGAGTTCCGTCGGTCGAGCCGCCATCGGAGTTGATCATGACGGTGCGCAACCGCGGAAAATCACGCGTGAAACACACGTGCACGGCGCGAACGACGTCCACCACCGTCGCGGCATTGTTCAGCGTCGGCAGGCCGACGAGAACGTCCACCTGCCCCACGGCAATCAGCTGCCGGAGTAACGCATCGGGAAGCGCGCTCAGCTGCTCCACGGTGTCATCTGTCGACTATCACCAAGTTGTCCTACAGCCAGCGCAGCCGGAACCAGTAGAAATCGTACGGCCCCATCATCATGATGTACGGTTCACCTCCGATGCGTGGAAAGATGCTGCCGCCGAACATTTCGATCGGGATGGCGCCTGCCAGATGCGACAGATCCAGCTCCACGACCTGCGCGGTTCCGGCAAGGTTGTTGACCACCAGCGCTGTTTCGCGTCCGAGCGTCCGCGTGAACGCGAGCACGCGATGGTTGGCGGGCTTCACGACCTCGATCGACCCGCGGCCGAAGACGGAGGTGGAGCGCCGAACCTCGATCAGCCGCCGCGTCCAGTTCAGCAGCGACGTAGGGTTCCGTTGCTGCGACTGGACGTTGACGGCCTGATACCCGTACACGGCGTCCGAGATGAGTGGCAGCCACAGCCGCTCGGGATCGGCAGGCGAAAAACCGGCATTGACATCGCCGCTCCACTGCATCGGCGTCCGCACGCTGTTCCGATCGCCCAGGTACACGTTGTCGCCCATGCCGATCTCGTCGCCGTAATACAGGATCGGGCTTCCCGGCAAGGACATGAGCAGTCCGCTCATCAGCTCGATGCGCCGCCGGTCGCCTTCCATCAGCGGTGCAAGCCGCCGACGGATCCCGAGGTTGATCCGGGCTTGCGGATCCTGGGCGTATTCATCCCACATGTACTCGCGTTCCACCTCGGTCACCATTTCCAAGGTCAGCTCGTCGTGGTTGCGCAGGAAGATGCCCCACTGGCAGGAGTCAGGAATGCTCGGGGTCCGTTCGATGATGTCAACGAGCGGCTTGCGATCTTCGAGCCGGAGCGCCATGAACATGCGGGGCATCACCGGGAAGTGAAACGACATGTGGAACTCGTCACCCGAGCCAAAATACGGGCGGACGTCCTCGGGCCACATGTTGGCCTCGGCCAGTAGGACTTTGCCTGAATAGTTAGCATCCACACGGCTGCGCAACTCTTTCAGTACAGCGTGCGTTTCCGGCAGGTTCTCGCAGGACGTGCCCTCGCGTTCGACGAGATACGGGACCGCGTCTACCCGAAACCCATCCACGCCAAGGTCGAGCCAGAATTTCATCACCTTCCAGATTTCCTCACGAACGGCCGGGTTGTCGTAGTTCAGGTCTGGTTGATGACTGAAGAACCGGTGCCAGTAGTAGGCTCTGGAGACAGGGTCCCAGGCCCAATTCGAGCGCTCGGTGTCGAGGAAGATGATGCGGACGCCACGATAGCGATCGTCAGAGTCGCTCCACACGTACCAATCGCGGCGCGGATTCTCCCTCGAGCTGCGGGCTTCCGTAAACCACGGGTGCTGATCGGACGTGTGGTTCAAGACCAGTTCGATGATCACCCGCAGTCCGCGTTGGTGCGCGTGGTTCAGGAAGGTCTGGAAGTCCTGCAGCGTACCGTAGCAGGGATGGATGTCCGTGTAATCCGAGATGTCATACCCGTCGTCCCGGAACGGCGATGGATACATTGGTTGCAGCCAAAGACAGTTCACCGCGAGCGATTCGAGATAGTCCAGCTTCGACGTGAGCCCGACAAAATCGCCGATGCCGTCGCCGTCGCTGTCGGCGAACGACTTGACGTGGAGCTGGTAGAACACCGCGTCCTTGTACCACAACGGATCTGCTGATTTGACAATGGACATCGCAACTCAGCGTGCGGTACCCCCGACACCAGCGGGGTCCGTGAGCACAGCACGTGTAATTGGCGCGGGTTCGGTTACACGGGCTCCGAACGTCTGCACGGATGACCGCGTCTGGGTGTTACCCAACCGTGTGGCGCCGACTAACCCCTCAGCTCACTTGAGTGGTCGTTCCAACTGCTCGCTGATCAGATGGAATGGGCGCATACGAACGGGAGTCTGGGCTGATGGCATCGTCAACTCAAGTCAATTGTGGGGTTAAGTCTCTCACACTCAGGCTGTGGGCGAGACGTCGGGGCCGCCTACCAGTTGAGGAATAGACCCAGCTCCTCGAGGAATAGGGACCACGCGGGCTCCTCCTCCAGCACCAGGTGATTGGCGCTCGGCAGCGAGACGTACCGAGCACCGGGGATGTGGGCCGCGAGCAGGCGACCCCGTTCCGGCAGCACCGCGTGATCGCGATCGCAATGGATGACGAGCGTCGGCGTCCGCACTTGCGACAAGAGCGGCCGAACATCGATGTCGCCGTCGAGCTCCATGAGTCGCGCCGCGTTTTCCGGCGACGTCGACACACGCTGGAGCTCGTCGAACCATTGCTCCTGCTCCGGCGTCGCCTCGGGAATGAACCGACAGGTGAACGTCCTGCAGAAAGCCGGGTTGCTGAGTCCCCACCCAAGCCGCAATAGACTCACGAACGCGCGCCGCGCTTCGAGCTGCTGGGCTGTGCCGACACGCTTCATTCCAACCGCGAAGGCTCCGTAGAGCACCAGGTGCGTCACGCGCTCGGGATGCTTCACGGCGTAGGCGATCGCGATCGGGCCGCCACGAGAGATTCCCAGGAGCGGAAAACGATCCAAGCCCGCCGCGTCGACGATGGTCTCGAGATCGCGGACCCAGGTCTCGAAGCTCAGGTCGGCCACGTCTCGCTGAGACATGCCATTGCCCCGCTCGTCGTAGCGGACGAGGCGGTGGTGAAGGGAGAGCGCTGCGTACCAGTGGCGCCAGATCGGGCTGCCCCATTCGAAATCCAGATGCGTCAGCCAGTTCGATGCCTTCACGAGCGGCGGTCCGTTGCCGATGGCTGCATAGGCGAGGCGGACACCATCGCTGGTCGTGCAGTACCGGATCTCCTGCCGCGCCTGCTCGGCTGACGGCGCCGTGGGTATGCCGGGTCGAACGCCAGCCTCAACCGGGGCGACAAAGCGATAACCTACTCGAGGCACGGTCTCGATGTACTGCTGACCCGTCGCTCGATCCTCGAGCGCCTTCCGCAGCACCGATACGTTGTGGCTCAGGTTGTTTTCTTCGACCGTCGTCTCGGGCCACACCGCGTCGAGGAGCTCCTGCTTGGTGACGAGCCGACCGGCATTCTCGACGAGCAACCGAAGCGTGTCGAACACCTTGAGACGCAATGGGATCACGTCGCAGCCGCGCGAGAGGCGACGCTCGCGGACGTCCAGATGAAACGGTCCGAACCGATATGCGCCTCGGCCGCAGGTTTCGGCCACGAGTCTTATCTCAGTCGACATCCCCGACCGTCCGATTTTAACCTCCGGTCCGCGCTGTGGGTCCGCATTCCCACAATCGCAGCCGACCTCCGCCCAGACGCTCACTCCGCAGCATCCCGGAACCGTGACGGGCACTCTGGTCCGAGTCGTCCGTGAGCCAGCCGGCTGAGCGCGTCCTACCGCAGGCGTCGCGCCGCCTCATCGTCGGCGGCGGCTTCATTGCGCCACGAATAGCCGTTACGTAGAATCGCGCCGACAGACCCGGGAGGCAAAGGGGTGATTGGCCAGACACTGGGGCATTACACGATCCTGGAGCGGATCGGCTCAGGCGGCATGGGAGAGGTGTATCTGTCCGAGGACCAGATCCTCAACCGGCGCATCGCCCTGAAAGTCCTCCCTCGCGAGCTGCACAGCGACACACGCCGAGCCCGGCTGGAACGCGAAGCCAGGGCCCTCGCCGCGCTGAACCACCCGAATATCGTCACGATCTATTCCGTCGAAGATGAGCTCGGCGTCCCGTTCATCACCATGGAGTTGGTCG